>NZ_JBFAUZ010000075.1:0-33070 GCF_040679555.1 Spirillospora sp. NPDC052242
GCCCCCGTATCCACCCGGCGCCGCTTTTCATGTTCCGGGACGTCCCCATGACCCGCCCGTGCCCCGATCTTGACGCGCGGCGCGGCGCCGCGCGCGTCCCGGCACATCGCGCCCGCCCGCGCAACCGGCGGCCGTGTCCTGGTCCGGCCAGGAACCGAAGCCCCCGCCGCGCGAACCTTTCCTGAACGACGCCCGTACGACGGCCGGTGGTAATTCACAAGCACTCGTTCGGAACGTGATCGATCCATTCCCGGACGACCCGCGCCCCGGTGAAGCGCGCCCGCACAAGAACCGGCGGCGGAGCGGCACTCGGCCGGCGGCGCCCCCCGACCCCCGGCAGGGGCCCGCCCCCTTGACGGAGCCTCGGGACGCGTCGAGCGTCGCGCGTACGACCGCCGGGTCATGCGGGCCGGTCCCGCGCGCCAGGCCCGCCGCACGTCCGAGGGCGGAGCGCACCGGTCGCGAACGCTACAATGCCGTTCTAGAACGAAGTTCGAAAACAGCCGGCGTTCCGCCGGTGACGCGATCCGCAGTTACCGCGAAAGGGGCACAGCGTGCGCCGCACCCTGTTCAACGAGGACCACGAGGCCTTCCGGGACACGATCCGGGACTTCATCGAGGCCGAGGTCGCGCCCTACTACGAGGAGTGGGAGGCCGCCGGGCACCCGCCCCGCGACTTCTACAACAAGCTCGGCGAGCTGGGCGTGTTCGGCATCCAGGTGCCCGAGGAGTACGGCGGCGCCGGCGAGACCAGCTTCAAGTACCAGGCCGTCGTCTCCGAGGAGTGCGCCCGCGCCGGGGTGAGCTTCGGCGGCTACGGGGTCCACGTCAACCTCGTCCTGCCCTACCTGCTCAAGTACGCGAGCGAGGAGCAGAAGAAGCGGTGGCTGCCGCCGTTCATCTCCGGCGAGATGATGACCGCCATCGCGATGACCGAGCCGGGCACCGGCTCCGACCTCGCCGGCATCCAGACCACCGCGAAGCGCGACGGCGACCACTACGTCCTGAACGGCGCCAAGACGTTCATCACCGGCGGCGTCCTCGCCGACCGGATGCTGGTCGTCGCCCGCACCTCCCCCGCCACCCCCGAGAACCGCCGCGCCGGCCTGTCGATCCTGGTCGTCGACACCAAGAGCGAGGGCTACGCGGTCGGCCGCAAGCTGGAGAAGATCGGGCTGCGCAGCTCCGACACCGCCGAGCTGTCGTTCAGCGACGTGCGCGTCCCCGTCGAGGACCTGCTCGGCGAGGAGGGCCGCGGGTTCGAGTACCTCACCCACAACCTCGCCGAGGAGCGGCTCGGGATCGCCACCAGCTCCTACGCGTCGGCCGCCGCCGCCGTCGAGTTCGCCCGCAAGTACGTGCAGGAGCGCACCGTCTTCGGCAAGACCGTGTCCTCGTTCCAGAACACCAAGTTCGTCCTGGCCGAGTGCGCCACCGAGGTGGAGGCCGCCCGCTCCCTGATCGACCGCGCGATCGAGGCGCTGGACGCCGGGGAGCTCACCCCCGCCGACGCCGCCGTCGCCAAGCTCTTCTGCACCGAGGTGCAGCAGCGCGTCGTCGACAAGTGCCTGCAGCTGCACGGCGGCTACGGCTACATCCTGGAGTACCCGATCGCGCGGCTGTACACCGACGCCCGGGTCACCCGGATCTACGGCGGCACCAGCGAGGTGCTGAAGACCATCATCGCCAAGGACATCCAGGTCTGAACGGGAGGCCCACCATGACCGACACCCCCACCGGCCCGCGGGTCGCCGTCGTCACCGGGGCCGCGCGCGGCATCGGCGCCGCCGTCGCCGTCCGGCTGGCCCGCGAGGGCTTCGCCGTCGCGGTCTGCGACCTCGACGAAGCCGCCTGCGCGGGCACCGTCGAGACGATCGCGAAGGACGGCGGGACGGCGCTCGCCGTGGGCGTCGACGTCGCCGACTCGGCCGCCGTCGCCGCCGCCGTGACCCGGATCGCGGCCGAGCTGGGCCCGCCCGTCGTGCTGGTGAACAACGCCGGCATCACCCGCGACAACCTGCTGTTCAAGATGACCGACGACGACTGGGACTCGGTCATCTCGGTGCACCTGCGGGGCTCGTTCCTGATGAGCCGCGCCGCGCAGGAGCACATGACGAAGGCGGGCTGGGGCCGCATCGTGAACCTGTCGTCGGTGTCGGCGCTCGGCAACCGCGGGCAGGTGAACTACTCGGCGGCCAAGGCGGGCCTGCAGGGCTTCACCAAGACCCTCGCGATCGAGCTCGGCAAGTTCGGGGTGACCGCGAACGCGATCGCGCCCGGCTTCATCGAGACCGAGATGACCGCCGCGACCGCCGCCCGCGTCGGCGTCGACTTCGAGGACTTCAAGGCCGCGGCGGCCAAGGAGATCCCGGTGCGCCGCGTCGGCCGCCCGGAGGACATCGCCGGGACGGTCGCGTTCCTGGTGAGCGACGACGCCTCGTTCGTCTCGGGGCAGGTCATCTACGTGGCGGGCGGGCCCCGCGCCTGACGGGCCCCGACCCCGCGGGCGCCGCGGGCCCCGGCCGTCCGTGCGGCCGGGGCGCGCGGCGCCACACCGGGGCAGCCCGAGGACGCGCTCGGCGATGATGTCGCGCTGGATCTGGTTGGCGCCGCGGGCGATCCGGCGGCCCCGGCTGCCCAGCATCACCTGCTGGAACCCGTCGACCGGGTAGCCGTCGCCGGGCGGCCGCAGCAGCCCGGCCGGGCCCTGCGCGTCCAGCGCCAGCGACCCGAAGTCGCAGTGGTACTCCGACCAGTTGATCTCGTCGACGGCGAGCAGCGCGGAGACGTCCCCGCCCGCCGCCATCTCGTCGGCGACCCGCCGGCCGGTGAACCGCATCAGCTCCACGCGGACGTACGCCGCGGCCAGCGCCCGCCGGACGTGCGGGTCGCCCAGCCGCCCCCGCGCGCGCAGCCGCCCGACGAGGGCCTCGAACTCGCGGCGGTAGCCGAAGTACCGCCCGGTGATCTCCCCCGCGCGTTCCGCGCCGAGGGTCGTCATCGCGACGCGCCAGCCGCCGTTCACCCCGCCGATCACGTTGAACAGCGGGGCGACCGCGCCGTCGAGAAACTCCTCGCAGAAGCCCGCGCCGCCGGTGATCTGCCGGATCGGGCGCATGTCCACGCCGCCGCCGTCCAGCGGCAGCAGGACGTACGACAGGCCCCGGTGGCGCGGCGCGTCGGGGTCGGTGCGGCAGGAACATCATGTTCGCCTGCAGCCCGTGCGACGTCCAGATCTTGTGGCCGGTGACGTCGTGGTGCTCGCCGAGGGCCGGGACGCGGCCGGGCGCGGCGTGCCGCCCGTACCGAACGGACCGGTAGGGCAGGCCGGGCACCTCGTACGGGGTGCCGTCGGCGGCGGTCGCGGGCACGAAGACGCCGGACGCCGCGACGTCCGGGGCGGCGCGGTCGGCGGGGTCGCCCGCGGCCTCCTCCAGGGCGGCGGTCAGGGCGTGCGACAGCTCGCGGGACAGCGCGTTGCGGCGCTCGGGACGGTTGAGGGTGATCGTGGCGACGCCGCGCGCCGCCTCGTACAGCACGGTCGGGGACAAGCCGGTGTCAGGCAAGAAAGTGGCCTCCTTCCACGTGCACACCAGGCTCGCGACGCGGAACGGCCCTCACCATCTGGATCCGGCACAGCGTACGGCTCAATATGCTGTGACGATTCACAGAAACGGAGGGGCGCGTGACCGAGCGCTACGCCGAGGTCGTGCGGCGGCTGGAACCCCGCGTGCCGACGCTGGCGCGCACGGTGGTCGCGGACTACGCCGCGCGCTCGCCGCTGTACGGGGACCGGATCCCCCTCCAGCTCCAGACGATCATGGCGAGCACGTGCCGGCTGACGCTGCGGCTCATGCTCGGGTCCCTGCTGGACCGCGAGATCCGCGAGGAGTACCTGCGCCTCGTCCGGGAACGGGCCCGCGAGCGCGCGGCGGAGGGGGTGCCCTTCCAGGAGTACATCCGGGCGCTGCACGGCTGCCTGAACGTGCTGTGGGACGAGCTGGGCCCGGCCCTCGCGGACGAGCCGGCGGCGCTCGCCCCCGCGATGCGGCGCGCCCACGACGTGAACGACGTCCTCCAGGAGGCGGGCGCCGCGGGGTACGACGAGCACGCCCGCACCGCGGCCGCCGAGTACGCCCGCGACGGCGCCCGGGTCGTGTCCGCGCTGCTCGCCGGGGACCCGTCCCCGCTGGTCGCGCACTTCCAGGGCGAGGTGCCCGCCCGGCTCACCCTCGTGGTCGTCGAGCTGCCGCGGGAGCCGCCGCCCGCCGCCGCGGACGAGGTGGACCCGGCGGCGCGGCGCGTCACGGCGCACCGGCGGGCCCGGCGGATCCTGGACGCCCTGGAGCGGCTCTACGGGGCCGAGCCGCCCGCCGACCTGCGCGCGTCCGGCGGCGTCCTCCTGCTCACCGGGGCGCTGGACGCCGAGGTGGACGCCGGGGTGCTCGCCGAGCGGGTCGGGCGGGCGGCGGGCGGGCCGGTGACGCTGGCCGCCGAGACGATCCGGGCGCCCGGGGAGGCGCCGGAGGCGGCCGCGGCGGCGCGCCGGGTCCTGCGGATCGTGCGCGGCACCGGCCGCCCGCCCGGCGCGTACCGGCTGGCGGACGTGGCGCTGGAGTACCACCTCGGCGCCGACTCGCGGGCCGCGCCCGTCCTGCTCGCGGCGATGGCGCCGCTGGCGGGCCGCGCCGAACTGTGGGAGACGCTGCCGGCGTACTTCGCGCACGACCTCGACCGGCGCGGCGCGGCCCGCGCGCTGGGCGTGCACCCCAACACCGTCGACAACCGGCTGGCCCGCGTGCACGCGCTGACCGGCGTGGACGTGACGACGGCGGACGGGCTGCCGACCGCGGCCGTCGCCGTCGCGCACCACCGGCGGGCGGCGGCGCCCTGACCGCCGCGGCACGGGTCAGCGGGCCAGCCGCTCCGCCAGGACGCGCGGCGCGTCGACCAGCGACGGCCCGTACCAGGTGAGGTGCCGCCCGTCGACGAGGGCGCAGTCGAGGCCGGGGAACGCCTCGGGGCCGTCGTCGGCGGTGAACCGGTACGGCTCGTCCGGCAGGACGACGAGGT
Organism: Spirillospora sp. NPDC052242; assembly: GCF_040679555.1. NCBI lineage: Bacteria > Bacillati > Actinomycetota > Actinomycetes > Streptosporangiales > Thermomonosporaceae > Spirillospora > Spirillospora sp. NPDC052242. The sequence continues at coordinate 5,074 of NZ_JBFAUZ010000075.1, forward strand.
CGGCGCCCGACGCGTTCAGCTCGCCGATCGGGATCTTCGGGTACCGCTCCGGGTGGTCCGCGTAGACGTTCGCGACGCCGAGGCGGGCGAGGACGTCGCCGGTGAAGGTGTCGCGCCCGACGACCATCCACGGCCGCCGCCAGATCGGGATCACGGCGGCGCGCGGCGGGCCGGGCACCACGGCGGCCCACGCGCGCGCGGCGTCGTCCAGCCAGGACGGGACGGGGACGCGGCAGCCCTCGGCGAGCATGCGGCGCAGCGAGCCGAGGGCCTCCTCGACCGTCCGGATCCGCGTCATCCACACGGGGACCCCGGCGGCGCGCAGGGCGTCGACGTCGGCGGGACGGTTCTCCTCGGTGTTGCCGACGACGACGTCCGGGCGCAGGGCGACGATCCGGTCCACGTCGGGGTTCTTGGTGCCGCGGACGCGCGGGACGTCCAGGCCGGCGGGGTGCGTGCACCAGTCGGTGGCGCCCGCGAGCAGGCCGGGCGCGGTGGCCGCGACGGTCTCGGTGAGGGACGGGACGATCGACACGACGCGGCGCACCCGGTCCGGGACCGGGACCGGGCGGCCGGTGTCGTCGCGCGGAACGCCCGCCGTTCCGGGCGGTGCCGTCATACGTTGCGGCGGTACTGGCCGCCGACCTCGAAGAACGCGTCGGTGATCTGCTGGAGGGTGCAGACCCGCGCGGCGTCCATCAGGACGGCGAACACGTTCTCGCCCGAGCGGGCGGCGTCCTGCAGGGCGGCGAGGGCCGCGCCGGACTCGTCCCGGTGCGCCGCCCGGTGGGCGCGGACCCGCTCGAGCTGCGAGCGCTTCTCCTCCTCGGTGGCGCGGGCGAGCTCGATCGTGTCGGGCGTCCCGTCGCCGGCGTCCGGGGCGCGGAACGTGTTCACGCCGATGATCGGCAGGGAGCCGTCGTGCTTGCGGTGCTCGTACAGGATCGACTCGTCCTGGATGCGGCCGCGCTGGTAGCCGGTCTCCATCGCGCCGAGCACGCCGCCGCGCTCGCTGATCCGATCGAACTCCGTCAGCACCGCCTCCTCGACGAGGTCGGTCAGCTCGTCGATGATGAACGAGCCCTGCAGCGGGTTCTCGTTCATCGCCAGGCCCCACTCCCGGTTGATGATCATCTGGATGGCGAGGGCGCGGCGGACGGACTCGGCGGTGGGCGTCGTGACGGCCTCGTCGTAGGCGTTGGTGTGCAGGCTGTTGCAGTTGTCGTAGACGGCGATGAGGGCCTGCAGGGTGGTGCGGATGTCGTTGAAGTGCATCTCCTGCGCGTGCAGGGAGCGCCCGGACGTCTGCACGTGGTACTTGAGCTTCTGGCTGCGCTCGTTGGCGCCGTACCGGTCGCGCATGGCCACGGCCCAGATGCGGCGGGCGACGCGGCCGAGCACGCTGTACTCGGGGTCCATGCCGTTGGAGAAGAAGAACGACAGGTTGGGCGCGAAGTCGTCGACGTCCATGCCGCGCGCCAGGTAGGACTCGACGTAGGTGAACCCGTTGGCGAGCGTGAACGCGAGCTGGCTGATGGGGTTCGCGCCGGCCTCGGCGATGTGGTAGCCGGAGATCGACACCGAGTAGAAGTTGCGGACGCGGTTGGCGATGAACCACTCCTGGATGTCGCCCATCATCCGCAGGGAGAACTCGGTGGAGAAGATGCAGGTGTTCTGCCCCTGGTCCTCCTTGAGGATGTCGGCCTGCACCGTGCCGCGGACGGTCGACAGGACCCGCGCGCGGATCTCCGCGGCCTCGGCGCCGGACGGTTCGCGGCCCTCCTCCGCGCGGAACCGGTCGAGGCCCTGGTCGATGGCGGTGTTGAGGAAGAACGCCAGGATCGTCGGCGCCGGGCCGTTGATCGTCATCGACACCGAGGTGGTGGGCGAGGACAGGTCGAACCCGTCGTAGAGGGCCTTCATGTCGTCCAGCGTCGCGATCGACACGCCGGACGTGCCGACCTTGCCGTAGACGTCGGGACGCTCGTCGGGGTCGCGGCCGTAGAGGGTGACGGAGTCGAACGCGGTGGACAGCCGGGTCGCGGGCTGCCCCTCCGACAGGAGCTTGAAGCGGCGGTTGGTGCGGAACGGGTCGCCCTCCCCGGCGAACATCCGCGCCGGGTCCTCGTTGTCGCGCTTGAACGGGAACACCCCGGCGGTGAACGGGAACCTCCCGGGGAGGTTCTCGTTGCGCAGGAACCGCAGCAGCTCGCCGTGGTCGGTGAAGCGCGGCAGGGCGACGCGCGGGATGCGGCTGCCCGACAGGGACTCGCGGGTCAGCGGCGTGCGCAGCTCGCGGTCGCGGATCCGCACGACCTGCTCGTCCCCGGAGTAGGACGCCACGACCGACGGCCACTCCGCGAGCAGCGCGGCGTCGCGGGGGTCGACGTCCCGGCGGGCCCGCTCGAGCAGCTCCTCGACCTCGGCGGCGTCGGTGAGCTCGGCGCGGACCTCCTCCAGCCGCTGCACCCGCCGGACCGCCGCCATCTGCCGCTCGGTGTCGGCGTGGTAGCCGCGGACGGTGTCGGCGATGTCCGACAGGTACCGGACGCGGTTCGGCGGGATGATCGTGGCGGCGCCGGTGGAGACCTTCGTGTCGACCTTCGGCAGCGCGCCGTCCGCGGCCGGCAGCCCGTGCTCGGCGAGGAGCCCGCCGAGGTGCTGGTAGAGGGCGGTGACGCCGTCGTCGTCGAACGTCGCGGCGCTGGTGCCGAACACCGGCATGTCCTCGGGGCGGCTGCCGAACGCCTCCCGGTTGCGGACGAGCTGGCGCGAGACGTCGCGCAGCGCGTCCTGCGCCCCGCGCCGCTCGAACTTGTTGATCGCGACGACGTCGGCGAAGTCGAGCATGTCGATCTTCTCGAGCTGGGACGCGGCGCCGAACTCGGGCGTCATCACGTACAGCGACGTGTCGACGATCGGGACGATCGCGGCGTCGCCCTGCCCGATGCCGGGCGTCTCCAGGATCACCAGGTCGTACCCGGCGGCCTTGCAGGCGGTGATCGCGTCCGCGATGCCGTCGGGCAGCTCGCGGGCGCCGCGGGTGGCCAGCGAGCGGAAGAACACGCGGTCGCCGTCCAGGGAGTTCATCCGGATGCGGTCGCCGAGCAGGGCGCCGCCGCCGCGCCGCCGGGTCGGGTCCACGGCCAGGACGGCGACGCGGAGCCCGTCGCGCCGGTCGACGCGGAACCGCCGCACCAGCTCGTCGGTGAGCGAGGACTTGCCGGACCCGCCGGTGCCGGTGATGCCGAGGACCGGGACGGTGCGGGCCGCCGCGGCGTCGGCGAGCGCGGCGCGGTCGGCGTCCGGGAGCCGCCCGGCCTGCAGGCAGGTGATCGTCCGGGCGAGGGCGCGCCGGTCCCCCGCGATGACGGCGTCGGCCGTCGCGGGCTCGGCGGCCAGGTCGACGTCGCAGTCCCGGACCAGCTCGTTGATCATGCCGGGGAGGCCGAGCCGCTGCCCGTCCTCCGGGGAGAAGATCCGCACGTCCGAGGCCGCCAGCCGGGCGATCTCCTCGTGCACGATGACGCCCCCGCCGCCGCCGAACACCTTCACCTGCTCGGCGCCGGCCTCCTTGAGGCTGCGCGAGAGGAACTCGAAGTACTCGACGTGGCCGCCCTGGTAGGAGCTGATCGCGACGCCCTGGACGTCCTCCTCCAGCACGGCGTCGACGACCTCGCGCACCGACCTGTCGTGCCCCAGGTGCACCACCTCGGCGCCCTGGGACTGCAGGATGCGCCGCATGATGTTGATGGCCGCGTCGTGCCCGTCGAACAGCGCCGCCGCCGTCACGAACCGCACCGGATGCACCGGAACGTGCAGTTCACCGGAGGAATCCGTCACCGTCTCCACCCCCGCCCCTCGGGCCGACCGTGGACCCTTGGACATCCAATATTTGGAAGCTAAAATAGTTTCCGTGCGCGATCCGGTCAAGACCACATACGGTGGTGCGATGCCCGCCCCCGATCCCATCGCCGAGGCCCACCGCCAGTGGAGCGCCCGGTGGCCCGAGCACGCCGACCACATGGCGGCCGTCACCTCGGTGATGCGCGCCCAGCAGCTCCTGCTGAGCCGCATCGAGGCCGTCCTGAAGCCGTACGGCCTCACGTTCGCCGCCTACGAGGCGCTGCGCCTGCTGGCGTTCGCCCGCTCCGGCACCCTCCCGATGGGCAAGATGGGCACCCGGCTCATGGTGCACCCCGCCTCGGTCACCAACGTGATCGGACGGCTCGAGGGCCGCGGCCTCGTCGGCCGCGCCCCCTCCCCCGACGACCGCCGCGTCGTCCTCGCGACCATCACCCCCGCGGGCCGCGACCTCGCCGAGGAGGCGACGGCCGCGCTGAACGCGTCCGGCTTCGGCATCGCCGACCTGCCCGCCGAGGGCGCCGCCGCCATCCGCGCCGCCCTCCACCCCGTCCGCCGCGTCACCGGCGACGTCGAGGACTGACCGCCGCCCCCGGAGCCCCGGACGGCGATCGCGGACGGCGATCGCGGACGGCGATCGCGGAAGGATCGCCGGTCAGGCGCCGACGTAGGCCGCGAGGTGCTCGCCGGTGAGGGTGGAGCGGGCGGCGACGAGATCGGCCGGGGTGCCCTCGAAGACGACCCGGCCGCCGTCGTGACCGGCGCCCGGACCGAGGTCGATGATCCAGTCGGCGTGCGCCATCACGGCCTGGTGGTGCTCGACGACGATGACCGACTTGCCCGAGTCGACCAGCCGGTCGAGCAGGCCGAGCAGCTGCTCGACGTCGGCGAGGTGCAGGCCGGACGTCGGCTCGTCCAGGACGTAGATCCCGCCCTTCTCGGCCATGTGGACGGCCAGCTTGAGCCGCTGCCGCTCGCCGCCGGACAGCGTGGTGAGCGGCTGCCCGAGGGTCAGGTAGCCGAGGCCGACGTCGGCGAGCCGCCGCACGATCTTGTGCGCCGCCGGGATCCGGCCCTCCCCGGCGCCGAAGAACTCCTCGGCGTCGGTCACCGACATCGCGAGGACCTCGGAGATGTCGCGGCCGCCGAACCGGTACTCCAGGACGGCCGCCGCGAAGCGCCGTCCCTCGCACACGTCGCAGACGGTGGCGACGCCCGCCATCATGCCGAGGTCGGTGTAGACGACGCCCGCGCCCTTGCACTCCGGGCACGCGCCCTCGGAGTTCGCGCTGAACAGCGCGGGCTTCACGCCGTTGGCCTTCGCGAACGCCTTGCGGATCGGGTCGAGCAGCCCGGTGTAGGTCGCCGGGTTGCTCCGCCGGGACCCCTTGATCGCGCCCTGGTCGACCGCCACCACGCCCGCCCCCGCCGGGATCGACCCGTGCACCAGCGAGCTCTTGCCGGAGCCCGCGACGCCGGTCACGACGGTGAGCACGCCCAGGGGGACGTCGACGTCGACGTCCTGCAGGTTGTGGGCGTTCGCGCCGCGGATCTCCAGCTTGCCGGACGGCGCGCGCACCGTCTCCTTCAGCCGGGCCCGGTCGTCGTAGTGGCGGCCGGTGACGGTGTCCCCCGCCCGCAGCCCCTCGACGGTGCCCTCGTAGCAGACGGTGCCGCCCGCCGTGCCCGCGCCGGGACCGAGGTCGACGACGTGGTCGGCGATCGCGATCGTCTCCGGCTTGTGCTCCACGACGAGCACGGTGTTGCCCTTGTCCCGCAGCCGCAGCAGCAGGTCGTTCATCCGCTGGACGTCGTGCGGGTGCAGGCCGATCGTGGGCTCGTCGAAGACGTAGGTGACGTCGGTGAGGGACGAGCCGAGATGGCGGATCATCTTGGTGCGCTGCGCCTCGCCGCCCGACAGCGTGCCCGAGGGGCGCTCCAGCGAGAGGTAGCCGAGCCCGATCTGGACGAACGAGTCGAGCGTCCCCTGCAGCGCCGCGAGCAGCGGCGCCACCGACGGCTCGTCCAGGCCGCGGACCCATTCGGCGAGGTCGCGGATCTCCATCGCGCACGCCTCCGCGATGCTGATCCCCTTGATCTTCGAGGACCGGGCCGCCTCGGTGAGCCGGGTGCCGCCGCACTCGGGGCAGACGGCGAACGTGACCGCCCGGTCCACGAACGCGCGGATGTGCGGCTGCATCGCCTCCCGGTCCTTGGACAGGAACGACTTCTGGATCCTCGGGATGAGCCCCTCGTAGGTCAGGTTCGCCCCCTCGACCTTCACCTTGATCGGCTCGTGGTAGAGGAAGTCCTGCATCTCCTTCTTCGTGAACTCGCGGATCGGCTTGTGCGGGTCGAGCAGGCCCGACTCGGCGTAGGTCCGCACCGTCCACCAGCTGTCGGACTTCCAGCCGGGGATGGTGAACGCCCCGTCGGAGATCGACTTGGAGTCGTCGTAGAGCTGGGTGAGGTCGATGTCGGAGACCCTGCCCCGCCCCTCGCAGCGGGTGCACATGCCGCCGGTGCGGGAGAAGGTGGCCTTCACGGCCTTGCTGCCGTCGCCGCGCTCCACCGTGATCGCGCCGCTCGCCCGGACCGACGGCACGTTGAACGCGAACGCGGCGGGCGGCCCGACGTGCGGCTCGCCGAGCCGGCTGAACAGGATGCGCAGCATCGCGTTGGCGTCGGTGGCGGTGCCGACCGTGGACCGGGGGTCGGCGCCCATCCGCTCCTGGTCGACGATGATCGCGGTCGTCAGCCCGTCCAGCACGTCCACCTCGGGCCGCGCCGGGGTCGGCATGAACCCCTGCACGAAGGCGCTGTAGGTCTCGTTGATCAGCCGCTGGGACTCCGCGGCGATCGTGCCGAACACCAGCGAGCTCTTGCCCGAGCCGGAGACCCCGGTGAACACCGTCAGCCGGCGCTTCGGGATCTCGACGGTGACGTCCTTGAGGTTGTTCACGCGCGCGCCGTGCACGCGGATCATGTCGTGGCCGTCGGCGGCGTGCGACGCGGCCGACCGCGCGTCCGGCGCGTCGGGCGCGTCCGTCCTCGGGGCCATGGTCATCGTGTCTCCATCATGTCGGGCGGGGCCGTCGTCGCGGCCCCGGCTGCGTCGCCTCGGCCGGCCCGGCCTCATCGGCGCGGTCGCGGCGACGGTCATTGTGCACCTGTTCGCCGGTTTCCGCTCCCGGCCCCGCCCGCGCACACCAGGACGCACCGGCCGTCCACGTCCTTCCGGTGGACGGCCGGTGCCCGGTGCCGCGGACGCACGGTGCCGCGGCGAGGCGGGGCCGCGGGGCCGGCGCTCACCCGGCCGCGGCCGGGGCGCTCACTCGGCCTCCTGGATACGGACCATGTTGCCCGCCGGATCGCGGAACGCGCAGTCCCGGACGCCGTAGGGCTGGTCGGTCGGCTCCTGGACGACCTCGGCGTCGACGGCCTGCAGCCGCTCGAAGACGCCGTCGACGTCGGGCGTCGCCAGCAGGACGCTCGCGAACGTGCCCTTGGCCATCATCTCGGCGATCATGCGGCGCTCGTCGTCGGTGACGCCGGGATCGGCCGACGGCGGGTACAGCACGATCGACGTGCCGGGCTGCCCGGGCGGGCCGACCGTGATCCACCGCATGCCCTCGTAGCCGACGTCCTTGCGGACCTCGAACCCGAGGGCGTCGCGGTAGAACGCCAGCGCCGCGTCGGGGTCGTCGTGCGGAAGGAAGCTCGAAAGGATGGTGACGTCCATGCCGTCACGCTAGGCGGGCCCGGGCCGCCGGCGCTTCTCGATTCCTGACCGGTCTCGTCACCTGCTTGGCCACGCACGACGGCATCCCCGCCGTCGCCTCGGCCGCGCGGGCCCGGTAGACGCTCGGCGGGACCCCGACCAGTTCGGTGAAGCGGGTGCTGAAGGTGCCCAGCGACGAGCAGCCGACCGCGAAGCACACGTCGGTGACGCTGAGGTCGCCGCGCCGCAGCAGCGCCATCGCGCGTTCGATGCGCCGCGTCATCAGGTAGCTGTACGGCGACTCGCCGTAGGCGCGCCGGAACCGGCGGCTGAGGTGCCCGGCCGACATGTTCACGCCGCGCGCGAGGGCCTCGACGTCCAGCGGCTGCGCGTACTCGCGGTCGATCCGGTCGCGGACGCGGCGCAGCAGCGCGAGGTCGCGCAGGTGCTGGTCGGTGGAGGACTTGCTGGTCACAGCACGATCCTGCCACATGGGGACGACACCAAACCGGGGCGCGGACGCACGTCCGGGCGGTATGCCGGGTATGTGGGACTTACCGGGGTACCGGGCCCCGATGGGCGTTCCCTTATGCTGCGGGTCACATCCGTGAAATCGCAAGGAGGCGGTGATGGCGGATTCGCCGACGATGACGTACGGCGGGTACCTGCGGCTGGACCGGCTGCTGTCGTGCCAGGAACCGAAGACCGACGCGCACGACGAGCTGCTGTTCGTGATCATCCACCAGGTGTACGAGCTGTGGTTCAAGCAGATCCTGCACGAGGCCGCGCTGCTGCAGCGCCGCCTCGAGGAGGGCAACAGCGGCGGCTCCCTGCACACCGCGCGCCGGATCGCCAAGATCCTCAAGACGGTGGTCGGGCAGCTGGACGTGCTGGAGACGATGACGCCCCGGCAGTTCGCCGCGTTCCGCGACGAGCTCGGCACCTCCAGCGGCTTCCAGAGCGACCAGTTCCGCGAGCTCGAGGCGGTGCTCGGGCGGCGCTCGTTCCCCGCGTCGGACCTGCGCGGCGACGAGCGGCTGCGCGCGGCGGCGTCCCGCCCGTCCCTGCTGGACTCCCTGCTGCGCTACCTCGCCGGGCGCGGGTACGAGATCCCGGAGTCCGCGCTCGAGCGGGACTTCGCCGAGCCGTGGGAGCCGGACCCGCGGGTGCAGCGCGCGCTCCTGGCGGTGTACGCGGACGAGAGCGGCCCGGCCGCCGAGGTCTGCGAGGCGCTCGTCGACGTGGACGAGGGCGTCCAGGAGTGGCGGTACCGGCACCTGAAGATGGTGGAGCGGACGATCGGCGCGAAGGTCGGCACGGGCGGTTCGGCGGGCGCCGACTACCTGCGCTCGACGCTGTTCGCGCCCGCGTTCCCGGACCTGTGGGAGGTCCGGTCGCAGACCGAGCCCGCCGGGGACGCGGCGCCGGCGGGGGAAGCGTCGCATGGCGGCTGACGCGGAGCGGGTCGCCATCGTCGGCGCCGGGCTGGCCGGGTGCCTGCTGGCGGTGCTGCTGGGACGGCGCGGGATCGCGGTGACGGTGTACGAGCGGCGGCCGGACCCGCGCGTCGCGGGCGCCGAGCGGGGCCGGTCGATCAACCTGGCGATCTCGGCGCGCGGTCTCGCGGCGCTGGAGCAGGTGGGGCTGCGCGAGCGGGCGCTCGCGCACGCGCTGCCCATGCACGGGCGCATGGTGCATCCGAAGGGCGGCGAGCCGAACTTCCAGCCGTACAGTGCGGACCGCGCGCGGGCCATCAACTCCATCAGCCGGGCGGAGCTGAACCGGTTCCTGCTCGACACGGCTGAGGCGACCCCCGGGGTGGCGTTGCGGTTCGGCGAGCGCGTCACCGGCGTGGACGCCGAGGCGGGCGCGGTGCTGCTGGAGGACGCCGAGCCGGAACCGGCGGGCGTCGTGCTGGCCGGGGACGGCGCGTTCAGCGCGGTGCGGCGGTCGCTGAAACTCGAGCACGACGACGCGGACTTCCTCGAGCACGCCTACAAGGAGCTGACCGTCCCGCCGCGGAACGGGGACTTCGCGCTCGATCCGGACGCGCTGCACATCTGGCCGCGCGGGACGTCCATGATGATCGCGCTGCCGAACCTCGACCGGTCGTTCACCTGCACGCTGTTCTGGCCGCGGAGCGACTTCGCCGCGCTGCGGAGCCCCCGCGAGATCACCGCGTACTTCGCCGAGCACTATCCGGACGTCGCGGGCCTGATGCCCGGCCTGGTGGACGACTACGAGCGGAACCCGGTCGGGTCGCTGGTGACCGTCCGGTGCGAGCCGTGGGTGCGGCGGGGCGCCGGCGCGTCCGTCGCGCTGCTCGGCGACGCCGCGCACGCGATCGTCCCGTTCTTCGGGCAGGGCGCCAACTGCGCGTTCGAGGACTGCATCGAGATCGACCGGTGCCTGGACGAGACCGGTGGCGACTGGGCGCGCGCGCTGGCCCGCTACCAGGACCGGCGGAAGCCCAACACGGACGCCATCGCCGAGATGGCGCTCGACAACTTCGTCGAGATGCGGGACCGGGTGTCGTCGCCGGTGTACCGGGTGAAGCAGGCGGCGCAGCACGCGCTGGAGCGGCGGCTGGCGGGGCGCTACGTGTCCCGCTACGAGCTGGTGTCGTTCTCGACGATGCCGTACGCGCGGATCCCCGCCCGGATCAGGCGGCAGAACCTGCTCCTCGGCGGCGCCGTGCTCGGTGCGGGCGCCGTGCTCGGCCTGGCCCTGCGCGCGGCCCTGCGGGCGGCTCCGCGGGCACGGCGCTAGCCGGGGCGCGGGCGCGGGCGGCGCCCGCGGCGGCGGCCGCCGGTCACGTCGGCGACCGCCGCCGCCAGCGCCGCGAGGACGAACAGCAGGATGACGATGAGCCCGTGCCGGAACGCCGCGGCCTGGTCGCCCGACTCCGCGACGGTCTCGAAGAACACCGACCCGACCCACGCGATCCCGGCGGCGGTGCCGACGCGCTGCCCGGTCTGCAGGACGCCCGCGGCGCTGCCGCCCTCGGCGTGGTGCACCTCCGACAGCGTGATCGTCTGGTTCGGCGAGATGACCAGGCCGCTGCCGAACCCGGCGAGGAGCAGCGGCAGCGCGGTCGCCCACCCCACGCCCGTCCCGGGCACCAGCTCGACCGCGAGCCACGCCGCCGCCAGCCCGGCCGCGACCACGCCGAGCCCGACGGCGACCAGCGGGCGGCCGAACCGCGCGACGATCCGCCCGCCGATGATGGCCGCCACCCCCGACCCCACCGAGAACGGGGCGATGGCCAGGCCCGCGCCGAGCGCGCTGTAGCCCAGGCCGTTCTGCAGGTACAGCGTGAAGATGAAGAAGATCGCGGTGAACCCCGCGAAGTACAGCAGCGCGATCGTCGAGCCCAGCGCGTACGAGCGGAGCCGGAACAGCGCCAGGTCGACCATCGGGGAGCGGGCGCGGCGCTCCCAGAGCACGAACAGCGCGAGCAGCGCCGCCGCCGCGGGGAGCAGCAGCCACTTGACCGGGCTCTGCCACTGCTGATGCTGGACGAACGGCAGCAGCACGCACAGCACGCCCGCGCCCAGCAGCAGCACGCCGGGCGGGTCCAGCCCCTGCCGGGCGCCGTAGACCGGGGCGGGCAGCAGCCACCGCGCGAGGAACAGCGCCGCCACGCCCACCGGCACGTTGACGTAGAACACCCACCGCCAGCCGTCCTCGGGCCCGGCCAGCGCGATGAGGCCGCCGCCCAGCAGCGGCCCGGTCGCCGTCGCGAGCCCGATGACGGCGCCGAGCGCGCCGAACGCCCGTCCCCGTTCGGCGCCCCGGAACAGCTGCTGGATGAGGCCCGCCACCTGCGGGTTGAGGATGCCGCCCGCGACGCCCTGCACGAGCCGCGCGACGATCAGCCACAGGTCGTCCTGCGCCGCCCCGGCGAGCGCGCTCGCCACGGTGAACAGCGCCAGCCCGAACATGAACACGGCGCGGCGGCTGCGGGCGTCGCCGAGCCGTCCCGCCGGGACGAGCGCGAGCCCGAACGTCAGCGCGTACCCGGACACGATCCACTGCAGCCCCGCCTCGCTGGTGTGCAGCCCGTCCCGGATGGTGGGCAACGCCACGTTCACGATGCTGACGTCGAGCAGCGTCATGAAGGCCGCGACGAGGCAGACGGCGAGCGCCTGCCAGCGCCGGTCCGCCCCGACCGGCGGGTCGGAGTGCACGGGCCGGTCCTTTCCGGAGATCACCGGGCCAAACGCGCCGCCGCCGGCTGTGCCACGCTGGCCCGGTGACCGAATCGACTCCCGAGACGCACCCCGACGAACTGCTGTGCTCCGCCAAGGGCTGCCGCGCGGACGCGGTGTGGGCGCTGCGCTGGAACAACCCGAAGATCCACACGCCGGACCGGCGGAAGATCTGGCTCGCCTGCGACGAGCACCGCGCGAGCCTGTCGGCGTTCCTCGACCGCCGCGATTTCCTCAAGGACGTGGTGCCGGTGGCCGACCGCGACGCGCCCGGCGCCTGACCGGCCGTCAGGCCTCGTCGAGGACGGGCTCCCCAGCCGGCTGCGGGACGTCGTCCGGTGCGGGCCCCGGCTCCGCGGCGGCGCCCCAGCCCTCCGCGAGCTCGGTGAGCCGGGCCGCGGCGTCCCGGGCGGGCGCGCCGCGGCCGACCGCCAGTCCCAGCAGGTAGGCGGTGAGCGGCGCGCCGGGACGCGCGACGCCGTGCGCGACGTCGCGGGCGAGATCGAGCACCAGGTCGCGGTCGACGTCGCCCCGGTCCAGGCCCAGTTCGCGGCACGCCGCGTCCATCCAGTCCTCGAGCACGGACATGGGTTCCCCCTTCGCGGACATCATGCGATTCCGACTGGATGCCCACTCTCGCACGATCGACGCGGGTCCCCCGGGCCGGGTCCGCCGGGGGACGCGGTCAGTGCGGGCCGGGGTCGGCGAGGGTGCGGGCGCGGGCCAGGTCTTCGGGGGTGTCGCAGTCGTACCAGGGCGGGCGGTCCCCGGCGGGGAGGGCGACCCGGGCCGGTTCGAGCGGGGCGAGCAGGCCGCGCAGGGACGCCCCGGCGTAGCCGTCGAGGGCGGTGCGGAGCGCGCCGGTGCGCCAGCACCCGGCGAGCCACTGGTCGCGGCCGCCGGCGTCGACGAGCACGGCGCCGTGCGCCGGGCCCGCCAGGGCGTCCAGGAGGCGGGCGAGGTGGGCGGGGCGGAGGAACGGCAGGTCGGCGGCCAGCAGCGCGACGCGCGGCGCGCGGACCTCGGGGAGCCCGGCGCGCAGCGCGGGGACCGGGCCGCCGCCCGGCGGGTCCTCCCGGACCCGCACCGCGTCCACGGCCACGTCGCGGGGCGGGCCGACCACGACGACGCGGGCCGCGCCGGACGCGGCCACCGCGACGTGCTCGAGCAGGGCGCGGCCCCCGACGCGGGCGGCGGGCTTGTCCGCGCCGCCGAACCGGCGGGCGCGCCCGCCGGCGAGGATCACCGCGTCCCACGCCCCGGAGCCCGGCACGTCAGCCGCCGATCGCCGACATGGGGCGGGCCGGCTGCAGGAAGGACGGGTCGTCGATGCCGTGCCCGGCGCGCTTGGCGCGGACGGCGGCGCGCCAGCGGCCGGCCAGGTCGTCGTCGGACGCCCCGGCGCGCAGCGCGTCCCGCAGGTTGGACTCGTCGGTGGCGAACAGGCAGTTGCGGACCTGCCCGTCGGCGGTGAGCCGCACCCGGTCGCAGGCGCCGCAGAACGGGCGGGTCACCGAGCCGATGACGCCGACGCTCGCGGGGCCGCCGTCGACGAGGAAGTTCTCCGCGGGGGCGCTGCCGCGCTCGTCCGGGTCCTCGGGGGCGAGGGCGAACGCGGCGCCGAGCCGCTCGAGGATCTCGTCCGCGGTGACCATGCCGTCGCGGGTCCAGCCGTGCTGGGCGTCCAGCGGCATCTGCTCGATGAACCGCAGCCGGTAGCCGTGCTCGAGGCAGTAGCGCAGCAGCGGGACGGCCTCGTGGTCGTTGACGCCGCGCATCAGCACCGCGTTGATCTTGACGGGGGCGAGCCCGGCGGCGCGGGCGGCGGCGAGGCCGCGCAGGACGTCGTCGAGCCGGTCGCGGTGCGCGAGCCGCTTGAACGTCGCCCGGTCGAGGGTGTCGAGGGACACGTTGACGCGGTCCAGCCCGGCGTCGGCGAGCGGCGCGGCGAGCCGGTCCAGGCCGATCCCGTTGGTGGTCAGCGAGATCTGCGGGCGGGGCCGCAGCGCGGCCGTCCGGCGGACGATCCCGGGCAGGCCCCGGCGCAGCAGCGGCTCGCCGCCGGTGTAGCGCACCTCGCGGACGCCGAGCCGCTCGACGCCGAGCGCGACGAGCCGCACCACCTCGTCGTCGGTGAGCAGCTCAGGCCGGGGCAGCCAGTCGAGCCCCTCGGGCGGCATGCAGTACGAGCAGCGCAGGTTGCAGCGGTCGGTGAGGGAGACCCGCAGGTCCGTCGCGGTACGGCCGAAGGCGTCGACGAGCACGGGCGCCCCTTTCCAACGTCCGGTAGATCGCCCCAGCCTATTGCGGACGTTGACGATTCGTTCCATCGCGGGAGACGGTATCCGCCTGATCATGGCAGGGTGCTCCTGGAGGATCCTCCAGGGAGACCGACGAGGGAGGTACCGGTGGCGCAGGCTTGGGAGTGGGAGTTCGCCGGAGTGCGGGGCGCGGTCACCGCGCGGATCTGGGCGGCGGACGGCCCGCGCTACGTCGCGGTCCTCGCGCACGGCTACGGCGAGCACCTCGGCCGCTATGAGCACGTCGCCGACGCGCTCGTGCGGCACGGCGCGACCGTGTGCGGCCCCGACCACATGGGCCACGGGCGGTCGGCGGGCGAACGCGTGCTGATCGAGGACTACGAGGACGTCGTCGCCGACCTGCACACGGTCGTGGAGTCCGCCCGCGGCGACCACCCGGACCTCCCGGTGGTGCTGATCGGGCATTCGATGGGCGGGCTGATCGCCGCGCGGTACGCGCAGCTGCACGGCGACGGCCTCGCGGCGCTGGTGCTGTCGGGTCCGGTGCTGGGCCGCTGGCGGACCGTCGACGACCTGCTGCCGCTGGACGAGATGCCGGACGAGCCGATCGACACCGCGACCCTCTCGCGGGACCCGTCCGTCGGCACCGCCTACACCGCCGACCCGCTGGTGTGGCACGGCCCGTTCAAGAAGACGACCGTCCGCGCGCTGGACGCGTGCCTGCGGCGCGTCAACGCGCACGGGTCGCTCGGGGCGCTGCCGACGCTGTGGGTGCACGGCGACGACGACCGGCTCGTCCCGCTGGACGGCACCCGCACCGGCATCGAGACGGTGCGGGGCGCGGACCTGACCGAGCGGATCTATCCGGGCGCGCGCCACGAGGTGTTCAACGAGACGAACCGGGACGAGGTCCTCGGGGACGTCACGGCGTTCATCGACCGGGTGCTGGAGCCGGCCGCTTCGTCCGCGTAGCGAGCTCGCGCAGCAGTTCGGCGCGGCGGCCGGGCGCGACGTCGCCGGGCGCGGTGCCGGTGACGGCGGCCTCCAGCGTCCACAGCAGGTCCTCGTCGACGCGGCGCCCGGCGCCGCCCCGCAGGAGGAGGTACGCCTCGACGGGGCCGTTCGCCGCGAGGGAGTCGAGGGTCCAGATCCCCGCCGCCTCGAGCCGTTCGGCGTCGCGGCGGCCGAGCGGGCGGCAGTTGCGGACGCGGCGGGACCGGCCGCGCCCGATCGCGCCGTGCCGCCGCCAGATCAGCGGCCGCAGCTCGGCGCCGTCGGCGGGCGCGTCCGGGCGGGCGAGGATCTCGGCGCGCGCCCGCCGCGCCGTGCTCACGTCGCGGTGGAAGTCGCGGAACACCTGGATCTCGCCCGGGTGCCCGTGGTCCCACTCCCCCAGGTAGGTGTAGTCCATGCCGTAGCGGCCGGACGTGTCGAGGCGGGCGGCGGCGAGGGCCCAGTAGCGCGCCTCGCGCGGGGTGGCGGGCGCGAGCGTGATCAGCCCGTGCGTCCGCTCGACCCGGCCCGACTCCGGCCACCGCCAGGAATCGCGCACCCAGTCCGGTTCGTCCCGCATCGCGGCGTCCAGGCCGTGCGTCCGCCACCGGACGGTCCCGTCCGGCGCGGCGCGCAGCGGCAGCCGCCGCGCGAGGTCGCGGGCGGCCCGCCGCCCGAACGGGGTGCACCAGCCGGGCACGAGCACGATCGGGTCGGGCGGGTCGGCGTCGAACGGCGTCGGGACGAGGAACGGGCGGTCGACGACCAGGACCGTGCCCGGCCGCGCCTGGTACGACAGCCCCCACAGCATCCGGCCGAGGACGCGGGCGCCGTGCCGGTCCGACAGCACGTGCCAGGTCCCGTGGAACCGGTTCGTGCCGAACCGCACGGCCGTCCCCGGCCGGAGCCCGACGACGGTGTGCGTCCGCCCGTCGAGCCGGACGGCGCGGCGGTGCAGCTTCATGCCGTCGTCCGCGCGCCGCGCGTTGCCCGGCCGCTGCGCCGCCCTCGCCCGTCCCGCCACCGGTCAGCCCTTCACGCAGACGAGCTGGCGCAGGTGCGCGACGACCTCCACCAGGTCGGACTGCGCCTCGATGACCTCTTCGATGTCCTTGTAGGCCCCGGGGATCTCGTCGACGACGCCGCTGTCCTTGCGGCACTCGACGCCCTTGGTCTGCTCGACGAGGTCCTCGACGGTGAAGTTCTTGCGGGCCTTGTTCCGGCTCATCCTGCGGCCCGCGCCGTGGGACGCCGAGTTGTACGCCGTCTCGTTGCCGAGGCCGCGCACGATGTACGTCCCGGTGGCCATGGAGCCCGGGATGATGCCGAGGTCGCCGGCGCCCGCGCGGATCGCGCCCTTGCGGGTCACGAGCAGCTCGACGCCGCCGTACTCCTCCTCCGCCACGTAGTTGTGGTGGCAGGAGATGGCCTGTTCCCACCGGCAGCGCTTCTCGCCGAACCGCTGGGTGACGACGTTCTGCGCGAGGGCCATCATGACCGCCCGGTTGCGGCGCGCGTACTCCTGCGCCCAGAACAGGTCGTGCCGGTAGGCGTCCATCTTCACGGTGCCCGCGAGGAACACCGCGAGGTCGGGGTCGGGCAGGTCCTGGTTGTGCGGCAGCTTCTGCGCCGCCTCGATGTGCCGCGCCGCGAGCTCGTTGCCGATGTTGCGCGACCCCGAGTGCAGGACGAGCCAGATCGCGCCGTCGTCGTCCGCGCACAGCTCGAGGAAGTGGTTGCCGCCGCCGAGCGTCCCCATCTGCTGGCGGGCGCGGCCGAACTTCGCGTGCGCCGCCGGGTGCAGCTCGTCGAACCCCTTCCAGAACTCGTACCAGCCGCGCATCTTCAGGCCGGGCAGCGCGGACGTGTCGACGGCCTCCTTGTGCGCGCCGCGCCCGACCGGGATCGCCCGCTCGAGCCGCGAGCGAATGCCCGACAGGTCGTCCGGCATGTCCTCCACGGTCAGCGTCGACTTCGCGGCGGTCATCCCGCAGCCGATGTCGACGCCGACGGCCGCCGGGGACACGGCGTCCTTCATCGCGATCACCGAGCCGACGGTCGCGCCCTTGCCGTAGTGGACGTCCGGCATCACCGCGAGCCCCTCGACCCACGGCAGCGCGGACACGTTGCGGAGCTGGTCGAGCGCCTGGTCCTCGACCGTGGCGGGGTCGGTCCACATCCGGATGGGAACGCGGCCGCCCTTCAGAGTCTGGTACGGCATTCCTTCTCCTTCTGCGGGGGATCCGAACCGTGATCTATGACGCCAGACCCGCCGGTCCGGTTTCAACGGGTTTTCCCCGCGTCAGGACCGGCGGCGTTCGGTCAGCCCCAGCCCGTCCAGGTGCCGCAGCAGCGCGACGGCGACCCGGCGCGGCGCGGCCAGCGCCTCCCCGGCCTGGTCGGGGGTGAAGGGCTGCGGCAGCGCCGACAGGATCCGCAGCGCCTCCCGGTCGGCGCCGGGCAGCAGGACGACCCCGTCGGCGAGGCGCAGCACGGCCCCCGCGCGGGCCGCGTCCGCGAGCACGTCCCCGGTCAGCCCGAACTCGGCCAGCCGCTCGGCGGCGGGCGCGCCGAACGGGTCCTCCGCGAGCTCCGCCCGCAGCCGCGCCACGCCGTCCGCCCACACCGGCGCCCCAGCGGCCCCGGCCACCTCCTCGCCGCCGCCCTCCACCCCGCTCCCGGACTCGCCCCCAGAACCCGACTCGGCACGTGAGGCCGGTCCAGCCTCCGCGCCCGCCTCCTCCCGAGCGGACGACTCGACTCCCGCGACCGACTCGGGGTGCGGAGTCGGCTTGGGAAGGGGGAGCGGGTCGGGGGGTGGGGCGAGGGGTTCGGTCGGGGGGTTCGGTGGGGTGGCGGGGGCGTGGACGCGGCCGCCCTCGATGCGCAGCGGCGGGCGGGCGAGGGCGGCGACGAGCTCGCGGGCGGGCAGGCCGAGCCGGAGGCGGACGGTCTCCAGCGGGAGGCCCGGGGCGCCGGGGTGCTCGGCGGCGTGCCGGGCGGTCTCGGCGGCGAGGCGGTCGCGCAGCGTCTCCCAGTGGGCGGGGTCGGCGACCCACTCGCCGTTCAGCGGGACGGCGTCCGGCGGGACCGCGCAGCCCATCCCGGTGAGGTCGGCGCGGCGCAGGACGCCGTGGCGGCGCAGCACGACGGCGCCGTCGGGGCGGTCGGGCCAGGACGCCAGCTCGCGGGCGCGGGCGGCGCCGGCGCCGCGCCGCACCAGGGTCGGCGGGCGGACGTCGAGGACGCTGACGCCCGCGATGGCGCGGCGGTCGGGGTCGCGCAGCACGCCGGTGTCGCCGACGTGCAGCGCGAGCCGCGCGTTGAGGGTGAGCCGCGCGGTGTCGGGGCCGAGGGGGCGCAGCGCGACGCGGACGGCGGCGGCGCCGATGTGCAGGGTCATCCGGCGGGCGAGCCGGCCGGACGCCTCGCCGAAGCGGGTGCGCACGTCCACGCAGGTGGTCGGCGACCAGCGGCCGGGCGCGACGAGGGCCATCCCGGGCGCGACGGGGCCCGCGTCGCGGAGGGTGAGGACCACGCGGGACACGCCGCCGATCTCGTCGCGGGGCTCCCCCGCGCAGCCGATCGTCCGGACGCGGACGCGCTCGCCCGCGGGCATGAGGAGCAGTTCGTCGTCGACGCGGATGGTCCCGGCGCCGAGGGTGCCGGTGACGACGCTCTGCCGTCCGGCGGTGAACGCGTGGTCGACCCACAGCCGGACGGGCGCGTCCGGGTCGGGGACGGGGAGGCGTCCCGCGAGCCGGTCGAGGGCGGCGGCCAGCTCGGCGGTCCCGGTGCCGGTGACGGTGCTGACGGCGACGGCCTCGGCGGCGGCGAGGGCGGTGCCGGCGAGGCGTTCGCGGGCCTGCCGCAGCGCGATCCTCGGGTCGGCGACGTCCGCCCGGGTGATCGCCAGGACCCCGTTGCGGACGCCGAGCGCGGCCGCGGCCTCCAGGTGCTCCTGGGACTGCGGCATCCAGCCCTCGTCGGCGGCGACGGCCAGCAGCACGGCCGGGGCGGGCGCGAGGCCGGCCAGGACGGCCGGGACCGAGCGCGGGTCCCCCGGGACGTCGACGAACGCGACGCGGCGGCCGGACGGCAGCCGCGTCCAGGCGGTGCCGGTCAGCGCCGGGCCGGGCTCCTTCGGCTCCATGCCGGTCAGGGCGCGCACGAGCGAGGACTTGCCGTGCGCGGCGTGGCCGGCGGTGGCGAGGACCTGCATCACGCGGTCCGGACGGGCGGGAGGGGGTCGTGCAGACGAAGATCCACGGAAGCGGGGTCCACGGAACGCCACCCTAAGGACGTTCGCGCCCGTCGCGAAACCGGAACGGGCGGGCCCGCGGCGTCGCGAAGATCACCGTCCTGATTTTCCGGATGTGGAAGCCGAAACCGGACGCCGCCCGATCGTTCCATCCAGGACAGTGCTAATACTTAGCTTTAGTAATTACAGTGCCGGGTGCCCGTATTCGCCCGGAGCGTCTGGAGGTCCCCCCGATGACCGGCGCGCCCACCGACGTCCCCCGCCGGGCCGCCGCGGCGGCACGACGGCGGCCCGCCGCCCCCGCGCACACGACGCTGACGCTGGTCGCGCTCGCCGCGGCGGGGATGGTCGTGTCGGTGCAGCAGACCCTGGTGATCCCGCTGCTGCCGCAGCTCATGGGCACCTTCGACGCGTCGGTCACGGCGGTGACGTGGGTGTTCACGGCGTCGCTGCTGGCGGGCGCGGTCGCGACGCCGCTGCTGACGCGGTTCGGCGACATGTACGGCAAGAAGCGGATGATCCTGCTGGCGCTGGTGCTGCTGATCGCGGGCTCGGTGCTGTGCGCGGCGTCCGGCTCGCTCGGGACCCTCATCGCGGGACGGTCGCTGCAGGGCGTGTCGTCGGTGATGGTGCCGCTCGCCATCGGGATGATCCGCGACACGTTCCCGCGCGACCGGATCACCACGGCGATCGGCGTGGTCAGCGCGACGATGGGCGTCGGCGGCAGCATCGGCATGATCGTGACCGGGCTGATCGCCGACCGCACCACCAGCCACCGGCCGGTGTTCTGGATCGCCGCCGCGCTCGGCGCGCTCGCGCTCGTCCTGGTCACCGTGACCGCCCGGGACGTCGGCGCCCGCGCGGGCGGCCGTCCGGACGTGCCGGGCGCGGTGCTGCTCGCGGGGTGGCTGACGTGCCTGCTGCTCGGCATCAGCCAGGGCAACGCGTGGGGCTGGACGTCCGGGGGCGTGCTCGGCCTGTTCGGCGCGGCGGCCGTGCTGTGCGCGGCGTGGACGGTCCTGGAGCTGCGGGTGCGCGAGCCGCTGGTGCGGCTGTCGCTGCTGGTCGGGGCGCGGTCGCTGTCGGCGAACGTCGCGTCGGCGCTGCTCGGGTTCTCGATGTTCGCGGCGTTCACGCTGATCGCGTCGTTCGTCCAGGCGGACCCGGACGAGGTCGGGTACGGGCTGGACGGCACGGTGCTGGACGTCGGCCTGTACATGCTGCCGAGCACGGCGACGATGCTGCTGTCGTCCATGCAGTCGGGGCGGATCAGCGCGCGGATCGGGCCCGCGTACACGCTCGCGGCGGGCGCGGCGATCGCCGGCGTGAGCTACCTGTGGCTCGCGTTCTCCAACGACCGCGGCCTCGACATGCTGATCTTCAGTGGCGTGCAGGGCCTCGGGTTCGGGGTGGCGTACGCGGCGCTGGGGACGCTCGCGGTGCAGCACGTCCCGATGGACCAGAGCGGCATCGCCAGCGGCATCAACTCGCTGGTCCGGGTGGGCGGCGGAAGCGTCGCGGGCGCGGTGACCGCCGCGATCCTGGCCGGGACGGTGATCGACGGCACGGACGTCCCGGCGCTGGGCGCGTACGAGCTGTCGTTCTGGATCGTCGGGGCGGGCGCGGTGCTGGCCGCGGCCGTCGCCCTCGGCAACGCGCTCCGGTATCCGCGGGACGACGCCGGGCTCTGACGGGTCGGCGCGGGGCCTTGACGAACGGCGCCCGATCCATGCCCTATAGGGGTGCGGCCCTACCGACGTGCGCCCCGATACGCGGATCGGGGCCGGGGACCCGCACCGGGAGGACCACATGGGCGCCTACGCCGCCGCGTACGAACGGAGCATCGCCGATCCGACCCGCTTCTGGGGGCTGGCGGCGCGGGACGTGCGGTGGCTCGTCCCGCCGGACCGGGTGCTGGACGACGGCGCCCCGCCGTTCTACCGGTGGTTCACCGGCGGCGAGCTGAACACGTGCGACAACGCGCTCGACCGGCACGTCGAGGAGGGGCGCGGCGACCAGCCCGCGCTGATCTACGACAGCCCGGTCACCGGGACGGAGCGGACCTACACCTACCGGGAGCTGACCGAGCTGACGGCGCGGTTCGCGGGCGCGCTGCGCGCGCAGGGCGTCGACCGCGGCGACCGGGTGGTCGTGTACATGCCGATGGTGCCCGAGGCCGTGATCGCGATGCTGGCGTGCGCCCGGCTGGGCGCGGTGCACTCGGTGGTGTTCGGCGGGTTCGCGGCGCGGGAGCTGGCGGTCCGGATCGACGACGCCCGCCCGAAGGCAGTGGTGTCGGCGTCCTGCGGCATCGAGGGCGCCCGTGTCGTGCCGTACAAGCCGCTGCTCGACGAGGCCCTCGACCTGGCCCGCCACAAGGTGGAGCGGTGCGTGATCCTGCAGCGCGAGCAGCTGCACGCCGATCTGCAGCGGCCGCGGGACGTCGCGTGGGACGAGGCGCTCGCGGGCGCGGCCCCCGCCGAGTGCGTCCCCGTCGCCGCCACCGACCCCCTCTACATCCTGTACACGTCGGGCACGACCGGACGGCCGAAGGGCGTGGTGCGCGACAACGGCGGGCACGCGGTCGCGTTGCGCTGGTCGATGGAGAACGTGTTCGGCGTCGGCCCCGGCGACGTGTTCTGGGCGGCGTCCGACGTCGGCTGGGTCGTCGGCCACTCCTACATCGTGTACGCGCCGCTGCTGACCGGCTGCACGACCGTCCTGTACGAGGGCAAGCCGGTGGGGACGCCCGACGCGGGCGCGTTCTGGCGCGTCGTCGAGCGGCACCGGGTGAAGGTGCTGTTCACCGCGCCCACCGCGATACGGGCGATCAAGAAGGAGGACCCGGAGGGCGCGCTGCTCGCCGGGCGCGACCTGGCGGCGTTCGACGCCCTGTTCCTGGCCGGGGAGCGGCTCGACCCCGACACCTGCCACTGGGCGGAGCGGATCCTGGACCGTCCCGTCGTGGACCACTGGTGGCAGACCGAGACCGGGTGGCCGATCGTGGCGAACCTGCGCGGCCTGGAGCCGATGCCGGTGAAGGCGGGGTCGCCGTCGGTGCCGGTGCCGGGCTACGACGTGCGGATCCTCGGCCCGGACGGGGCGCCGCTGCCGCCGGGCGAGGACGGCGACATCGCGATCCGGCTGCCGCTGCCGCCGGGGACGCTGCCCACCCTGTGGCAGGACGACGAGCGGTTCGTCGAGGCGTACCTGGACAAGCGTCCCGGCTACTACCTCACCGGCGACGGCGGCCGGATCGACGAGGACGGCTACGTGTGGGTGATGGGCCGCACCGACGACGTGATCAACGTCGCCGGGCACCGGCTGTCCACCGGGACGATGGAGGAGGTCATCGCGGCGCACCCGGCGGTCGCGGAATGCGCGGTCATCGGGGTGCGGGACGAGCTCAAGGGGCAGGTCCCGCGGGCGCTGGTGGTGCTGAAGAGCGGCGTCCTGGCCGAGGAGTCGGAGCTGGCGGCCGAGCTGGTGCGGCTGGTGCGCGACCAGGTCGGGCCGGTCGCGGCGCTGAAGGAGGTCACGGTCGTCCCGGCGCTGCCGAAGACCCGTTCGGGGAAGATCCTGCGGGCGGCGATGCGCGGGATCGCCGACGGCCGCGAGGTGGCCGTCCCGTCCACGATCGAGGACCCGGACGTCCTGGACGGCCTGCGTCCCGTGCTGCGCCCGGCGAGCGGCTGACCCGCGCGCGGCCGACCCGGGCCCGGCCGTCAGCGCCCGTGGCCGGCGGGCCAGCAGGCGGCGACCAGGATCACGGCGGTGACCGCCGTGCCGACCTGCACCGCCGCCTGCCGGACGCCCCAGGCCGCGTCCTCGGGGCCGAACAGGCCGAACAGGCCGGTCCCGGCGAACGCGGCGACGACGCCGACCCCGATCGTCGCCCAGGCCGGCATGGTCGGCCGGCCGGGCGTGACGAGGCGGCCGAGGGCGCCGACGGCGGCGCCCAGCACGATGGCGGCGATGCTCCCGGCGACGGTCATGCCCGTCCCATCGTCGGCGGGGCGTGCTCCTCGCCCATCAGGCGGCGCAGGGACCGGACGAACGCGAACATCGCCGCCCCCGCGACGATCGTGAACAGGCCCAGCGTGAGGAAGTACCGCACGTCCCCCCAGGCGTCCTCGAGGCGGGCGACCTGCCCGCCGACCGCGTCGCCCGCCGCGGTGGCCAGGAACCACACGCCCATCATCTGGCTGGCGAAGGCGTGCGGCGCCAGCCGGGTGGTGACCGACAGGCCGACCGGCGACAGCGACAGCTCCCCGAACACCTGCAGCAGGTAGACCGCGACCAGCCACGCGATCGTCACCCGGCCGCCGTCGGCGGCGGCCGCCGCCATCGACATCACGACGAACGACAGCCCCACCATGACGAGCGCGAACGCGAACTTCTGCGGGGTGCTGACGCGGCGCCCGAACCGCGTCGTCCACAGCCAAGCGAACACGGCGGCGAAGCAGATGATGAGGATGGGGTTGATGTTCTGCGTCCAGCTCGTCGGCATCCGCCAGCCGAAGAAGTTCAGGTCGACGTGCTCGTCGGCGAAGACGTTCAGGGGCCCGGGCGCCTGGTCGTAGATCATCCAGAAGACGGCGGCGCCGATGAACAGCCACACGTAGGCGCGCAGCCGCACGCGCTCCTCGTCGGTGACCTCGTGGCTGCGCAGCAGGTAGCCGAGGTAGACGGCGGGGACGACGAGCGCCAGCACGGTCAGCGCGACGGTGACGGCGTCGACCGTGAGCTCCCCGATCCCCGCGAGGATCGCCACGATGATGGCCGTGAGGGCGAGGCCGCCGAGGACGTACCGGACGAACGTGCGGCGCTCGTCCGGGGTGAGCCGGTGGCCCGGGACGTCCCCGACCCCGCGCAGGTGCCGCGAGCCGAGCACGTACTGGACGAGCCCGATCGCCATGCCGACGGCGGCGGCGCCGAACCCGGCGTGCCAGTTCACCTTCTCGCCGAGCCAGCCGACGAGGAAGGGGGCGAGGGAGCCGATGTTGATGCCCATGTAGAAGATGGAGAACCCGGCGTCGCGGCGGGCGTCGTCCTGTCCCGCGTAGAGCTTGCCGACCATGGTGGAGATGTTGGGCTTGAGCAGCCCGGTCCCCAGGATGATCAGCACGAGGCCGAGGTAGACGAACCCGGCGCCGCCCGGGATCGCCATCGACACGTGCCCGAGCATGATGA
Source organism: Spirillospora sp. NPDC052242 (assembly GCF_040679555.1). Taxonomy (NCBI): domain Bacteria; kingdom Bacillati; phylum Actinomycetota; class Actinomycetes; order Streptosporangiales; family Thermomonosporaceae; genus Spirillospora; species Spirillospora sp. NPDC052242. Next base: position 29,578 of record NZ_JBFAUZ010000075.1, read on the forward strand.
CGACGCAGCCCCACAGGACGGCCCGCCGGGCGCCGAGGACGCGGTCGGCGATCCAGCCGCCCGGCAGGGCGACGAAGTACACCATCGACATGTAGACGCCGAGGAGCGCCTTCGCCGTGCCCTCCTCCATGTCGAGTCCGGACTCCGCGGGCGGCGCGATGAGGAAGAGAACGAGGATCCCCCGCAGCCCGTAGAAACTGAAGCGTTCCCACATCTCCGTGAAGAACAGCGTGGCCAGCCCCCACGGATGGCCGAAGAACGTACGTTCTCCCCGAACCGGCGCACCCGCCATGCGACCTCCCCCCGATCATCGCGACGGGGGTCCTACCCAAAGATCGGCTAGCGCACCACGAGCGCGCGGCGGCCGCGCGGCACCAGCTCGCCGATCACCGGCGCGCCGGGGATCTCGCCCGCCACCAGCAGCCCGCCGGACGTCTGCGCGTCGGCCAGCAGCAGCCGTTCCTCCTCGCCGATCCGGCGGAAGTCGGCGTGCGGCGACACCCACGACAGGTTCCGGCGGGTGCCGCCGGGGACGAACCCGTCGCGGACGGCGGCGCGGGCGCCGTCCAGGTACGGGACGGCGGCGGCGTCGACGACGGCGGTGACGCCGCTCGCCCGCGCCAGCTTGAACAGGTGGCCGAGCAGCCCGAACCCGGTGACGTCGGTGGCGCAGCGGGCGCCGCCGTCCAGGGCTGCCCGCGCGGCGGCGTCGTTGAGCGCGGTCATCGTCTCCACGGCCTGCGGGAACGCCTCGCCCGTCGCCTTGTGCCGGGCGTTCAGGACGCCGAGGCCGAGCGGCTTCGTCAGCGTCAGCGGGACCCCGGCGCGGCCGCCGTCCAGGCGCAGCAGCCGGTCCGGGTCGGCGACGCCGGTGACGGCGAGGCCGTACTTGGGCTCGGGGTCGTCCATGCTGTGGCCGCCGGCGATGGCGCAGCCCGCGGCGGCGGCGACGTCCCGGCCGCCGCGCAGGACCTCGCGGGCGAGGTCGCCGGGCAGCAGGTCGCCGGGCCAGGCCAGCAGGTTCAGCGCCATCAGCGGCTCGCCGCCCATCGCGTAGACGTCGGACAGCGCGTTCGCGGCGGCGATCCGGCCCCAGTCGTAGGGGTCGTCGACGACCGGGGGCAGGAAGTCGGCGGTGGACAGCACGGCGCGCCCGTCCCCCATCCGCACCGCCGCGGCGTCGTCGCCGTCCTCGCCGCCGGTCAGCAGCGGGGCGCCGCCGCCGGTGAGCCCGGCCACGACGCGTTCCAGCTCACCCGGGGGGATCTTGCAGGTACAGCCGCCGCCGTGGGCGTACTGGGTGAGGCGTGCGGTGCGGGCGAGGGGGGTCACCGGGAAATTTAATGCACAACTACCGCAAATGATCAACAACCGGACGGTACGGGATCGATCACCCAGCGACCACCAACGGCCGCCACCTGCGAAAGGACTCCCGAACCCCTTGCCCGAACAGTGTTCGGCATGGTGCGATTCGACTCTGCAAGTCATCACTTACTTCGGCATCGACACCGACACGAGGGGCGACATGGGCATCCAGGAGCAGCGCGCGGAACTCGACCGCGCCCTCAAGGGCCGGACGGTCTGCGGCGAACTCGCCGAGACCGCGGACCGGCACGGCGACCGGCCCGCCTACTCCGACCCCGACGGGGCGGGCTGGCGCACTCTCACCTGGGCCGACACCCGCGCCCGGGCGCTGGAGACGGCCGCCGGGTTCGCCGCGCTCGGGCTCCGGCCGGGCGAGGTCGTCGCGCTGATGATGCCGAACCGGTCCGAGCACGTGCTCGCCGACCTCGGCGCCGTCCACGCCGGCGGCGTCCCCACCACGGTGTACGCGACGCTCGCGCCCGAGCAGATCGCGTTCGTGGCCGGCGACTGTGCCGCGAAGTACGCCGTCCTCGACGGCCGCGACCAGCTCGACCGCTGGCTGCCCGCCCTCGACCGGCTGCCCGGCCTCCGCAAGATCATCATGGTGGACGCCGGCGCCTGCCCGGACGGCGACGACCGCTTCCTGACCTGGGACGCCTTCACCGAGCTCGGGCGCTCGTCGCTCGCCGCCGACCCGGCCGAGATCGACCGGCGCTGGCGGGCCGTCAAGCCCGAGGACACCGTCACCCTGCTCTACACCTCGGGCACCACCGGCAACCCCAAGGGCGTGCTGATCACCCACTCGATGGTGCTGCACGAGGCCGCGATGGTCCGGGGCAGCTCGGTGCTGCCCGACCACCCGTGCGGCGTCTCCTACCTGCCGTTCGCGCACATCGCCGACCGGGTCCTCAGCTACTACCTGCCGATCCGGCTGGGCTCGCACGTCCACTTCTGCCCGGACCCGACGAAGCTCACGTCCGTCCTCCCGCAGGTCCGGCCGCACTCGTTCTTCGGCGTCCCGCGGATCTGGGAGAAGATCATGGCGGGGATCCAGGCCGTGCTCGCCGCCGAGCAGGACGAGGCCAAGAAGGCCGCCGTCGCCGCCGCCCTCGACGCCGGCCGCGCCTACGTCACCGCCCAGGAGTTCGGCAACACCCTGACCCCGGAGATCACCGCCGCCTACGAGCGGGCCGACAAGGCCGTCCTCACCCCGATGAAGGCGATGCTCGGCCTCGACCGGGTCGGCCAGGCGTCCAGCGCCGCCGCACCCCTGCCGGAGGAGGTCGCCCGCTTCTTCGCCGGCCTCGGCCTGAAGATCTTCGACGCGTACGGGATGACCGAGACGACCGGCGCGATCACCGCGAACCTCGCCGACTCCTTCAAGCTCGGCACGGTCGGCCGCGCGTTCGGCGGCGTCGAGCTGAAGCTCGCCGACGACGGCGAGATCCTCGTGCGCGGCGCGACCTGCACCCCCGGCTACCTCAACCGGCCCGAGGCCACCGCCGACCTCATCGACGAGGACGGCTGGGTGCACACCGGCGACGTCGGGCGCCTCGACGAGGACGGCTTCCTGCGCGTCGTCGACCGGAAGAAGGAGCTGATCATCACCGCGGGCGGCGAGAACATCGCCCCCTCGATGATCGAGAACATGCTCAAGGAGCACCCGCTCGTCGGGCAGGCCCTCGCCTACGGCGACCGCCGCCCCTACGTCGTCGCCCTCGTCACCCTCGACGGCGAGGTCGCCCCCGTCTGGGCCGCCGCGCACGGCATCGAGCGGACCGACCTCGCCTCGCTCGCCGAGGACCCGGTCGTGCTGGAGGAGATCGGCCGCGCCGTCGCCGACGCCAACGAGCGGCTCGCCCGCGTGCAGCAGGTGAAGAAGTGGCGCCTGCTGCCCGCCGAGTGGACCGCCGAGAGCGAGGAGCTCACCCCGACCCTGAAGCTCAAGCGCCGCGTCGTCCACGGCAAGTACGAGTCGGCCATCGACGAGCTGTACGCGTCCTGACGGGGGCCCGCCGCGGCGGGCCCCTATGATCGGTGGCGGAGGCGTGTGAGCGCCTGGTGGCCTCCCCGACCTTCAAAGTCGACGGTCCCGAGGATCTCGGGACGGCGGGTTCGATTCCCGTAC
>NZ_JBFAUZ010000076.1:0-32711 GCF_040679555.1 Spirillospora sp. NPDC052242
TGCCTGCCCGCCGGGCCCGCCGTATCTGCCGCGGCGCGCCGCACGCTCCGCGAACACGGAGCGTGCGGCGCGCGTCGCAGCGTGTGGGGAAGGTCTCCCGTCGGTACGCTCGACCTGCTGCGACAGTCAGGCCGATCGGGGGATCGAAGCATGGCCGACAACGAACGTTCCGCACGCCGCCGGCTCGCGGACGAACGTGCACGGGACGCCGCCCGCACGAAGCGCAGGCGGGCGCTCCTGGTGCTGCTCGGCGCCGTCGCGGCGGCGGCCGTCGTGGTCGCCGTCGTCGTGATGGTGACCGGCCGCCAGGACGGGCCCGACCCCGTCGCCGAGTACGACGGCCCGCTCGCGCCCGCCACGCGGCAGCAGGACGGGTCGATCGCGATGGCGAAGCAGGGCGTGGCCGCGCCCGTCCTGGAGATCTACGAGGACTTCCAGTGCCCCGCCTGCCGCGCCATGGAGGACAGCCTCGGCGCGACGGTCAAGGAACTGGCCGCCGAGGGCCGGGTGAAGGTCGTCTACCGGCCGTTCCAGCTCTTCCAGCAGGACCCGCTGATGTCGAACTCGCGCCGCGCCGCGAACGCCGCCGCGTGCGCGCCCGCGGACAAGTGGGTGGCCTACCACGACAAGTTGTTCACCCACCAGCCGCCGGAGGGCGACGAGGGTTTCACGCACGACCAGCTCGTCACCTGGGCGTCCGAGGTCGGCATCACCGGGCAGCCGTTCGAGACCTGCGTCCGGCGGATGCAGAAGATCGAGGAGGTCGAGAACGCCACCGCGGCCGCCGGGCGCGCCGGCGTCGACTCCACCCCGTACCTGGCGCTGAACGGCCGCAAGCTCACCGGTGAGGCGCTCACTCCGGAGGGGCTGCGCGACGCCGTCGCCGACGCGCAGGGCCGCACCCCGACACCGACCGGCAGCGCGTCCGGCGACATGTCCGGCAACGCCTCCGGAACGGGACGCGGCGCCGCCGGAACCGGCAACGCGGCGATGCGGGCATAGCGGGGCACGTGAGCGCGCCGGAGGCGGTAACGTCAACGCTCATGCAGCCGCTCGCCTACATCCCGAGTCCCTCGCAGGGCGTCTGGCACCTCGGGCCCGTCCCGATCCGCGCCTACGCCATCATGATCATCATCGGCATCGTCGTCGCCGTATGGCTGGGCGAGCGGCGCTGGGCCGCCAAGGGCGGCCAGCCCGGCACGGTCATCGACGTGGCGGTGTGGGCCGTGCCGTTCGGCCTGGTGGGCGGTCGGCTCTACCACGTGCTGACCGACTACCAGCGGTACTTCGGCGCGGACGGCGACCCGATGCGGGCGCTGGAGATCTGGGAGGGCGGGCTCGGCATCTGGGGCGCGGTCGCGCTCGGCGCGGTCGGCGCCGCCATCGGCTGCCGGACGCGCGGCGTGTCCCCGCTCGCGATGGCGGACGCCGTCGCGCCCGGCATCGCGCTCGCGCAGGCGATCGGCCGCTGGGGCAACTACTGGAACCAGGAGCTGTACGGGCGGCCCCTGGACGCCTTCTGGGCGCTGGAGATCGACCAGGACAACCGGCCCCGGCTGGCGGACGGCCTCACCCTCGACCCCGAGTACGCCGACATCGCCACCTACCACCCGACGTTCCTCTACGAGTCGCTGTGGTGCCTGGGCGTCGCCGTGCTGGTCATCTGGGCGGGCCGCCGCTTCAAGCTCACCCACGGCCGCGCGTTCGCGCTGTACGTCGCCGGGTACACGGTGGGCCGGTTCTGGATCGAGTCGCTGCGCATCGACGACGCCCACGAGATCCTCGGCATGCGGCTGAACAACTGGACGTCGATCGTCGTGTTCCTCGCGGCCGTCGCCTACCTGTACTTCGCCCGCAACCGCACCGGCACGGAGAACGTCGGCGCCGCGCCCGCCGGGGACGCCCCGGGCGGCGCCCCGGAGAAGCGGGCCGACGGCGCGTCAGCGACGGCCGCGGGCGAGGACGGCGTCGCCGCGAAGCCGGAGAAGCCGGCCGGGCCCGGGGACGACGCCCCCGAGGCCGAGGCGGCGAAGGACGAGCCGGCGGACGACGCCCCGAAGGACACGCCGGCGGACGACCCGAAGGACGAGGCGCCCGAGGACGACCGTCCGGCCGACGCGGTCACCGACGCGGACGACCCGGAGACGGACGACCCGGAGGATGGGAAGCCCGACAGCGGGAAGGCCGAGGACGTCGAGGACGGGGCGGCCGCGGACGGCGAGCCCGAGGACGCCCGGTCCGTCAAGGACGGCAAGTAGGGGTGACCTGACCGGTGACGGCGGAGAACCATCACGAGCACCGCGACGTCACCGGCGGCTGGCTGCGGCCCGCCGTGTTCGGCGCCATGGACGGCCTGGTCTCCAACTTCGCGCTGATCGCGGGCATCGCGGGCGGGTCCGGGAGCCAGAAGGTGGTGCTGCTCGCGGGCCTGGCGGGGCTCGCCGCCGGGGCGTTCTCGATGGCGGCCGGGGAGTACATCTCCGTGGCGTCCCAGTCGGAGCTGGCCGAGGCCGAGATCGAGATCGAGCGGCTCGAGCTGGCCCGGCACCCGATCTCCGAGCAGCGGGAACTGGCGCAGGTCTTCGAGGCGCGCGGGGTGGACCCCGAGACGGCCGCCGAGGTCGCGCGGCAGCTGTCGCGCGACCCCGACGAGGCCCTCGAGGTGCACGCCAAGGAGGAGATCGGCGTGGCGCCGGGCGAGCTGCCGTCCCCGCTGCTGGCGGCCGGCTCGTCGTTCCTGTCGTTCGCGGTGGGGGCGCTGCTGCCCGTCCTGCCGTACCTGCTGGGCGCGACGTCGCTGTGGCCGGCCGCGGTGGTCGCCGCGCTGGGCCTGTTCGGCGCCGGGGCGCTGGTGTCGCGGGTGACGACGCGCGCCTGGTGGTTCGGCGGGCTGCGGCAGCTCGCGTTCGGCGCGGCGGCCGCGGCGATCACCTACGGGGTGGGCGCGCTCATCGGAACCAACGGCGTGTAGCCGGGACGCGCGAAGGCGGCGCGGCCTCCGAAACGTGACCTTGGGCCATCCCGGCGGACAAAACCTCCTTTCCGGCCCGCGAGGTGCGGTCCGACCGCTAAGCTCCCGGGCGTGATCGAGGCACGTGACACTGGTTCCCCCGGGACGGCGCCCAAGGGCGGGCGGGACTTCCGGCCGGAAGGCGGCGGCAAGTCCGGTTCGAAGCGTCCCGCTCCCAAGCTGCTGTTCGGCGCGGCCGCCGCGCTCGTCGTGGTGGCCGTCGCGGTCGTGGCGGTCGTCCTGCTGACGGGCGGCGGTGAGGAGAAGGCGCCGCCGGTCGCGAAGGTCGTGCCGACGGCCTACACCCCGGACTACAACGGGCCCGGGTTCACCAAGATCGCCTCGCGGGAGGCGGACCAGCGGGCGATCACCGAGGCCGAGGCGTTCGGCGGGTCGGCCAAGAGCGTCGCGAGCGGCCCGTACACGTTCACGCAGGCCGGCGCCGAGCTCACCGACTGCAAGAGCGCCGCCTGGGGCGACCGCCTCCAGCAGGACCTGGCCGCGCACGGCTGCACGCAGATCGGCCGCGCCGCCTACGTCAGCGCCGACAAGAAGCTGCTCGGCCAGTTCATCGTGGTCAACATGAAGGACAAGGCCGGCGCCGACCAGATCATGCGGACGCTCGACCCGGCGACGAACGCCGGCTGGATCGTCCCGCTGAACCCCGAGGGCGCCCCCGCCTTCGGGAAGGGGTTCAGCGCCGCCTACGCCCGCAACTACGGCCACTACGCCGTGATCACCTGGGTGCAGCGGGCCGGCGGCGGGCAGCCCGCGTCGCTCAACGAGATGATCGACGTGAGCCTGGCCGTCGAGAAGCCCGCCGACTTCCTGTGGGCGCGGCTCGGCCTGGCCGACGAGGCCGCCCGGTGACGCGGGCCGTGCGGGCGCGCCGGACGCCGATGCGGGCCGGGACGCGCGTGTCACCGGCGCTCGGCGAGTAGTCTGCGCGGTCGTGGAGTCCGATGAGCCCGGCCGCCGCCCCGGCGGCCCCCGCCGCGCCCCGATGAGCCGACCCGCCCGGCGCCAGCCCCCGCCGCGCCGCACGTCCGGACGGACGGGCGCGGCGCCGCGGCGGCCCCGCCCGCCGAACGGCCCGGCCCGCGGCGGCCGTCCCGGCCCCGCCCCGCGCCCGGTCCCGTACCCGGAGCCCGGCTACGGCGATCAGGGGTACGCCGACCCCGGCTACGCCGATCAGGGCTATGCCGATCAGGGGTACGCGGATCCCGGGTACGTCGATCAGGGTTACGCCGGCCACGGGCACGACGCGGGATACCCGGACCCCGGCGGCTACCAGGAGGCCCCGTACGCGCAGGAGCCGCCCGCCGCCGCGCCGCGTCGAGGCGGGCGCCCCGCCGGCGGACGTCCCGGAACCGGGGCGGGCAAGACCGGCCAGGGCAAGAGCAGGGGCAAGGGCGCCGCCAAGAACGCCAGGAACGCGAAGAACGGCAAGGGCGTGAAGGCGCCCAAGAGCGCCCAGGGCCCGAATGCGCGCAAGGGCGGGAAGGGGCGCCCTGCGGGCGGACCCGTTCCCAAGCCCGGACCGGGCGGGCTCGCGTCGCGCGCCGGGCAGTCGGTGGCACAGGGGCTCGCCGCGCTCGGGCCGAAGGCGTACTTCGCCGCCGCCGGAGCGCTGGCGGCCGTGGTCCTGCTCGGGTTCGGCGCGCTGGCCGTCGCGAGCGGGGCCGACGGCGACGACGCGCGCGGCGCGGCGCTGCCGCCGGTGGGCAACGCGGCGGAGACGGGCCTGTCGCCGACGTCGTACTCGAGTTCGCCGTCGTCGGACGCGTACGCGGGGATCGCCGCCCGGCAGGCGGACGCGAAGCCGCTGACGCTGGACGAGGCGTTCCCGAAGGACGCGCGGTCCCTGACCGTCCCCGGGAGCGAGATCGAGCTGGAACTGGCGGAGAAGAAGCTCGACGGCGACTGCGCCGCCGCGGTGTGGGGCGCGAGCGTGGCCGCCGATCTGCGCCGGGGCGGCTGCACCCAGGCCGTCCGCGGCCTGTACGCCGACACCGACGGCGGTTACGGCATGGCGGTCGCGGTGTTCAACCTGGCGTCGGCGGCGGACGCCGACCGGTTCGTCGCGACGCTCGGCGAGGTGCGCGGCGGCGGGTTCGTCCGGCCGCTTCCGGTCGAGGGGCCCGCGGCGGAGTTCGGCGCGGGTTTCGGCATGGCGCGCGGGCTCGCGCAGGGCCACTTCGCGGTGGTGTCGTGGGCGGCGCGGCTGGACGGCAAGGGCGACGCGGCGGACGAGGCGCTGCTGTCGATGCTGATCGAGGGCGGGAAGGCCCCGGCCGTCCTGGCCCGCGCGGCCGGCGCGTCCGGCTGACCGCGGGCGCGTCCGGCTGACGGCGGCGCGGGCGGCCCGGACCGCCGTCCGGCCGCGGAATCGGCGCCGGCCGGAATGAAACCGGTCGGGGCGGTCGTTTGAACCCGCGCGATTGCGGTTCAAACGTCGTGTTCCGGTGATGATCCTCACCCGGTCGCGCGGAACGTCGTGCCCGGTGGGAGCCGGTAATCTGGTCTAAACCAGTGAGATGTCGCGTGCCGATCCGCGCTGAGAAGTTTCGCGATCCGCCACAGTCGGGCATGATCCCGGCAGTGATGTAATGTCATCTCACCGCAGCAGGGCCAACGTCGTCCCGGCTTGCACTGACCTCAGAAGCAGTGACACGACGACGACGGGAGGGTTGATGGCTGCTGCTGCCCTCACACCGGGCCGCCCCCGCCACCAGGGTCTCTACGACCCGGCCAACGAGCACGACGCCTGCGGTGTCGGAATGGTGGCGGATCTGCACGGCCGTGGAAGCCACGACATCGTTCAGAACGCCCTGACCGTCCTGAAGAACCTCGACCACCGCGGTGCCGTGGGCGCCGAACCGGACGACGGCGACGGGGTCGGCATCATGCTGCAGATCCCGGACGCGTTCTTCCGGGAGGTGTGCGGCTTCGCGCTGCCCGAGGCGGGCGCGTACGCGGCCGGCATCGCGTTCCTGCCGGTCGACGCCGACGAGCGCGCCGCCGCGATCGCGCACGTGGAGACGCTGTGCGTCGAGGAGGGGCTGACCGTCCTCGGCTGGCGCGAGCTGCCGACCGATCCCGCGTTCGCCGGGCCCGCCGCGCGCCGCGCCATGCCGCACTTCGCGCAGCTGTTCCTGCGGGCCGCCGACGGCGGTCCGCACGCCGGCAAGACGGGCGTCGAGCTGGACCGCGTGGTGTTCTGCATGCGCGAGCGCGCCGAGCAGGACGTCCGGGTCTACTTCCCGAGCCTGTCCAGCCGGACGATCGTCTACAAGGGGATGCTGACGACCCCGCAGCTGGAGCCGTTCTTCCCCGACCTGTCGGACCGCCGGTTCACCAGCGCGATCGCGCTCGTGCACTCGCGGTTCTCCACCAACACGTTCCCGGCGTGGGAGCTGGCGCACCCGTTCCGGTTCATCGCGCACAACGGCGAGATCAACACGGTCAAGGGGAACCGGAACTGGATGCGGGCCCGCGAGGCGCTGCTGAAGTCCGACCTGATCCCCGGCGACCTGTCCCGCATCTACCCGGTGATCGACATCGAGGCGTCCGACACCGCGTCGTTCGACGAGTGCCTGGAGCTGCTGCACCTCGGCGGCCGGTCGCTGCCGCACGCCGTCCTGATGATGATCCCCGAGGCGTGGGAGAACCACACCGAGATGGACCCGGACCGCCGGGCCTTCTACGAGTTCCACTCCACCCTCATGGAGGCCTGGGACGGCCCCGCGAGCGTGAGCTTCACCGACGGCACCGTCGTCGGCGCCGTCCTGGACCGCAACGGGCTCCGCCCCGGCCGGTACTGGGTGACCGACGACGGCCTCGTCGTCCTCGCCAGCGAGGCCGGCGTCCTCGACATCCCCGCGAGCAAGGTCGTCCGCAAGGGCCGCCTGCAGCCCGGGAAGATCTTCCTCGTGGACACCGCCGCCGGGCGGATCGTCGAGGACGACGAGGTCAAGGCCGAGCTCGCCGCCGAGCACCCCTACGCGCAGTGGCTGCACGAGGGCCTCGTCCGGTTCGAGGAACTGCCGCGCCGGGAGCGGGAGATCCCGACGCACGACACGCTCGTCAAGCGGCAGCAGACCTTCGGGTACACCCTCGAAGAGCAGCGGATCATCCTCAGCCCGATGGCGAAGACGGGCGCGGAGCCGATCGGCTCGATGGGCACCGACACCCCGATCGCGGTGCTGTCGGAGCGGCCGCGCCTGCTGTTCGACTACTTCAAGCAGCAGTTCGCACAGGTCACCAACCCGCCGCTGGACGCCATCCGCGAGGAGCTCGTCACCTCGCTGCAGTCCACGCTCGGCCCCGAGGGCAACCTGCTGGAGCCCGGCCCGGACTCGTGCCGCCGGCTCGTGCTGCCCACCCCGATCCTGGACAACGACGAACTCTCCAAGATCATCCACATCGACGACGAGGGGTCCCTGCCGCACCTGCAGGCCCACGTCGTCCACGGCCTCTACGACGTCGCCGGCGGGGGAGAGGCCCTGCAGGCCCGCCTGGAGGAGATCAACGGCGAGGTCAGCCGCGCCATCGGCGCCGGCGCGCGGATCATCGTGCTGTCCGACCGCGGCGCCGACTCCGCCCGCGCCGCGATCCCGGCGCTGCTGCTCACCGGCTCGGTCCACCACCACCTGATCCGGGAGAAGACCCGGACGCGGGTCGGCCTGGTCATCGAGACCGGCGAGGCCCGCGAGTGCCACCACATGGCGCTGCTCATCGGGTACGGCGCGTCCGCGATCAACCCCTACCTCGCCATCGAGACCGTCGAGGACCTCGTCCGCGGCGGCGTCATCGCGAGCGACGGGCTCGACGAGGCCCGGCTCACCGAGAACCAGGCCGTCCGCAACCTCGTCAAGGCGTACGGCAAGGGCGTCCTGAAGGTCATGTCGAAGATGGGCGTGTCCACGGTCGCGTCCTACACCGGCGCGCAGATCTTCGAGGCGATCGGGCTCGGCGCCGAGGTCGTCGACCGCTGCTTCACCGGCACGGTCTCCCGGCTCGGCGGCGTCGGCTTCGACGTCCTCGCCCGCGAGGTCGCCGAGCGGCACCGCCGCGCCTACCCGGCCGGCGGCAACGAGCTCGCGCACCGCACCCTCGAGGTCGGCGGCGAGTACCAGTGGCGCCGCGAGGGCGAGCCGCACCTGTTCAGCCCGGACACCGTGTTCAAGCTGCAGCACGCCACCCGCACCCGCCGCTACGAGATCTTCAAGGAGTACACCTCCAAGGTCGACTCGCAGGCCGAGAAGCTGATGACGCTGCGGGGCCTGTTCCAGCTCAAGGAGGGCGCGCGCCCGCCGGTGCCGATCGAGGAGGTCGAGCCCGTCTCGGAGATCGTCAAGCGGTTCTCCACCGGCGCGATGTCCTACGGGTCCATCTCCGCCGAGGCCCACGAGACCCTCGCGATCGCGATGAACCGCCTCGGCGGCAAGTCCAACACCGGCGAGGGCGGCGAGGACCCGGCGCGGTTCACCCCGGACGAGAACGGCGACCTGCGGCGCAGCGCCATCAAGCAGGTCGCGTCCGGCCGGTTCGGCGTCACCTCCGAGTACCTCACCAACGCCGACGACATCCAGATCAAGATGGCGCAGGGCGCCAAGCCCGGCGAGGGCGGGCAGCTGCCCGGCCACAAGGTGTACCCGTGGATCGCCAAGACTCGGCACTCCACGCCCGGCGTCGGCCTCATCTCGCCGCCGCCGCACCACGACATCTACTCGATCGAGGACCTCGCCCAGCTCATCCACGACCTCAAGAACGCCAACCCGTCCGCGCGGGTGCACGTCAAGCTCGTCGCGGAGATGGGCGTCGGCACGGTCGCGGCCGGGGTGTCGAAGGCGCACGCCGACGTCGTCCTGATCTCCGGGCACGACGGCGGCACCGGCGCGTCGCCGCTGACGTCCCTCAAGCACGCCGGGACGCCTTGGGAGCTCGGCCTCGCCGAGACGCAGCAGACGCTGCTGCTCAACGGGCTGCGCGACCGCATCGTAGTGCAGACCGACGGGCAGATGAAGACCGGCCGCGACGTCGTCGTCGCCGCCCTCCTCGGCGCCGAGGAGTACGGCTTCGCGACCGCGCCGCTGGTGGTGTCCGGCTGCATCATGATGCGGGTCTGCCACCTCGACACCTGCCCCGTCGGCGTCGCCACCCAGAACCCGGTGCTGCGGCAGCGGTTCTCCGGCAAGCCCGAGTTCGTCGTCAACTTCTTCGAGTTCGTCGCCGAGGAGGTCCGCGAGTACCTCGCCGCGCTCGGATTCCGCTCGCTGGACGAGGCGATCGGGCACGTCGAGATGCTCGACACCCGCGACGCCGTCGAGCACTGGAAGGCGTCCGGCCTGGACCTGGCGCCGATCCTGCACGCGCCCGAGACGCCCTACGGGGACGCGCTGCGGTGCGTCGGCGAGCAGGACCACGGGCTCGAGAAGGCCCTCGACAACACGCTGATCCAGCTCGCCGAGGGCGCCCTCGCCTACGGCGACAAGGTCACCCTCGACCTGCCGATCCGCAACGTCAACCGCACCGTCGGGACCATGCTCGGCCACGAGCTCACCCGCAAGTGGGGCGGCGACGGGCTGCCCGACGACACCATCGACGTCACCTTCACCGGCTCGGCGGGCAACTCGTTCGGAGCGTTCGTGCCGCGCGGCGTCACCCTCCGGCTCGTCGGCGACGCCAACGACTACGTCGGCAAGGGCCTGTCCGGCGGACGGCTCACGCTGCGCGCCCCGGACGACGCGGCGTTCACCGCCGAGGAGCAGATCATCGGCGGCAACGTCATCCTGTACGGCGCGACGTCCGGCGAACTGTTCGCCGCCGGCGTCGTCGGCGAACGGTTCTGCGTCCGCAACTCCGGCGCCACCGCCGTCGTCGAGGGCGTCGGCGACCACGCCTGCGAGTACATGACCGGCGGCCGCGCCGTCATCCTCGGCGGCACCGGGCGCAACCTCGCGGCCGGCATGTCCGGCGGCGTCGCCTACGTGCTCGACCTGGTACCCGAGCGGGTCAACGGCGAGATGGTCGACCTCGAACCCCTGGACGCCGACGACGTCGCGTTCGTCCGCGGGCTCGTCGAGCGGCACCTCGCCGAGACCGGCTCCGCGCTCGCCCGGCGCCTGCTGGACGACTGGGACGCCGTCGCGACCCGCTTCACCAAGATCATGCCGCGCGACTACCGGCGCGTCCTGACCGCCATGGCCGAGGCCGAGGCGCAGGGCCGGGACGTCGACGAGGCCGTCATGGCCGCCGCCCAGGCCTGAGAGAGGGGGATTCCCACATGGCCGACCCGAAGGGTTTCCTGACCGTTTCGCGGGAGCTCCCGAAGCGCCGCCCGGTCGACGTCCGCATCAAGAGCTGGTCGGAGGTCTACGAGAACTTCGGCAACGACAAGCTCGAGAAGCAGGCGAGCCGCTGCATGGACTGCGGCATCCCGTTCTGCCATCAGGGCTGCCCGCTCGGCAACCTCATCCCCGAGTGGAACGACCTCGTCTACCGCAAGGACTGGCACGAGGCGATCGAGCGGCTCCACGCCACCAACAACTTCCCGGAGTTCACCGGGAGGCTCTGCCCCGCCCCGTGCGAGAGCGCCTGCGTCCTCGGCATCAACCAGGACCCGGTCACCATCAAGCGGGTCGAGGTCGAGATCATCGACCGCGCCTTCGCCGAGGGCTGGGTCCGGCCGCAGCCGCCCGCCGTCAAGACCGGCAAGAAGGTCGCGGTCGTCGGCTCCGGCCCCGCCGGCCTCGCCGCCGCCCAGCAGCTCACCCGCGCCGGGCACGACGTCACCGTCTACGAGCGCGCCGACCGGATCGGCGGCCTGCTCCGCTACGGCATCCCCGAGTTCAAGATGGAGAAGCGGCACGTCGACCGCCGCATCGCCCAGATGCGCGCCGAAGGCACCGAGTTCCGCACCTCCGTGAACATCGGCGTCGACGTCACCGCCGACGAGCTGCGCGCCGGCCACGACGCCGTCGTCCTCGCCGGCGGCGCCACCGCCTGGCGCGACCTGCCCGTCCCCGGACGCGAACTCGGCGGCGTCGTCCAGGCCATGGAGTACCTGCCGCCCGCCAACAAGGTGCAGGAGGGCGACTTCCCCGAGTCGCCGATCGACGCCGCGGGCAAGCACGTCGTCGTCATCGGCGGCGGCGACACCGGCGCCGACTGCATCGGCACCGCGATCCGGCAGGGCGCCGCGTCCGTCACCCAGCTCGAGATCATGCCGCGGCCCCCGGAGTCCCGCCCGGACGCCCAGCCGTGGCCGACCTACCCGATGCTGTTCAAGATGGAGAGCGCCCACGAGGAGCTCGCCGACCAGGGCGGCGACCGGCTCTACGCCGTCTCCACCACCGCGTTCCTGGGGGACGAGGACGGCAACGTCCGCGCCCTCCAGATCGTCGAGGTGGGCGGTCCCGAGACCGGCTTCCAGCCGATCGAGGGCACCGAACGCGAGATCCCCGCGCAGCTCGTCACCCTCGCCATGGGCTTCCTCGGCCCGCAGCGCGAGGGCCTCCTCGAGCAGCTCGGCGTCGACCTGGACCAGCGCGGCAACGTCGTCCGCGACAAGGACTACAAGACGTCCGTGGACGGCGTCTACGTCGCCGGCGACATGGGCCGCGGCCAGTCGCTGATCGTCTGGGCGATCGCCGAGGGCCGCGCCGCCGCGCACGGCGTCGACGCGCACCTCACCGGCCGCACGTCGCCGCTGCCGTACCCGATCCCGCCCACCGCCCGTCCCATCGCCTGACGGGACGCCCGGCGGACCGGCCGACGGACCCGAAGAGGCCCCGGAGCACCCGCTCCGGGGCCTCCCGTGTCCGACGGGCGTGCCAGCATGGGCGGCATGACCACCGCGACGTCCGGCCCGGACCTGACCGCCCTGCGCCGCCTCCGGCTCGCCAAGGACGTCATGGACCGCGACTGGGCCGACCCCATCGACGTCGCCGCCGTCGCCGCCCGCGCCGGATACTCCCGCCACCACTTCGTCCGGCTGTTCGGCGACGTCTACGGCGAGACGCCCGGCCGGTACCTCGCCCGCCGCCGCATCGAACGCGCCCAGGATCTCCTGCGCACCGCCAACCTCACCGTCACCGAGATCTGCATGCTCGTCGGCTTCACCTCCCTCGGCACCTTCTGCACCCGGTTCAAGGAGCAGGCCGGCATGACGCCCACCGAGTACCGCCGCGCCTCCCGCGGCCCCGCGACGTCCGCCGTCCCCGGCTGCTTCGTGCTGCTGTGGGCCGGAGGATTCGCCGGACGCTGAGCAATTTTCGAGAAGGCCGCCGGGCACCCCCCTCCCTAGAGTCCAGGCATCGACCCTGCTCGGAAGGGAACCACCATGATCACCAAACTCGGTCTCGCCACCGTCTGGTGCCTCGACCAGGACGCCGCCAAGAGCTTCTTCACCGGCAAGCTCGGCCTCGAGGTCCGCGACGACATCACCCTCGGCGAGGGCGGCATGCGCTGGATCACCGTCGGCGCGAAGGACCAGCCCGACCTCGGCCTCACCCTCATGGTCCCCGGCCCGCCCACCATGGACGCCGAATCCGGCGAGCAGATGAAGAAGCTCATCGCCAAGGGCGTCCTCGGCGCCGGCGCCTTCCACACCGACGACTGCCAGGCCGAATACGAACGCCTCGCCGCCGCGGGCGTCGAGTTCGTCCAGAAGCCCGAACGGCGCCCCTACGGCGTCGAGGCCGTCTTCCGCGACGACTCCGGAAGCTGGTACAGCCTCACCCAGCCCTTCGACCGGCTCGACGAGTCCGCCTCCTGGGGCGACTGCGTCGGCTGATCCCGGACGAACGCCGCGCGGGCCCCGAACCGCCTCGGGCCCCGCGCGGCTCCGCCCCACCTCCCGGCCTCGCCTCCCGGCCGCGTCGCCCGGCCGTCGAGCAGAGATCACGTCGTCACCGGCCCGAGACCGAAACGTCCGGGTGGACCGCTAACGTCCACGCCACCCCGACGAACGTTCCCTCGGGAACCCGCACCGATGAGACCACAAGTGAAGACAACGCTCCGGGCGGCCCTCGCCGTCGCCCTGCTGGCCGGGTACTACGTGCTCGCCCTCGCCGTGCTCGCCCTGGCCGCGGTCGCCGCCGTACTGGCCGTCCGCAACCCGTCCCTCGGCACCGTGAACCTCACCATCGTGACGTTCGTCCTGGCGGGCGCGCTCCTCGGCGCCCTCGTCCGGACGGCACGGCACCGCGCCGGACCGCCCGGCGGGCTACCGGTGTCCCGCACCGACGAACCGGCCCTGTGGAACGAGATCGACGCCCTCGCCGCCCGGGTCGGCACCCGCCCCCCGGACGACGTCCGGCTCGTCCCCGACGTCAACGCCGCGGTCGCCGAACGCACCCGCCGGCTCGGCCTCGCCGCCGGACCACGCCACATGATCATCGGTATGCCGCTCCTGGAGACGCTCACCGTCGCCGAGCTCCGCGCCGTCCTCGGGCACGAACTGGGCCACTTCAGCGGCCGCCACACCCGCCTCGGCGGCATCACCTACCGCGGCGCCGTCGCGCTGCGCCACACCTCCGCCGCCCTCCGGTCCGACGACACCTTCGCCACCGCACTCCGCAAAATCTTCGAGGGCTACGCCAAGATCTACTTCCGGGTGTCGCTGGCCGTGCGGCGCGCCCAGGAGATCGAGGCCGACCGGTTCATGGTCGAGGTGTCCGGCCGCGACGCCGCCGCCTCCGCACTCCGCACCGTCCGCACCACCGCCGCCGCCTGGGCGTTCTTCCTCGACCGGCACGCCGCCCCCGGCACCCGCTACGGCCTCGCCCCCGCCGACCTGTTCGGCGGATTCCGGGCGCTGCTCGCCGAACCCGCCCGCCAGGACGAACTCCGCAAGATCCTCGCCGAACCGGAGAGCGCCGACCCCTACGACTCCCACCCCGTCCTCACCGACCGCCTCGCCGCCATCGAACGCTGCGCCGAACCCGCCGGCCTCACCCCCGACACCCGCCCCGCCACCGCCCTGCTCGGCGACGCCGACGCCGTCCGCGACGGCTTCCGCACCGCGATGTTCGGCGCCGACGCCACCGTCCTCGACTGGGACGAACTCGCCGCCCGCGGCTTCGCCCTGAGCGCCGCCGAGGACGCCCTGCGCCTGCTCACCGCCGCCGAGCGCGTCACCGGCACCGCCCCCGCCACGCTCGGCACCGTCCTCACCGCCATCGAGACCGGCCACGGCCCCGCCCTCGCCGCCGAACTGAACGGCGGCCGCCCCGACCGATCGGCACAGGCACGGACCGGGATCCTCGCCGCCCACCTGCGCGCCCTGGTCTCCTCCGCCGTCCAGCGCGCCGACGGGGTCACCGTCCGCCGCTCCTGGACCGGCGCCCCCGTCCGCCTCCTCGGACCCGCCGGCACCGAGATCGACCTCGACGACGCCGTCCCCGCCGACCTCGGCCCCGACCATCCCGCCGCGCTCCGCACGGCCCTCGCCGCCTGGGGCGCCGACAACGACCACCGCCCGCCCGCACCCGAACGCGCCGGCATCGACCTCCACGGCGTCCTCCACGGCGTCCAGGACGGCGACGGCGACAACTACGACGCCCTCGTCCTCGACGTCGGCGTCCTCTTCGTGAAGCTCACCATGGCCCAGGCGATGCGCGGCATGCAGTCCGACCTCCCCATCCGCGAACGCGTCCAGCGCCTGCTGGAAAGCTCACCGGGCGAACTCCTCCAGCGTGACGGCAGCTGGCTGCTGGAGGCCGACACCGTCCTGCAGGCGACGATGTGGATCAAGAAGGACACCTGGGTCGCCCGCCTCCTCGTCGCATGGACCGACGACGACGGCGACACGCGGGAAGGCGTCGTACGGATCAAGGGCGTCCAACCCTGCAGCGACCCCGAGACGGCCCGCCGCACCCTGCAGACACTCCTCGGATCACGCCTCACGATGACCGACGAGAAAATCTGAACCCCGGGCCCGGCCGCCGCACCACGGCGCGCCGGGCCCACGGCCGTTTCCTACAAGACCCGCCCCGGACACCGCTCTACGGTGGCCACCATGAAGACCTTGACCAGCGAACACATCGAACGAGCCTGGGAGTTCATGCTCCTCAACGCCCGCGTCATAGACCGCCACCGCTTCGCCCTGCACTTCCACGGCGGCACGCCCGCACCCGTCCTCGCCGCCCTCCGCCCCTACGAGAACCCCGACGGCGGCTACGGCAACGCCCTCGAACCCGACCTGCGCGGCGCAGCCAGCCAGCCCGTCCCCGCCCAGCACGCCCTGGAGATCCTCCACGAGGCCGGCGCCGACGACGACCCCGCCGTCACCCGCATCGCCGACCACCTCGCCACCATCACCACGCCCGACGGCGGAGTGCCGTTCGTCCTGCCGACCGTCCGCGACGCGCCCCGCGCCCCCTGGTGGCAGACCCCCGACGACCCGCCCGCCGCCATCAACCCCACCGCCAGCCTCGCCGGCCTCCTGCACCGCGCCGGCGCCGACCACCCCTGGCTCAAGACCGCCACCGACTTCTGCTGGCGCCACCTCGACCGCACCGGGCTCGAGTTCGGCGCCTACGACGTCCTCGCCGTCCTCACCTTCCTCGACCACGTCCCCGACCGCGACCGCGCCGAGGCCGCGTTCACCCGCCACCGCGACGCCCTCGCCGCCGTCCAGAGCGACCACCACACCGCCCTCGACTTCGCACCCCGCCCCGACGGCCTCGGCGCCCGCCTCCACCCCCGCAACGTCATCGACGCCGAACTCGACGCGCTCGCCGACGCCCAGCGCGACGACGGCGGCTGGGACATCGACTTCCCCGCCTGGACCCCGATCACCCGCCACGAATGGCGCGGCGTCCAGACCGTCGAACGGCTCCTCCTCCTACGGGCCCACGGCCGCCTCGACGGCTAGACCAGGTCGCGGAGCGGCGTGCCCGCCAGGTTCCGGACCTCGTGCGCGAAATGCGCCTGGTCGGCGAACCCCGCCTCGTACGCCGCCTCCGCCGCCGGCCGCCCCGCCCGCACCAGCCGCAACCCCCGCTGGAACCGCAGCACCCGCTGCAACACCTTCGGCCCGTACCCGAACGCCGCCAGCGAACGCCGCCGCAACTGCCGCTCGCTCAACCCCACCGCGTCCGCCACGGCCCCCACCGAACCCCGCGCCAGCCCCGCCACCACCGCCGGGACCAGCGGATCCACCGGCCCCCGCGCCCGCTCCTCGACCGCCCGCACCAGCACCGACCGCCGCTCCCGCGGCCGTCCCGCCGCCGCCACGGCCTCCACGAGCCGGTCCGCCTCCCCGCCCCACAACTCCCGCAGCGACACCCGCACGTCCCGCACCGCGTCCCCCGGCACCCCCAGCACCGGCGGCGCCGCCCCCGGACCGAACCGCACCGCCGCCACCGCGTCGCCCGGCCGCATCACCGCCGGCATCGGCCCCGTGTCCGGACCCGCCACCATGATCTCCGAACCCCACCAGATCAGATCCACGCACCCGTCCGGCACGACCCGCTGCACGACCGGCTCCGCGCCCACCGGCAACGACGCCGACCACGCGCACACCAAACCCGCCGACCCGCGCGCCGGCACCTCCCGATAGTTCGTGGCGTTCACAACACCCTGCATACCACCCCCCGCCGACGGGCACGGCCACAGAAGAACCCGACGAAACGGAGGTCATCATGGCGACCGACCTGCAGGGCGCGACGATCGCGTTCCTCTGCGCCCCCGAAGGCACCGAACAGGTCGAGCTGACCGAACCCTGGACGGCCATCGAGCAGGCGGGCGGCACGCCCCGCCTCGTCTCCACCCAGACCGGCGAGATCCAGGCGTTCGACCACCTCGACAAGGCGGACACCTTCCCCGTCCACGCCACCGTCGACGACACCGACCACACCGCCTACCAGGCCCTCGTCCTGCCAGGAGGCGTCGCCAACCCCGACTTCCTCCGCATGCAGCCGAAGGCCGTCGAGTTCGCCAGGTCGTTCTTCGACGCCGGCAAGCCCGTCGCCGTCATCTGCCACGGCCCCTGGACGCTCATCGAGGCCGACGTCGTCCGCGGGCGTACGATCACCTCGTGGCCCAGCCTCCAGACCGACCTGCGCAACGCCGGCGCCACGTGGGTCGACGAAGAGGTGAAGATCTGCGAAGGCGGACCCAACGTACTGGTGTCCAGCCGCAAGCCCGACGACCTCAAAGCCTTCTGCCAGGCGGCCGTCGACGCGTTCAAGGCCGTGGTCTAGACCTTGTCCTAGACCAATCGGTGAACCCTGGGGGACCGCATCCTGCAGAAATAACCGTACCCACCAGTAACTAAGTACGGTTGTGACCGTGACCCGTCGAGCGAAAATAGTCAGCACCATCGGCCCCGCCTGCTCCAGCACCGAGCAGATCAACGCCCTCGTGGAAGCCGGCATCGACGTCGCCCGGCTCAACATGAGCCACGGCGACCACGCCACCCACGAAGAGGTCTACCACCGCATCAGGGCCGCCGCCGACGCCACCGGACGCGGCGTCGGCATCCTCGCGGACCTCCAGGGCCCCAAGATCCGCATCGGCCGATTCCCCGACGGCCCCGTCCGCCTCACCCTCGGCGACGAATTCACCATCACCACCGAGGACGTCCCCGGCACCCGCCGCGAAGTCTCCACCACCTACAAGGGCCTCCCCGGCGACGTCTCCGCCGGCGACACCGTCCTCATCGACGACGGCCGCGTCGCCCTCCGCGTCACCGACGTCGACGGCCCCCGCGTCCGCACCACCGTCACCGTCGGCGGCATGGTCTCCGACAACAAGGGCCTCAACCTGCCCGGCGTCCCGGTCAGCGTCCCCGCCCTCACCGACAAGGACGAAGAAGACCTCCGCTGGGCCCTGCGCCTCGGCGTCGACCTCGTCGCCCTCTCCTTCGTCCGCACCCCCGCCGACGCCGACATCTGCTACCAGATCATGGAAGAGGAAGGCGTCCGCGTCCCCCTCATCGGCAAGATCGAGAAGCCGCAGGCCGTCGAACGCCTCCCCGAGATCGTCGCCGCCTTCGACGGCATCATGGTCGCCCGCGGCGACCTCGGCGTCGAACTCCCCCTCGAACAAGTGCCCATCGTCCAGAAGCGCGCCATCGAGCTCTGCCGCGAGAAGGCCCGCCCGGTCATCGTCGCCACCCAGATGCTCGAATCCATGATCTCCGCGCCCCGCCCCACCCGCGCCGAGACCTCCGACGTCGCCAACGCCGTCTTCGAGGGCGCCGACGCCGTCATGCTCTCCGGCGAGACCAGCGTCGGCCAGTACCCCATCGAGTCCGTCCAGACGATGAGCCGCATCGTCTGCACCGCCGAAGAGGCCGCACTCCAGGCCACCCACACCCTCGAGCGCATGCCCGAGACCGTCGGCGGCGCCATCGCCCGCGCCGCCGCCGAGGTCGGCGCCATCGTCGGCGCCGAGGCCCTCGCCGCCTTCACCATGTCCGGCGAAACGGCCCGCCGCCTCTCCCGCTACCGCTCGCCCATCCCGCTCCTCGCGTTCACCTCGGTCCCCGCCGTCCGAGGACGCCTCGCGCACGTCTGGGGAGTCGAGACCTTCATCGTCCCCCAGGTCGACCACACCGACGCGATGTTCGGCCAGGTCGAGCAGGCGCTCCTCGAACTCGGCCGCGCCCAGAAGGGCGACCGCGTCGTCGTCGTCGCGGGCTCGCCCCCCGGCACCCCGGGCTCGACCAACTCCCTGCGCGTCCACATCATCGGCGACGCGATCGGCACCCAGCACTGACCGACCGCCGGGCGGCACCGCGCCGCCCGGCACATCACCACGGGATCTCGATTAGAGCTCGCTCCGGCCAACCCCCTAGTACTTCGGCCCCACGAACTCGTCCAACCGCGCCACCGCCTCCCGCCGCGCCACGGACACGTTCTTTCGGTTCATCTGCCTCCACGCGATCCCGAGCCGGTCCAGCGCGTCCGTGAAGATCTTCTGGATGTCCATGGACTCGTTCGTGAAGTTGTACCGGGGGTACTCGTACCAGCGATCCTCACCTCCGACCGGCCGCCGCACCCGATTCATGCTGCGGCAGCCGTCCGAGTGGATGAGCCCCCGCACGAGCTCCTCGGTGAACTCGTCGGCGATCGCCTGCTGCCAGTCGGCGAGCTCGATCTTCCGTTCGTGTTTCCGCCCTGGCCCGTGCTGTGGGAATAGGCACGGCCAGTGCTTCGATTGGCTCTCTACATCGATCGAGCCCTGGCGGGGTCGCCGGTGGACTTTGGACAGTGGCATGACGGTCGCCATGGCCAGCTCGGCGGCGTCGATGAGCCCCGGCCACGCGGCACTACAACTCAGCGAGAGGCGATAGCAACCTTTGGTGGTCGCCACGATATGTCCATCGCCGAGGTAGACGCCGAGCAGGTACGCGTAACTTCGGCCGTTCAGCAAGCGGCCGTGGCACCGTGGGCAGTCTCGCTTGATGCGACCGTCGTATGGCTCTCCCCAAGAGGGACCGCGCTTGTGACGCCGGATTCCGTACCGCCACTTACGAACCGCAGCGATCGACACGCCGCAGCGACGAGCCACCTCACGGTCCGTCCAGCCTTCCTGGGAGAGCTTCAGAGCCTGCTGAACGATCTCTTCTGGATACATGCGGCAAGTCTTGCTCTCGCCACCGACAGTTTTGGTCGCTAACCGTATGTATAGATATGGCGCGATTGGGGAGCAAAGTGAAGGTCAAGTATCGTAGCGGCCGGTTCTGGGTGCTGTGCGGCGTCGAGCGCCGCGTCCGAGTCGGTCCGCTGCGGTCCGCCGTCCGAATAATGGGCGGGATGCCGGATCTATCGGCGCTGTGCTCTCGAAGGTGGAGGGCCGCGCTCGTTCGAGTATCGCCTCTTCGGAGGTAATGAAAATCGCCGCCTCAGTAGGCGACGATTGAATAAAAGTGCCCCGAGTGGGATTCGAACCCACACTTTATGGATTTTGAGGCCATTTCCTCTGCCGTTGGGATATCGGGGCATTTGTCCTGATAAAACGGACATTTGGTTGTGCTGGCCTGTCGCGCCCCGATAGGGGCGCCGAGGACCAGGGTAGCGCGTCCCGGTAGTCTCGTGCGCGTGACGGAGAGCGCTCGGCGAGTTGTGATCGCAGAAGACGAGGCCCTGATCCGGCTGGACCTCAAGGAGATGCTGCAGGAGGACGGCTACGAGGTCGTGGGCGAGGCCGGGGACGGCGAGGCGGCCGTCCGGCTCGCGTCGGACCTGAAGCCCGATCTGGTGATCCTGGACGTCAAGATGCCGGTGCTCGACGGGATCTCGGCCGCCGAGCGGATCTCGGCCGAGCGGATCGCTCCCGTCGTCATCCTCACCGCGTTCTCGCAGCGGGAGCTGGTGCAGCGCGCCACCGATGCGGGCGCGATGGCCTACCTGGTGAAGCCGTTCTCGAAGACGGACCTGGCGCCGGCGATCGAGATGGCGGTCAGCCGGTACACCGAGATGCGGGCGCTCGAGGCGGAGGTCGCGGGGCTGCAGGAGCGGCTGGAGACGCGCAAGGTCGTCGACCGGGCGAAGGGGCTGCTGCAGGAGGCGCACGGGTGGACGGAGCCCGAGGCGTTCCGGTGGATCCAGAAGACGTCCATGGACCGGCGGCTCACGATGCGGGCCGTCGCCGAGGCGGTCGTCGCCGGTGCGGGCGGGGAGTCCGCCGAGTCCTGACTCCTCTCGTCGTTATTTCGCGCGTTGTCAAGGGCCAATGCGTGTGCGCCGGACCGGCCACATCCGTGACTCTGTGTAATCGTCGCTGTTGGTTGCGCGGATCCCGATGAGCACGGGGGAGTAACGAACGAGTAACCCTTCTATCCGGGGGTGCTGTTCTGTGTCGGGTCCTCGGTGTACGACATAGCTGGTCCCCGAGTGACCGATATCTCCCCATCCACGGGAACATGTCGCGCCCGGGGCCATGACTCGTACCCGATCCCTTCCCGGATCCGGATGGAAAGGCTGGGCACCTTGCGGCGCAACATGATGAGGGTCGCCGGCGCGGTGGCGATGAGCGCGGTGCTCGCGCTCGGCGCCGTGGCGTGCGGCGACGACGGCGGCGGCTCGGGCGACGGCGACTCGATCACGATCGGGTTCATGGGAGACCTGACCGGGGAGAACTCGGGTCTGGTGATTCCGCCCAAGCAGGGCGCCGAGCTGGCGATCGAGCAGTACAACGCCACCAACCCCGAGGTCAAGATCAACCTCAAGACCTATGACAGCCAGGGGAAGCCGGAGCAGGCGACGACGCTGGCGCTGGGCGCGGTGAAGAACGACAAGATCGTCGGGCTGATCGGCCCGGCCTTCTCGGGCGAGTCCCAGAGCGTGGGGCCGATCCTGGAGGAGGCGAAGATCCCGAGCGTGTCGCCGTCGGCGACGAGCATCACGCTCGCGGAGAAGGGCTGGAAGTACTGGCACCGGGTGGTGGCCGACGACGCGGTGCAGAGCACGGGCGCCGCGACCTTCCTGAGCGGCTCGGCGGGCGCGAAGAAGGTCTTCACGGTCCACGACAACCAGGACTACGGCAAGGGCCTGGCCGACGCGATCGGCGCGGCGGTGAAGGCCAAGGGCGTGACGACGCAGACCGACGCGGTGGACGACAACGCGACGGACTACTCGTCGACCGTCAACAAGATCATGGACTTCAAGCCGGACGCGGTGTACTTCGGCGGCTACTACGCGGTGGCGGGGCGCCTGTTCAAGCAGCTGGCGGAGGCCGGCTACGAGGGCAAGATGATGTCGGGCGACGGGTCGCTGGCGAAGGAGCTCATCACGGGCACCGGCCAGGAGAACGCGCAGGGGGCGCTGCTGAGCTGCGGCTGCCTGATCGACACCGCCGGTGAGACGAACGCGAACGCGAAGAAGTTCGCGGACGACTACAAGGCGAAGTTCGGTTCCGAGGTCGCGATCTACTCGACGGAGGGGTACGACGCCGCGACGGCGTTCATCGAGGCCGTGAAGGCCGGCAACACCAAGCCCGAGGAGATCAACGAGTTCCTCAAGACGGTGAGCTTCGACGGGGTCGGGAAGCCGATCAAGTTCGACCAGAACGGTGAGCTGGCCGCGCAGGACATCTTCATCTACGAGGTGCAGGGCAACGTGATCAAGCTCCTCGGCAACGCGAACGAAGCGAAGGTCTCGTAGGGCGTCACCACGCCGTTCGAACGACCTCCCTGATGGCGCGGGAGCGGGAGCGCTACAGCGCTCCCGCTCCTTTTCACAAAGGGCGACCAAAGGTGCTCGACGACTTCATCAATCAATTCTGGCCGTCGACCATCGACGGGCTGTCGCTGGGGGCGATCTATGCTCTCCTGGCGCTCGGCTACACGATGGTCTACGGCGTGCTCCGGCTGATCAACTTCGCTCATGCCGACATCTTCATGGCGGGGACGTTCGCGGCCCTGTGGACGGTGCGCGGGCTGGGCGTCTCGGACCTGAACGGGATCGCGCTCATCGGCGTGGTGGCGTTGTGCGGGGTGGTGGCCGGCGCCGTGGCCGGTGGCGGCGCGATGCTGCTCGAGGTGGTGGCCTACCGGCCGCTGCGGAAACGGGGGGCGTCGCGGCTGGCGGCGCTGATCTCGGCGATCGGCGCGTCGATCTTCATCCAGCAGTTGTTCGCGACGGTGCTGGTGCCGTGGATCTTCGGGACGTCGAAGGAGGGCGGCAAGCTTCCGGTCAGCGAGCATTTCCGGGAGATGACGACGGTGATCTCGATCGGTCCGATCGAGATCACGAACGTGGCGTTGATCATTTTCTTCGGCGCGGTGCTGATGATGGTGGCGCTGGATCAGTTCGTGAACCGGACGCGGCTGGGGCGGGGCATCCGTTCGACGGCGCAGGACCCGGAGACCGCGGTGCTGATGGGCGTGAACATCGACCGGGTGGTGTCGGTGACGTTCGTGGTGGGCGGCGTGATGGCGGGCGTGGCGGCCGCGCTGTACTTCCTGCGGTTCGAGCAGACGGAGTACTTCGTGGGCTTCCTGCTGGGCATCAAGGCGTTCACGGCGGCGGTCCTCGGCGGTATCGGGAACATCCGCGGTGCGCTGGTCGGCGGGTTCGTGCTGGGGCTGCTGGAGATGTACGGCTCGAGCATCTTCGGTTCGGAGTGGCGGGACGTCGTGGCGTTCACGCTGCTGATCCTGATTCTGATGTTCCGTCCCACCGGCATTCTCGGTGAGTCTCTGCAGCGGGCGCGCGCATGAACATGACGAAGAAGCTTCCCTCGAAGAGCAACGGCGGCGGTCTGTCCCTGGATCCGCTGCGCGACTGGTGGGCGGGCGCGGCCGGGTGGCAGCGCTGGGGCGTGTACGTCCTGCTGATCATCGGTGCGCTGCTGCTGCCGCATCAGGCGATCGGCAGTTTCATGGCGCCGAGCGGTGCGGACTGGGCGTCGATGCTCAGCGACCAGATCGCGATCTATGTGCTGCTGGCGATCGGCCTGAACGTCGTGGTCGGCATGGCGGGTCTGCTGGACCTCGGGTACGTGGCGTTCTACGCGGTCGGCGGGTACACCATCGCGATCTTCGCGGTGAAGTACGACTGGAGTTTCTGGGAGACGCTGGTCCTGGCGATCGTGTTCGCGGCGGCGTCCGGGGTGATCCTGGGTGCGCCGACGCTGCGGTTGCGGGGCGACTACCTGGCGATCGTGACGCTGGGGTTCGGCGAGATCGTCAAGCGGACGGCGAACAACAGCGACTACGTGAACGGTCCTCGCGGCGTGCAGGGGATCCCGCATCCTCCGACGTTGTCGGAGTGGGAGATCTTCGGCGTGCAGCCGTTCAGTTACGGGATCCTGGATTCGCGGCCGTACTACTACATGCTGGTCTTCTTCATCGTTCTGGCGATCATCTTCGTGCGGCGGCTGGAGAAGTCGCGGGTCGGCCGGGCGTGGACGTCGATCCGGGAGGACGAGGACGCGGCGGAGCTGATGGGCGTGCCGACGTTCCGGTTCAAGCTGGCGGCGTTCGCGATCGGTGCGGCGATCGGCGGCAGCGGCGGCGTGGTGTTCGCGGCGAAGCAGACGTCGATCCTGCCGACGAACTTCGAGTTCATGGTGTCGGCGCTGGTGCTGGCGGCGGTGGTGCTGGGCGGTTCGGGGAGCATCCCGGGCGCGATGCTGGGGGCGTTCGTGGTGGCGTGGCTGCCGGAGCGGTTCCGGTTCCTGGAGGACTACCGGATGCTGATCTTCGGTGCCGCCCTGGTGGTCATGATGATCTTCCGGCCGGAGGGGCTGTGGCCGTCCCGGCAGCGGAAGGCGGAGCTGGCCGAAGGCGGCGGCGGTATGGGCCATATGGGCGCCGAGGTCGGCGAGCAGCAGACCGGGGCCGCGGCGGAGGTGACCAAGTGAAGGACGCGGACGAGGGCACGGTGCTGCTCGCACTGCGGGACGTCGTCATGCGGTTCGGCGGCGTCGTGGCCCTGAACAAGGTCGACATCGAGATCCGCAAGGGCGAGATCTTCGCGCTGATCGGGCCGAACGGTGCGGGCAAGACGACGGTGTTCAACGTGACGACCGGCGTGTACCGGCCGTCCGAGGGCGCGGTCGTGTTCGACGGGAACCGGATCGACGGCAAGAAGCGGTTCACGGTGACGAAGCTGGGCGTGGCGCGCACGTTCCAGAACGTCCGGCTGTTCCACAACATGACGGCCGTGGAGAACGTCCTGGTCGGTACGGACGCGCATCATCGGACGGGTTTCGTCGGTGCGGCGCTCGGGCTGCCGTGGCATCGCCGCGAGGAGCGGCAGGGCCGGGAGCGGGCCGCCGAGCTGCTGGAGCTGGTGGGGATTCCGCACCGGTCCGCGGAGCTGGCGAAGAACCTGCCGTACGGCGACCAGCGGCGCCTGGAGATCGCGCGGGCGCTGGCGACGAATCCGAAGCTGCTCCTGCTGGACGAGCCCGCGGCCGGGATGAACCCGGCGGAGAAGGTGGCGCTGCAGGAGCTGATCCGCAAGATCCGCGACACCGGGGTGACCGTGCTGCTGATCGAGCACGACATGGGCCTGGTGATGGGGATCAGCGATCGGGTGGCGGTGCTGGACTTCGGTCAGAAGATCGCGGACGGGCTGCCGGCCGAGGTGCAGAACGACCCGCGGGTCATTGAGGCGTATCTGGGGGCTCCGGCCGATGCTTCTTGAGATCGATGACATCCACGTCCACTACGGGAAGATCGCGGCGCTGAAGGGCATCAGCGTGTCGGTCGACCGGGGTGAGATCGTCACGCTGATCGGCGCGAACGGCGCGGGCAAGACGACGACGCTGAAGACGGTGTCGGGGCTGCGGGAGCTGTCGGCGGGCGCGATCCGGTTCGACGGGACGGACATCAGCAGGATGCCGGGCCACAAGCGGGTCCTGGTGGGCATCGGGCAGGCGCCGGAGGGCCGGGGGATCTTCCCCGGCATGACGGTCGAGGAGAACCTGCTGATGGGCGCGTACGCCCGCAAGGACGATCCGTCGAAGGAGCTGAAGGAGGCGTACGAGCTGTTCCCGCGGCTGGCGGAGCGCAAGTCGCAGGCGGGCGGCACGATGTCGGGCGGCGAGCAGCAGATGCTGGCGATCGGCCGGGCGCTGATGGCGAAGCCGAAGGTGCTGCTGCTGGACGAGCCGTCGATGGGGCTCGCGCCGATGCTGGTGCAGCAGATCTTCTCGATCATCGAGGAGATCAACCGGCGGGGCACGACGGTGCTGCTGGTGGAGCAGAACGCCCAGCAGGCGCTGCAGATCGCGCACCGTGCGTACGTCCTGGAGACGGGGCGCGTGGTGAAGACGGCGGCCGCGGCGGATCTGCTGGACGACCCGCAGGTCCGTGCGGCGTACCTGGGCGGTGACCTGGGCGATGCGGCGTCCGGCGGCGGTGCCGGCGGCGGCGCGGACGGGCCGGAGGGCTCGGACGGGCCGGTGAAGCCGGGGGCCGTGAAGGACGCCGACGTGTCCGGCGGGCCGTCCGACGAGAAGGGTTCGGCCGGGAAGGCCGGGAAGCCGGAGAAGGCCGAGAAGTCCGAGGACTGACGAGGCCGCGCCACGCCCGCCGGGACCGGACGAACCGGTCCCGGCGGGCGTTCGCGCGTCTGCGCCGGTCGCGTGCCGCGTGCCCGCGGACGTCCGGACAGACGTTGACCCGGGATCACCTTTGGGGCCGTACGGGCCTTCCCCGGCGCGTACGTTGTCTACTCGGTGATCCCGGGCCGTTCCGAGCCACGGTACAGAGGTGCGGCGTCCCGCCGCAAAGGTCCCGCGAAACCCGCGGGTGTCCGGGTCAGGATCCGGGGGCGTCGCGCAGCATGCAGGTCAGGCGCGCGGTGCAGACGCGGCGGTCCTGCTCGTCGGTGATGACGATGTCGTAGGTGGCGAGGGTGCGGCCGCCGTGGGCGCGGGTGGCGACGCCCGTGACGTACCCCTCGGTCGCGGACCGGTGGTGGGTGGCGTTGATCTCGATGCCGACGGCGATGCGGCCGGGACCGGCGTGGATGGCGGAGCCGACGGAGCCGATGGACTCGGCGAGGACGCAGGACGCGCCGCCGTGCAGGAGGCCGTAGGGCTGCGTGTTGCCCTTCACGGGCATGCGGGCGACGACGCGTTCGGCGGTCGCCTCGACGTACTCGATGCCCATCGTCTTCGCGAGGTCGGTGCCCGCGTCGTACTTGGCGAGTTCGGCGATGACCTTCGCGCGGTCGTCGGTGCCGCCGCCGACACCGCCGTCCGGGCGGTCTTCGGAGGTCACGCCGTTGGGGTCAGTCACTTACGCCTCCACAAAACTGTCGTACGCGCAGACTAGAGTCCTGCTGTGGCGATGACAGCAGCGACCCCTGACAAGCGTGAACGGCTCCTCCTGCTCGACGGGCACTCCCTGGCCTACCGGGCGTTCTTCGCGTTGCCGGTCGAGAACTTCAACACGACCGACGGGCAGCCGACGAACGCGGTGTACGGCTTCACCTCGATGCTCATCAACGTCCTGCGGGACGAGCAGCCCACCCACATCGCGGTGGCGTTCGACCGGTCGGAGCCGACGTTCCGGCACGAGCAGTACGTGGAGTACAAGGCGGGCCGGCAGAAGACGCCGGACGAGTTCCGCAGCCAGGTGAGCCTGATCTTCGAGGTGCTGGACGCGCTGCGCATCCCGCGGATGTCGGTGGCGGGGTTCGAGGCCGACGACATCATCGCCACCCTGTCGGTGCAGGCGTCCGAGGCCGGGATGGAGACGCTGGTCGTCACCGGCGACCGGGACGCGTTCCAGCTGGTGAACGAGCACGTCACGGTCCTGTACCCGGTGAAGGGCGTGTCGGAGCTCGCCCGGATGGACCCGGCGGCCGTGGAGGCCAAGTACGGGGTGCCGCCGGAGCGGTACCGGGAGCTGGCCGCGCTGGTGGGGGAGAGCAGCGACAACCTGCCGGGCGTGCCGGGCGTCGGCCCGAAGACGGCCGCGAAGTGGCTCGGCAAGTTCGGCGACCTCGACACCCTCGTCGCGCGGGTCGACGAGATCAAGGGCAAGGCCGGCGACAGCCTGCGCGAGCACCTGGCCGGGGTGATCCGCAACCACCAGATCAACCGGCTCGACACGGAGGTCGGGCTGGAGCTGACGCCGCCGCAGCTGTCGATGGGCCAGTGGGACCGCGAGGAGATCCACACCCTGTTCGACTCGCTGCAGTTCCGGGTGCTGCGGGAACGGCTGTACTCCACGCTCCAGGCCGCCGAGCCCGAGGCCGACGAGGGCTTCGACGTCCACCTCGAGGAGCTGGAGCCGGGGGCGCTGGGCGCCTGGCTGGACGCGAACGCCGGCGGGCGGCTCGGCGTCGCCGTCACCGGGTCGTGGGGCCGCGGCACCGGCGAGATCACCGCGCTGGCGCTCGCGTCCAAGGACGGCCCGGCCGTCCACCTCGACCCGGCGGAGCTGATCGAGGACGACGAGCGCGCCCTCGCCGGCTACCTGGGCGACGCGGCCCGCCCGAAGGCGATGCACGAGGCGAAGGGCCCGATGCTGGCGCTCGCGGCGCGCGGCATCGCGCTGGAGGGGCTCACCAGCGACACCGCCCTCGCCGCGTACCTGGCGCTGCCGGGGCAGCGCACGTTCGACCTCGCCGACCTCGCCCTGCGGTACCTGCACCGGGAGCTGCGCGGCGAAGCCGAGGACTCGGGCCAGCTCACGCTGGACGGGTCCGGCGAGGAGGAGGCCGCGGAGGCGCTCGCCGTCCGGGCGCGGGCGGTCGCCGAACTCGCCGACGTCCTGGACGCCGACCTGGAGAAGCGCGGCGCGACCCGGCTGCTGCACGAGGTCGAGCTCCCGCTCGTCGGCGTCCTCGCCGGGATGGAGCGGGCGGGCATCGCCGTGGACGCCGACCACCTCGCGGGCCTGTCGGCGACGCTGGGCGGGCAGGTCAAGCAGCAGGAGCAGGACGCGCACAACGCGGTGGGCCGGGAGTTCAACCTGGGCTCCCCGAAGCAGGTGCAGCAGGTGCTGTTCGACGAGCTGAACCTGCCCAAGACCAAGCGCACCAAGACCGGCTACACCACCGACTCCGAGGCGCTCAGCAACCTGCTGGAGAAGGAGGGCCACCCGGTCCTGGAGCACATCCTGCGGTGGCGGGAGGTCGCGAAGCTGAAGAGCATCGTCGACTCCCTCATCCCGATGGCCGACGACGCGGGCCGCATCCACACGACGTTCAACCAGATGGTCGCGGCGACCGGGCGGCTGTCGTCCACCGACCCGAACCTGCAGAACATCCCGATCCGCACCGAGGAGGGACGCCGGATCCGCGAGGCGTTCGTCGTCGGCGACGGCTACGAGACGCTGCTGACCGCCGACTACTCGCAGATCGAGCTGCGGATCATGGCGCACCTGTCGGAGGACGAGGCGCTGCTCGAGGCGTTCGGGTCCGGCGCCGACTTCCACACCATCACCGCGTCCCGCGTGTTCGGCCTGCCGCCGGAGCAGATCGACTCCGAGCTGCGCGCCCGCATCAAGGCGATGAACTACGGGCTGGCCTACGGCCTGTCGGCGTACGGGCTGTCGCAGCAGCTCCGGATCGCCCCCGACGAGGCGCGGGGGCTGATGGAGGAGTACTTCGAGCAGTTCGGCGGCGTCCGCGACTACCTGCGCGACGTGGTGGCCCGCGCCCGCCGCGACGGCTACACCGAGACGATCCTGGGCCGCCGCCGCTACCTGCCGGACCTGAACTCCGACAACCGGCAGCGCCGCGAGATGGCGGAGCGGATGGCCCTCAACGCCCCGATCCAGGGGTCGGCCGCCGACATCGTCAAGGTCGCGAGCCTCAACGTCGACCGTGCGCTGCGCGGCGACGGCCTGGCGTCCCGCGTCCTGCTGCAGGTGCACGACGAGCTGGTCCTCGAGGTCGCGCCCGGCGAGCTCGACCGCGTCAAGGAACTCGTCGGCGACCAGATGGCGGGGGCCTACGAGCTCCGCGCCCCGCTGGAGGTCTCCATGGGCACCGGCCGCACCTGGCAGGACGCCGCGCACTGACCCGTCCCCCCGACCCGTCCCGAACGCCGGACGTGCCGCACCGTCGTGCACGTCCGGGGTTCGCGGTTCCGGTGTGCCGGGGAAGTCGCGGAATGTCGGCCGTCCGAGGGGCGGACGCGCAGGTCGGAGCGGGGTTAGGGGTACCCCGGTGATCGACGCGGGTCGGCGAGTTGATCTTATGGGAGACGTCGCCGCGCGGGCCGCAAGGCGCGGGCGGCGGCGTGTCCGGGACGCCTGGGGACGTCGTGTCATGTACCCGCGGGTTCCGGATTTGGCGGGATGAGGGCCGGGGCGCGGGTGCTCCGTGGGGATCATGCGGGTACGAGATGAGGTGTCCGTAGATCGTCCGGGGTTCTACGCTGTCCCCGGTCCTGTTCGGGTCGACCGGCGGGGGGAACATGCCGCTCCTTCACAAGATCGCAGGAGTCGTGGTCGTCTGCGCCGTCGTCCTCGGGCTGGTGCTGCCCGGAGCGCGGCGGGACGACGGCGGGAACACGGCCGAGGCCGGCCGGGCCGGGGCGGCGGAAGCCGAACCGGTCGACGCGGAGAAGGCCGCGCGGCCGGGCGCCGGGGCGACGGCCGTGCCGGCGCCGGGCGGCGGGAGCGCGGCGCCGAGCGCGTCGGCGACGGCGCCGATCCGGGCGGCGGCGCCCGCCGCCGCGGCGGCGAAGGCCAACGAGCTGGGCCAGGTGCCGGTGCTGATGTACCACCGGATCCTCGACAAGCCCGAGCAGTCGCTGGACCGGTCGACCAAGGAGCTGTACGACGAGCTGACGCGGCTCGCCAAGGGCGGGTACACGCCCGTCACCGCGACGGAGCTCGCGAGCGGGCGGATCAACGTGCCGGCCGGCCGGCACCCGGTCGTCCTGACGTTCGACGACAGCACGCCCGGGCACTTCGCGCTCGACGCGAACGGCGCCCCGAAGGCGAACACGGCCGTCGGCGTCATCCAGCGGGTCGCCAAGGAGAACCCCGGGTTCCGGCCGACCGCGACCTTCTACCTGAACAAGGACATGTTCGGCCTGAAGGGCGCCGACGCGTCGACGGGGCTGCAGTGGCTGCGGCAGCACGGGTACGACCTCGGCAACCACACGCTGACGCACCCCAACCTCGGCGGGCTGTCCGCCGGCGCGGTCCGCAAGGAGGTCGGCGGGCTGGAGGACGAGGTCGTCAAGCTCACCGGCGCGCACACCGGGACGCTCGCCTACCCGTTCGGGGTCGCGCCCGAGAAGGAGGAGTGGGCGCGCGAGGAGCGGGGCCGGTACGCGTTCCAGGGCATGTTCCTGGCGGGCTGGCGGCCCGCGCCGTCCCCGTTCGGGGAGGAGTTCGACCGGTGGGCGATCCCGCGGGTGCGGTCGGAGGGCAAGATCAAGGAGAACGACTGCGAGAAGTACTGCTCGACGGCGTGGCTGGAGTACCTCGACCGGCACCCGCAGGAGCGCTACACCTCCGACGGGGACCCCGGCACGGTGACGATCCCGCGCGGCCTGCAGGACGCGCTCGCCCCGCAGTACCGGGGCATGGCGCGCGTCTACTGATCGATCCGGACGCGTTCGGGACGCGATCATGACCCGGTGCGGCGGGGGCCGGATTGACCCGGGGGGTTTCGGTCCCATATCCTGATCGCTGCGCTGTGGGCTTGCGCGTGCTTCGGACGGAGCAGGCTCGCGCTCGGTCAGGTCGGCGACAACGGTTCGGTTCACAGGCGCGGGGCGACCCGCGTTCCTTTCCGGTCTTCGGCAGGGCAGACCAAGGCCCGCCGCGCAACAACCCATACGACTTCCATGTCCGTACCGGAGCCAGCCGACACATGACGAGCAGCACCGAGGCCACCTCGACCACCCCGCAGGTAGCGGTCAACGACATCGGGTCCGAGGAAGCCTTCCTCGCGGCGATCGACGAGACCATCAAGTACTTCAACGACGGCGACATTGTCGAAGGCACTGTCGTCAAGGTCGATCGTGACGAGGTCCTCCTCGACATCGGCTACAAGACCGAGGGCGTCATCCCGTCCCGGGAACTCTCGATCAAGCACGACGTCGACCCGAACGAGGTCGTCGCCGTCGGTGATCACGTCGAGGCCTTGGTCCTCCAGAAGGAGGACAAGGAAGGTCGGCTGATCCTGTCCAAGAAGCGCGCCCAGTACGAGCGCGCCTGGGGCACGATCGAGAAGATCAAGGACGAGGACGGCATCGTCACCGGTACCGTCATCGAGGTCGTCAAGGGCGGCCTCATCCTCGACATCGGGCTGCGCGGCTTCCTGCCGGCGTCGCTCGTCGAGATGCGCCGCGTCCGCGACCTGCAGCCCTACGTGGGCCGCGAGCTCGAGGCCAAGATCATCGAGCTGGACAAGAACCGCAACAACGTGGTCCTGTCCCGCCGCGCCTGGCTGGAGCAGACGCAGAGCGAGGTCCGCCAGACCTTCCTCAACACCCTGCAGAAGGGCCAGGTCCGCAAGGGCGTCGTCTCGTCGATCGTCAACTTCGGCGCGTTCGTCGACCTCGGCGGCGTCGACGGTCTGGTGCACGTCTCCGAGCTGTCCTGGAAGCACATCGACCACCCGTCCGAGGTCGTCGAGGTCGGCCAGGAGGTCACGGTCGAGGTCCTGGACGTCGACATGGAGCGCGAGCGCGTCTCCCTGTCGCTCAAGGCCACGCAGGAAGACCCCTGGCAGCAGTTCGCCCGCACCCACCAGATCGGCCAGGTCGTGCCGGGCCGCGTCACCAAGCTGGTGCCGTTCGGCGCGTTCGTCCGGGTCGAGGAGGGCATCGAGGGCCTGGTCCACATCTCCGAGCTGGCCGAGCGCCACGTGGAGATCCCCGAGCAGGTCGTCCAGGTCGGCGACGAGATCTTCGTGAAGATCATCGACATCGACCTCGACCGGCGCCGCATCAGCCTGTCGCTGAAGCAGGCCAACGAGGGCGCCGCCGGGATGGACGAAGAGGACTTCGACCCCACCCTGTACGGGATGCCGGCCGAGTACGACGAGCAGGGCAACTACAAGTACCCCGAGGGCTTCGACGCCGACACGGGCGAGTGGCTGCCGGGCTTCGACGAGCAGCGCGAGACCTGGGAGCGGCAGTACGCCGAGGCCCGCGCCCGCTTCGACGCCCACCGCCGGCAGATCGAGGAGGCCCGCAAGGCCGAGGCGGAGGCCGGCCTCGTCGGCGAGGGCCAGCGCGGTGAACGACTGGCGGACGCGCATGTGCGCGCGGGTCTCGGCGTCGTGGGCGATCAGTTCGTTGAGGACGA
>NZ_JBFAUZ010000077.1:0-32005 GCF_040679555.1 Spirillospora sp. NPDC052242
AGACCGGGAGCCCGTCTCCGGGCCACGAACAAAGTAACGGGGAGCTGACGGGCCCGAATCCTGTCGACCGCGGCAAGCCCGGGTCGAAGATCCACTTGCTCACCGACCGTGCCGGTCTGCCCCCTCTCTGTCGGAATCTCGGCGGCCAACACCCACGACAAGCTCGGCTTGGAACCGCTGGTGAAGGGCATCCCGCCGGTCCGGTCGCGCCGCGGCCCGCGCCGCCGCCGTCCGGCAAAGCTGCACGCCGACAAAGGCTACGACTACGCCGACCTGCGGAAATGGCTGCGCGGCCGCAACATCGTCCCGCGCATCGCCCGCCGCGGCATCGAGACCTTCAACCGGCTCGGCCGACACCGCTGGGTGGTCGAACGCACCGTGTCGTGGATGAACCACTGCCGCCGCTTGCACCGCCGCTACGAGCGCAAGGCCGAACACTTCCTGGCCTTCGTCGGCATCGCCGCCGCCCTCATCTGCTACCGCCACCTCACCAAATGAGACGGCGTCTAAAGCGCAACGGCGCGTCGGGCAACCTTGCCATTGAACATTGCGGCCAAATCGGAGGGAGGTACTGCGCCAGCCATCGCCCAACGGCAGGCGTGAACGAGGTGTCCACTTCCCAGGTCATGGGCGACACCCTCCAAGTACAGCTCAAGCCGTGGCCGTTGTCCCAGTCCGGGGGACCTCCTTCTACGCCGCGCCCAAACTGATCACCCCGAGTCATGGGACACGTCGGCGGCCCGAGGCAGGGCGCGGACGGCACGGTTGAGGTTGATGCCCTCACAGGTGATGGCGTCGCCGACGCGGCCAGGCCGGTCGAGCCCACCACCAGCGCCACGCTCGGCTGGCAACGCGATACTCCGCTCCAGACCGCCACCGGGTCGGCGAGCGGATGCGTCCCGTGCGGGACCACAACGATCTCCCCAGCTGCACCCTGGTCGGTCTTGAACATCCGCACGTCGCCGTCCTGCAGGACGGCAGTTCGAAAAATGATGATCGACCGCCGCGTGACCTCTTGGGGGGACCGAAGCAGTCTCCCGGTGGCTCCCCGATTGGCTCCCGAGCCTGCGAAGGAGTCACCGGAGAACCGATAGACGCAAACGCAGAACATGCTCTGACCTGCGGAAACGTGAGGTGGGCGATACTGGGTTCGAACCAGTGACCTCTTCGGTGTGAACACGACTGGATTGCCCCACCCAGGAACCGTTTTCAGCATCAGCCCAGGTCAGAAGCACTCATTCGCTGTCCTGCACATCCCTTCAAGGAAGGTCGAGGAACCTCTGATCTCCCAGAATTCGCACCCCTCCAAGGAGCAACCAGGTAACGCTCCGCTATCTGAACGGCCTCCACACAAGCTCCATCGGTGAGGCCCATCCCGTGCTTGGCCGCAGACGAGCGACGGCGATCTCATGTGCGCCGAACAGGTGACCCAGCTCCACCGCACCGAGGCCGACACCGCACCCCACTCCCAACACTGACAAGGTGCCGACCTGGCCGCCGCTTCCGCTGCGCGGAGGCCCCAACGAACATCGACCCCGGCTACACCTCCCCGCAAGAAAGCCTCCGAGGTCGGAGCTGACCCCCACGGCTTGCAGGCCGGGTGAGGAGAGGACATTGGCGAAGGCTCTGCGACGCCCGTCGGTTCCCTGGCAACGCGGCGTTCCGTCCTTCGTGGGACGAATGCGCTTCTACTTGGTCACCTCAGGCACGGCGTCCCCGACGTGGAGGCTGGTCAGCGACTTGATCTCCGCCTCGCTGAGCGCAGGCGGATCGCCTTCCCGCGCACGAACCCGACGGACGAACCGATGGTCGAGCCGCACGTGATACCGCTCGACATAGTGAGCCAGATCCGAGCTCCAAAACCACTGGCCATCGGTCAGTATGGCCAGCCGGGCGATGGGCCTCTTCGAACCGCTCAGCACGTCGAGCACGAAGGACGTCGTTACCGCAAACGTCGTGCCTGCTCGCAGATATCGCACCAGCAGTTCTTCGTGCTCGTCACCTCGCGGACGCACCGCGGCGCGAAGCGAAGGGCCGTCCGGTGCCCCATGCGGCAACTCACGGAACCGCCCCAGGAAGCGTTCGGAAAGCATCAACTCGTCCACCCTCGTACATTAACGATCCACCCACTCATCGCGCACTTCGATTTTTCTCTCGAGCCCAGTCAAGACCTGGGCACAGCTCCAAATCATCACGGCTTTATCTGGGTGGGATCCGGCCTGCCAGACCTCGGCATCACCCCGGGCATGGTGCTGGACGAGTCCCAGTACCCGGCCGCCCGAGCCCTGATGCAAGGACGTCACCCGCACTCCCTCGTCCCGCTCGTCCCCGTCAAACAACAGGTCCCCGACCACGCGAAGGTCCGCGGGCTCCCGCTGGTCATCGCGATCGAGCAGACGGCACGAGCGCGCGGGATCAACGTCGACGACCTGTGGACCAGCAACCGGCAACGCGCCACCTGGGAACGCCTGCGCCGCCAAGTACACGCGCGTCCCGAACAAGCCCGCATCCCCGCCGACAAAGCCGCCGTCCTGCTCAAGCGCGCCGACCTCGACCCCCACGGCGTCTACGGCCCCACGTTCGTCGAAGCGCTCTCCCACGCCGACGAACGCGTGCCCGTCGGCAACAGCGGCTACGACGTCACCATCACCTTCCACAAGTCCTTCAGCGCGCTCACCGCACTCGCTCCCCAACCCATCGCCGAGGGCATCGAAGACTGCCTCCGCCAAGCCTCCCTGGACGCCCTCGCCCTCCTCGAGCACCACACCGCCTACGCCATGCGCAGCCACCACGGCGACGGCCGACAAGCCCGAACCGTCCCCACCAGCGGCTTTGCCGGATGGATGACCACCCACCGCGCGTCCCGCGCCGGAGACCCCCACTGGCACGTCCACTTCACCCTCGCCAACATGGCCCGCGCCCAGGACGACAAGTGGAGCACCATCGCCGCCGGCGGCCGCGACCTGATGAACCACGTCCACCTCGCCGGCGCCTACGCCGAAGCCCGCGCCCGCCACCTGCTCACCCAACGCCACGGACTCCGCTTCACCCGCAGCGACCGCACCGGACGCTGGGAAATCACCGGCATCCCCGACCGCCTCCTCGCCCTCTGGTCCAAACGCGACACCGAGATCCGCGACCTCCTCAACCACCAAGGCACCACCTGGGACGACGCCACCCCCACCGCCAAACGCCGCGCCGCCGACCGCACCCGCGAAAGCAAAGACCCCCACCTGACCGCAGCCGCCGACGCCGACCTTCACCACGCCTGGACCACCGAAGCCCGCACCGCCGGACTCGACCCCGCCGCCATCCTCAACGCCGCACTCAACCCCCACCACCCGACGCCGCACCCAACCCCACCGACAGCCCACGGCCAGGCCCACCACACCCCGAAACCGCGACCAACGAGCCGGAAACCGCCGCACCCGACCTCGCGGCCCTCGCGGACGTCCTGCTCGACCCCGACCACGGGCTCACGTCCCACTCCACCGCGTTCCGCAAGCGCGACATGATGGCCCGCATCTGCGAAGAACTCCCCCACGGCCTGGCCGACCTCACCGAACTCCACACCCTCACCGACCGGCTCCTCGACCACCACGACATCACCCAGATGCCGCGCAAAGGCCCCGCGCACATGGCCAACAACCAGCGCTACACCACCCAGGACGTCCTGGACGCCGAACACGCCATCGTCGCCGCCACCACCAACGGCCTCAACGCCGGCCTGGCCGCGGTCGCCCCCGCCGTCGCCGCCCTCGCCCTGGACGTCTACCAGACCAGCGCCGGCCACCCCCTCGACCCCGAACAACGCCACGCCTACACCCGCCTGGTCACCGCCGGACACGCCATCGACACCGTCTCATCGGCATCCCCGGCTCCGGAAAGACCACCATCATGGCCGCCGCCCGCATCGCCTGGGAAGCAGCCGGACTCACCGTCGCCGGCTCCTCCACCGCCGCCCTGGCCGCCCACCACCTCGGCACCCAAGCAGGCCTCCCCCAATCGGCCTCCGTCGCCTACTGGCTCACCCTCATCGAACACGGCGACGGCCCGCACGGCATCGACGTCCTCATCCTCGACGAAGCCGCCATGACCGACACCCGCGACCTGGCCGCCCTCCTGCACCACGCCACCCGAACCGGCACCAAAATCGTCGAGATCGGCGACCCCCACCAGCTCGCCTCACCCGGCGTCGGCGGCGCCTTCACCATCCAGCACGACCTCACGGCGGACCCCACCTCACCATCAACCGCCGCCAAACCGACCACCTCGAACGCCAAGCCCTCGAACACTTCCGCAACCGCGAACACGAACAAGCCCTCACCCTCTGGGCCGACAGCGGACGCCTCATCGTCACCGTTACCCCGCACGAAGCCAAGCTCGCCACCCTCAACGACTGGTGGACCAACCGGCACCACCACACCGACCCCCACCACCGCATGACCAGCACCCTCATGCTCGCCCACCACAACGACGACGTCGACGACCTCAACCACGCCGCCCGCGCCCTCGCCCGCCACGCTGGCCACCTCACCGGCCCCGACACCACCTTCCCCACC
Organism: Spirillospora sp. NPDC052242; assembly: GCF_040679555.1. Lineage (NCBI taxonomy): Bacteria > Bacillati > Actinomycetota > Actinomycetes > Streptosporangiales > Thermomonosporaceae > Spirillospora > Spirillospora sp. NPDC052242. The sequence goes on from NZ_JBFAUZ010000077.1 coordinate 4,563, forward strand.
CACCACGGCCACGACATCCCCCTCGCCACCGGAGACGTCGTCCTCCTACGCACCAACACCTACCGCCACGGCGACGGCCCCGACCTCCTCAACGGCACCCGCGGCATCATCACCCACGTCGACCCCCACGCCCACCACATCACCCTCACCTGGCACGACACCCACAACCAACCCCGCACCACCCGCATCGACGCCGACTACATCGCCTCAGGCGGCCTCGAACACGGCTACGCCACCACCGTCCACAAAGCCCAAGGCCAAACCGCCGACCACGTCAGCCTCTACTCCCTCGACGCCAACCGCGCCACCCTCTACACCGGCATGAGCCGCGACCGCATCACCGCCCACACCTTCCAACCCGCCACCACCCTCACCATCGACATCACCCTCCAACAATGGCAAGCCATGACCCCCGACGCCCGCCGCACCCAAGTCATTCAGCTCATGCGCGACAAACTCACCCACCAGCAACCCGCCACCATGGCCAGCCACGAACTCAAACACATCGACACCTACACCCAAACACCACCCCACCCACGCCACCCGAACACCCCACAAGCCGGCACCGCCAGACCCACCACCGCACCGGACGCAACAGCACCGCCCGCCGCATCACCCGCACCCGCCCCTGGCTCAGCCACCTCGGCCCCCGCCCCACCACCTCCCACGACCAACAAGCCTGGACCAGACTCGTCGCCGCCATCGCCGCCTACCGCCACGACTACCGGGTCGAGGCCGCCGACCCCCTCGGCCCCCGCCCAACCACGCCGACCGCAGCCACCGAATGGCACGAACTCAACGAACTCACAACCCGCTACACCCGCACCCGAACCGAACAGCAGACCCTAACCGCCCTCAACAACCTCCATACCACCCTCCAAGACCTCGTGAGCCAAGGTTGCGATCTCGCACACATCTCTCGACGGAACCTCGATAAGACGTCAGCAGAAATGAGCGATCCAGCATATGGAATCAGGCTCGACGGAAATATCGTTCTTCGATGTGGATCTGCACTCTAAATCGAGGGGCTGCAGGGCTGCATGGTTTTCTGTCTGGCAGGACTATCTGCAGGTCTGTGGGTTAGGTGGTGATCGCTTCTCAGTTCAGGGTGATGCGGTCACCATAATGCAGCGGCAGCACGTATAACACTGCCTTCTACCCGGGCGCTTGCTGGTCACGTTGGGCCGATTTCAGTGGTTGGCGGATGACCAGGTAGAACACCCAAGGGTGGCCTGCCATCAACCGCGGCGCCTTTCGCCCAGCGTGGACGCAAGTAGGCGCGGTAGGACGACGAGCGTCGGCCTTGCGGTGAAGAAAGCCGTATTGGAAGTTCAGGCGGGTCTGGCGACACCGTTGGCGGCAGCAACGGAATAGCGGTGCAACAGCGAAGCTGCCAAGAGTGTCAAGCGCCGAAAACATAAAGGTCGTGCCGTGAATTAGGCAGCATCATGCCGACCGTGAACAAATCTACCGAGCAGGGATGCGCTCATGGTCGGTGATCTCGCCCTACCCAACTCCAGCAGCCGCTTGGTCAGCTGCCGCAACAGCCTGCACTCGAATCAACTCCAGGACCGCACGGGCTTGGGGCTCCAGCCGACTGGACCGGCAGAAATGCTTGCCAGCCGGTCAACTCTGCTCATCAATAGACCAAGCGACTGAGTACCCTGCCCCGGAGTCCCCACTCCTCTAGTTCGTCAATGCCCATATGATTATCGCCTTCCAGGCGATGAATCAATTGATCAATATAGGTGAGCGCTGCAGCCATAAACGGGTTTTCGGTTAGTTGTGACCGCCAAGCCAACTCCGTTGCGGAGTCTCCAATATCCAATACTCCGAACTCTTTCTCGCATAGCGACGAGTAAATTGGATTAATGGCATATTCAAGCAAGGCTCCTTCCGGAGTATCATGTGAACTTGCAGCAGTAATGGCTCCCTCTAGGCAGGCCAATATGTCCTGCATGTAGGTGCTTTCGGATTCCGGCACTCCGCCCCCTTCGTAGGCGAAACTCTCCAGTTCCGCTGACAGGCTATCGACCTCAAAGGCTTGACCATTTGCGACATAAGACGCCAGCGTATTGCAAATTCTGGATATTCTTTCATACTCTCCGCCTTCTCCTTTGTGTGTACTGTCAATGAGGGGCAGCAATCCTTTCGCGGTGATGACGAAAAAGGCTACTTGTTGCCTTGACTTCAGAGCCTCTACTCGCTGGGCAAAATTGTCGATGGCCGAGTCGAAGTCTCCCATATGATCCTCTCTTATCCTGCAGGGATTTTGTGGCCGCGCAATTGAGCGGAGCAATTATGCTCCTTAGGTCCACATGGGGCCCTCTTGTAGGTGCCTACGCGCATTATGGTATTAGGGTTTATCCATTTTAGCAGATTTTCTTCCGCGTGCTTCCCTCGAGAAGTAGGTACGAGATTGATACCAAGTTCCTTTGCTTTTGCTCTCATGCCCTTGTCGAAGCCATTGCTGGATCCTGCATAAAGTGTACCATCTATGGTTTGGGCTACCGCGATCGTCCTCATACTTCGCGAAACCTTGCTATTTCCGGCGTTTCTGATGTTCATCGCCAACCCCTTAAGTTGGCTTACAGTTAGCGTGTTGCAGTTATGGACGAGGATCGGTGTTCGGCCGGCAAGCGCATGATAGGTGTGTAGGTTGGATATGGCGAGGTTGTGGACACGTTGGTTAGTCGATGTACTGTGCTTGACGGCGGTTATCTGAACATATGTGCCGGTGCTGGTGCGGAGCCACATGCCCGGCCGAAGTTCGGCAGCATCAATCCATTGGGAGATAGCGCCGACCACCCAGAAGGGATGGGTGTTAGAGGCGATGATGAGGCCGGTCTTGGAGGTATTGGGCGCGTGGATCAGGGGGCCGCTCTTGTTGTCCCCGGTTGATGTCGCAAGGTAGCTGTTGGAAGTGCGGGAGTCGACGGTGATTTGGACGAGATTCTTGTCGCCCTTCGATGCAATGGTGGCTAGAACGGATTCAGTACTGGACTCTCCAGTTCTAGGATCAGTGGCCAACACTTTGTCGCCAACCTTGACATCCCGGATTTCTTTCGTGCTGCCATCTGCCATGAGCACTTTGGTGTCGGGCACGAAGCTGCTGAGGCAGGCAATATCATCGATGATTTTGTTCAGCCTCGTCGCCGGCACCATTTTGCCGGTCTTTGAATCCCTTCGGGCCATCTTGGGGAGAAGGCCGCCGGTCCCCTTGCCGCCCACGACGGCTTGAACTCCTCCGAACATTTCAAACCAAGCCGCGACTAGCAGACCCATCAATTTACTATCGACACAGTCGCTCATCGATGAGCATGCGGCTTTCGCGGCAAAAATGTCGGCCTTTACTGGACTGTGCAGCCATTGAGTTCGATTTTCATAGAAGCGCTGCACAAAGACGGTAATGTTGATTTTTTGGGGCACCCTGATTACGCTGGCCGGTCCGATGGTGCGGCTCTGGTTCGATCCCGAGCGGCTGCCGTGGTAGATGGCGCTGGGGCTTGCGATTCCGTTGGGGGTTCCGTCGCGGTCGGTGTCGGTGCAGCCGCCGAGTTGTGGGGCGCAGCGGGCTTGTTCGGGGGTGGGGCAGACTCCGACGTCACATTTGGTGCGGCCTGTGGGATCGCTGTAAGTAACGGGGGAGTTTTCGGCGTAGGCGTATCCGTTGTAGGACTGCTGGTCGCCCAGATTCATTACTGGGTCGACGGAGATGAAGCGGCCGGTTTCGGGGTCGTATTCGCGGGCGCCGAGGTGGGTGAGTCCGGTGGGTTCCTGGGTGCCGCCTAGGAAGCCCTTGTCGCTGGGCCAGGTCGCGTCTTCGTCCAAGCCGCGGATGATGCCGAAGGGGGTGAAGCGGCGGGTGGTGAGTTGCTGGGTGGTGGCGTCGATGGCGAGCTGTGCGGTGCCTTGGTGGTCACCGGTCATGTAGGTGACGGTGCCGTCGGAGGTGCGCATGGCGACGGTCTGGCCGGCGAAGGTGTAGTAGCGAGTGCCGGTGGCGGTGGTGGAGCCGGCGGGAGCGTGGAGTTCGGTGCCGTCGGGGAGGTAGAGGGTGGTGCCGGTGGGGTCTTTGCGGATGAGGCGGTTGCCGTCGGCGTCATAGATGTAGGTGACGTCGTTGCCGTTTTCGGTGACCTTGGCGAGTTCGCCCTCGGTGTTCCAGTCGAAGGTCTGGGTGCTGTTGGTGGGTCCTTCGGCGGTGGTGATGGAGGTGGTGTTGCCGGTGGCGTCGTAGCCGTAGCCGGTGGTACGGACGCCGGTGGGGCCGGTGTGGGCGACCGTTTCCAGGCGGTTGCCGTTGCCGGGTTGGGCGTAGGTGTAGGTGCGGACGGTGTCGGTTTCGCCGCCGATGCCGTGCCGAGTCTCGTTGGTGCGGTTGCCGGCTTTGTCGTAGGCGAATGTGTGCCAGTACGGGGCAGGGCCGCCGATTACCGCGTCGGTCGGCTCAGTCGCGCAGGTGTTGGTGGTTTGGGTCCAGGCCTGGGTGAGGCGTTGGAGGTGGTCGTAGGTGAAGCACTGGTTGTCGACACCGTCGGTAGTGGTGTCGGTGATCGAGGTGATGTTGCCCGAGTCGGTGTAGTGGTAGACCGCGTTGCGGGCGTAGCCGAGGTTCTGGCGGGAGACGCGTGCGGTTTGGAGGCGCTGGGTGCCGTACTCGTAGGCGTAGGTCTGCCAGATGCGCTTGCCTTCAGCCCCGAGTTCGATGAAGGCGGGCTTGTGGGTCGGGGTGTATTGGGTGTTGTTTACGTAGACGGTGCCGTCGGTGTTGGTGACCTGCGTGGGACGCAGGTATTCGTCGTAGGTGTAGACGAGACTTTCGCGGGGCAGCCCGCCACCGACGGACAGCACCTCGCTGGCGATGGTGCCGGTGAGTTTGTAGGTGGTGCGCTGGGAGTAGGTGCCCGCGAGCGGCCCCTGGGAAGCAGGGATGGTGGTGGATGTGGTCACGGGGCGGCCGAGGGAATCGTAATTGAGGATGCGGTTGGTGTAGCTCCCGTCGGGGGTGTGGCGGGTGGCGGAGGCGAGTTTGCCCTTGCCGTAGGACGCGGTGTCGTACGTCCACGACACCAACGTCGTGCCGTCGGCGGCGCCTTCACGGACGGTGGTCTTGCGGTCCAAGCCGTCGTAGGAGGTGAACAGTTTCTTGCCGCGGGCATCGGTGCTGGAGACCGGGCGGTCGAGGTCGTCGTAGGTGTGGGTGGTGGTGCCCGCGTCCGGGTCGGTCGATTGGATCTTGCGGCCGCGCAAGTCGTAGGTGGTGGTCCACTCGTTCCCGGACGGGTCGGTGACCGAGGCGATCTCGCCTGCGGGAGTGTAGGTAAACCGGGTGGCGTCGTAGTCGCCGGTGGGAGTGGATGCCTTGTACTGGCGGCGTTCGATGACCTGGCCGAGGGCGTTGACGATCTCGGTGGTGGGTGTGCCGCCGTTGGGCGGGGTGACCGAGAAGCGGTTGCCGCCGCCGTAGCTGTGGGTGGTGCGCCACAGCTCCTGTTCCGGCTGTTCCCCGTTGCCGGTAGTGAGGCGTTCGACGGTCTTGCGACCCAGGCCGTCGTATTCGGTGTGGGTCTGGGTTTCGACGGCACCAGGGGTTCCGACACCGAACAGTTCGCTTTCGGGTACACCGTTGGCGAGGTAGGGAGCGTAGGATTTGACGGCTTGGCCGCGGTTGTCGTAGAAGGTGTCGCTGATCAGCCGCCGTGGTTCACCGGCTTCGGTGGCATGGGTGGGGGTTTGTGTCTGGCGGGGCCGCAGCCACCCGTCCAGTAGTTCGATCTTGATCAGGCGCTCGTCGCCGTCTTCGGTCAAGCCCTTAGAGGTGACGGTGACGATCTCGCCGTCGGTGACCCGGTATTCGAACGCGTGGTTGGGGTCGGTGCTGCTGCCCTTTGCCCGGTTGGGCAACCACACCTGTGTGAGCCGGCCCAGCGGGTCGTACACCAGGTCGGTGCGTGCGTTGTAGTTGGACTTGTCGATCTCGGTGACGGTCTCGCCCCACGCCGGTTCAATATGGGTTTCGGTCGTCAGCGCCGTCGCCGGGTTTGCGGGGTCGGCCGGTGGGGTGGTCGCGACGACCTTGGTGTTCAGCCCGTGAGTGTCGGTGTAGGTGGTCGTGCTGGACTGGCCGAGGGCATCGGTGACCTTGGTCGGGCGGCCGTAGGCGTCGTAGACCGTGGCGGTCTGGGTGACGTACTTCGGTGTGGTTCCCTCATAGTCGGCGAGCTTTTCGACCTTGGTGACGTCGCCCTTGGTCGGGGCGGCGCCGAATCCACCGTTGTCGTAGTGGGTACGGGCGTCGGAGACCACATGAGCGGGCCGGTCAGTGGTGGCGGTGCAGGGCACCGACACGGTCTCCATCCGGGACGGGAACGACACCATCCACGCGTTGGTGTTGTCGGCGTAGGTCGTGCGGGTGCACTTGTCGTCGGCGCCGGTGGTGACATCACCGAGGTTGTTGCTAGAGGTGATGCGGCCGACGCCGGGACCGGAGTTCTTGTAGGTGTTGTCGGTCTTGGTTTCGATCCAGCCGCCGCCGTCCTTGACCGTCCAGGTGCGGGTGGTATCGGTTGCGACCACGTTCGCGGTAACGGTGCCCCACGAGCGGGTGCGGGACGCGGTCTGCACCCGCCAGGGGGTGTTGACCGTCTTGGAGTAGATGCTGCCGCCCGGCTCGGTGTACTTGACCGTCCGGAGGGCGAATCCGGCGAGGGCGTTGTGGTCGGTGTGGGTGCCGCCTTCGCCGTCGGAGACGGTGACCGTTTTCTCTCCGCCGTCCTTGGTCTTGCGGTCGCCGTCCATGCCGCGCATGTAGTAGGTGTCGGTCTGGGTGGCGGGGTCGGCGGGGTCGCCTGTGAAGGTGCGGACGTGGCCATAGCCGCGCCACTGCGACCAGGTCTTCTCCTTCTCCTTGGTCAGGCCGTCGTCATCGTCGAAGTGCCAGGCGGCGTCACCGACGTACTCGTACTTGGTGGTCATGTTCGGCGACAGGCCGGTACGGTCCACCTGGGTGACGCTGGTGACCACGTACTTGTGGAACCAGTCGGTGATGGGGTCTTCGCGGCCGGGGGGTGTCCAGATCACCGGCATGCAACGGGTGGTGTTGGTCTCCGGGGTCGGCAGATCCGACAGAGAGCAGTCGGTCTCGGAGTAGTTGATGTCGATCTGCCCGCCGGACTCGTCGTAGATGGCGCCGACCCGGTAGCGGATGTAGGGCAGGATGTCGTCGCCGCTCTTGTCGAGCCGGTTGTCCTTCTGGACGGGGTTGAAGGTGACCTTCGGCAACGCCACCGGCTTTTCCTCGCCGGTGACGACGTGGCCGGTGTGCTGGATCTCCTTCAGCAGCAGGTCGCGCTCGGCATCCGCCAGCCCCCACTCGTGGCCCAGGCTCCAGGAGTCCACCGGCCGGTATCCGGAGGCGTCGGCCTTGATGATCTGCGTGGTGATCTTGGTCAGCCGTTTGCGGGACCAGAACGTCGGTGAGATGCCGCCGTGGTTTTCCTTGCACTCTTGGCCGGAGTTGCAGTTCCGGTCCCAGGGGACGTCCCACCAGCGGTCGGGGTTGTCGCCGATCTTGGCCGGGTCGCAGTCGAACGTGGCGTCGGGGATGCAGCGTTCGGAGGTGGTGAAGGTGACCTGCGCGGGCGCATTGGCGAACAGCGCGTCCTTGCGAAGCCCGTAGGAGATCGTCTTCAGGTAGCCGCCGCGGACGTAGGGGGTTTCGTCCTCGGGCTTGAGGTTGCGGGCGTAGTGGTTGGTCTCTTTGGCGTAGGTGTACAGGATGGCGTTGCCGGAGGTGTCGACGACGTAGTCGAGGTTCCACCGGTACGCCTGCTGGCACCACGAGTCTTTGAACCCGGCCGCATTATGGCAGGGTTCGCCCGAGTCGTCGCCGAACACCGGGGTCGTCCAGGCAGAGTGGGTTTCCGGCTTGCCCGTCTCCCAGCCGGGGGCCCGGTTGAGACCGAAGTAGTACTGGGTGCCGTCGGTGGTGGTGACCTTCCAGTACTCCCCGTTGTCGTCACCGTTTTCGTTGTCGTCACCGATGTCGTTGGACGAGCTGGTGAGTTTCTCGTACTTGGTGCCGTCGTCGTCCTTGGTGCGCCAGGTACCGTCGGAGGCTTTGATCAGCTCTCCGCCCTTACCGTTCCACGTGACGGTCGCGTTGTCGTAGCCCCAGCACATGTCGCCGGGCGGGTTGCCCCATTCATCGTCGGGGGCGCCGTCGTCCTCGCAGGGCTTGTAACTGCGCTCGATGAATCCCGGCCACAAATCAAAGCCTTCACCGACCCAGGACGGCTGCCCGTTGGTGTTGGACGTGCGGCCGTCCACACTCGCCGAGGAGTAGGAAATTTCGAGCTTGGGCGTGAGGCCGCTGGGGACCGGTGGGACTCGCATCGGGTACGACCATGAGAACCCGCCAGTGTTACCACCAGCGTTCCACGTTGCCGATGCCTTCAGCGAAGTGGCCTTGTAGTCGCCCTGGGAACTCTCGGAGCCGGCGGCCGCTACCAGGAGGGTTGCGTTGCCTTGTGCCGAGGCGACCGCAGGGGACCCGGACTTGGCGGCGGGGGCTGCTTCGACCTCGGCGGTCAGAGTCTTCGCCTCACCGCTGTTGGCGGTCTCCAGTGGAATCGGGGTGCGGCACTCGGGTTTGGAGGGTGTGGTCAGGGCGCACTGCGGCAGTTGCATGAGCTGTAGGCGGGCGCCGTAGGCGCCACCGAATGCCTGCTCGAATTTGGAATAGTCGAGCCGCAGCCGCACCCGGCCCGGAGTCGAGGCGTCGGTGCGGGCCACGGTGAACGCCATCCCGTTCACGCCCGCGCCACGGGCAGCTTCGGAATCCAGTACCTGGACCCGGACCTCGCTTGCTGCCTCTACATTCTCGCGTGACTGCTTTGGCTGGGCCGGAGCCAGCACCTCGATTGGCAGGTCACCGGCCTTCACCGGCGCGGCGGCGGCCGTGGCCGAACGCGCGGAGTCCGCCTTGGCCGGAACGCTGACCTCGGCGCTGCCGGGCTTGGGCCAGGTCGCCTTGGCCGCCGGCCCCGGATCGGCAGGGTCAGTCTTGCGTGGCCGGGCCTTCAGCTCGCGGCCGGCGACCGGCTCCCGGTCGTCCTCGAAGACGGGTGGCTTTGAGAAGGGCGACTCGGCGAGCGCGGGTGGTACCGACAGCAGCCCGATCGGCATCACCAGCGCCATTGCGACCGCAGCGCCACGCGCCAGCCGACGCGGCTCCAGCATCAGAGCACGGCGGCGCATCCCCCGGTGCGGCGTCCTGCGGTGCGGTTTCACGCGGCCTGCCTTCACAACGTCCTCCACGGCGCAGCCCTGACCGGGCATGCCCGGCACTTCACAATCGGTTCGGTAGGTCGAGCTTGATCCACGGAGAATTAGGGGCTGCCCTCAGGCTCGGGATCGTTCATGACGGCGAGTACTTGGGCCTCGTTCAGTGCCGTGCTGTAGACCTGTACGTCATCGATGGCGTCCGGCCAGGATTCGGCGGCGGCGAATTTGTTCCTGCCTATCTGCAGGCCGCCGTTCGTCGCGTGGAAGCCGAACACCCCGCCTTCCTGGGATATGCCGTCGACGATGCCTTCCAGCTCCCCGTTGACGTACAGGCTGACCTCGTTGTTCAGCGCGTCGTACACCACGGCTACGTGATCCCACCAGTGATCGGTGAAGACCGAATGTGCAGCGATCAGCGGATCAGGCGCGGCGTCATCTCCGTTGCGCATCTCGACCTGCCAGTGGCCTTGCAGCGTCGGCTCCTCGCCCGGAACGTATTTCACGATGAGGGAATTGGCGTTGGTGCCGGCTTGGGAGAAGACGGTCGCCACGTTTTGTGGTCGGCCTTGGTTACGGACCCAGCCCGCGATGGTGAAGCTGTCATCGGTCCGCACCACCGGTGCTGCGGTTTCGGCGAACCCGCCCGCCTGGGCATTCAGCAGCAACCCTCCGTCGGGTGCCCCCCAATCCCCCGCCTCGGGGTCGATCGTCGCGCCAGCGCCGAGGGTCAACTGGGGTGCCCCGGCGGGAATCCCGTCGACCTTGCCGTTGACCGGCTGTTTGTTGAGCGTCCAGCGGGCTTCCAGGACGGGATCCTGGGTGGTCATCTTCCCGATCTCGTCCGTGGCGAGGACGCGGTCATAGACCCGAACGTCGTCGATCAGCCCGGACCAGTGGTCGAAGTCACTCGAGTCCCACTGCGACCGCCCGATCTCCAGACCACCGGTCGCCATCCACTGGGATGTCACCACCGGGCTGTCGACGCCCTTTTCACCGTTGACATAGATCTTCAGCTTTCGGGTGACCGCGTCGTACACCCCGACCAGATGCGTCCACTCACCGGCGAGGGCAGGATCCTCGGAGGTGGCCTGGAACCAGCCTGCCTCGGTGCTGTCGTGCGCGGTCCGGGCGAACACCCAGCGGGCGGGCTTGTCATCGATCGGCTCGACGTACTTGAGGTAGAAACCGCTCTTGACCTCGCCGCGTACCGACACCGCGGTGAAGTTCTTGCTCGGTGAGGTGGCCGATGGGTCCACCTTCACCCACGCCGACACCGCGAAACTCTCCAGGGTGTTGATCACGGGACGTTCGGTCGCGGCGTACTGCTTGGTCGCGTTGTCCAACTGCAGGGCGGTACCGGTACGCCCCTGGGCGCCCAGCGTGGCGCCGTTGTGCAGTGTCGCTTTCCACGGGGCGACCGTGCTGTAGGCCCGCGGCTGGCCCACTGCCTCGTTCATGTTCCAGTGCGCGACCAGCCCAGCGTCCTCGGGGACGGTTCCGGCGTGGATGTGCGCGGCCTGCTCGGTGGTGAGGGCCTGGCCGAATGCCTGCACGTCATCGATCGAGCCCGGCCAGGCGTTCGGGTAGGTGCCGTTGTACAGGCTGCGGCCGATCTGGAGCGCGCCGTGGGACTCCAGCGGTGCGGTCACACCGTTCGTTGTGGCCTCGAGGCGACCGTTGACGTACAGCCGCAGCTGCTGAGCGGTCTTGTCGTAGACACCGATCAGATGGCTCCACTCACCGATCGGTAGCGAGACGTCGTCGATGGCCTGCTGCCACTGGCCGCCGCCACCGTCCTTGGTGTCGGTGGACGGCTTCTTGAACACCGGCTTGCCTTCGGGGGCGACACCCAGCTGGAACGCGCTCTGGAAGGCGGCGTTCTGCGCCAGGATGTTCTCCATCCCGTATCGGGTCGGCTTGGCCCACGCCGCCACCGTGAAACTGCTGGTGGTGTCGACGGCCGGTGTGGGGCTTTCGGCATAGGCGGACTCGCCGTTCAGATCCAGCGCGGTGCCGTTCTTGCCAGCGGCGCCCAGGGTGGCTCCGCCGCGCAGCCATGCCGGCCGTCCCGGGCCCGCTGCGGTCACCTCGGTCGTTCCGGCCGCCTCGTCCATCGGGAACCGCACCACCGGGTCGGCGCCGGTGTTGGCATGGAACTCATACGAGCGGCTCGGGCCGTTCTGATGTGAGGGCGCGAACGCCTCCACCGACACGGTGTTGGGGCCCACCCGAGTCGGGGCCAGCTCCACCACCTGGGGGGCGCCGTTGGTGGTCGCCACCTCTTTGACCAGCGTGTCGTTCAGAGTGACCTTGTACTTGCTGGCCACGCCCTTGGCGTCGGCGATGACGAATTTGCCGGTCTCCCCCACACCGCCACGTCCGATCCCGTCGCCCGGGTAGTCGGTGGAGGAGATGGTCGGCTCACCGGGGACCGAGGTGTCGTAGTAGAAGTAGCAGCCCGTCTGAGCCCCGGCGTAGCTCCACGGACCGAACTGCGCGCCATCCCACGCCCGGACACCCCACCCGATCAGCTTCTTCTGCGGGATGGTGGACGGCAGTTTCATCTGAAACTGCGATCCCGACGTCAGCGGCCCCTGCAGGGTGCTCTTCCACTTCTCGCCCCAGTCCGACCCGTCGGCCTTGTCCGCCCAGTGCAGCGTGAACTGGGCACTGACCTTCCGGGCATCCTCGGTGTCCTTGTCATGCAGGTAGGAGTACACGGTCGGGATGGCGTTCACCGTCTGGGCGCCGGGCGTGTCCACGCACTGGCCGCCAGGGTTGGCGCGCATCGTGTCGGTGTCGGGCTGCTGCGGCGGGTGGTTGTACTGGATCTTCAGGTGGGCGTCGTCGGCGAACCGCTTCCACCAGGCCATCGACGACTCGCTGTAGGCCTTCAGCCCGAACGTCATCGACCCGTAGCCCTTGTCGAGGCCAACCTGCACGTGGTCGCGCAGCAACGGGCTGCTGAACTCCACCGGGGTACTGGAGCAGTACGCCACGTCCCGTGACGCCACATGCTCGCCCCACGCACCGCCGTTGCCCCATGTGCCGACCGTGTTGTTCCAGGTGGCGTGCGACACCAGAGCGCTCGTGCGCCACAGCTGCACCGATGTGGGGCTGTCACAGTCGTACGCGCTGGTCTCCCATGCGACGAACTCGACCTTCTCGACGTAACGGCCCTTCAGCGACGGCAGCGGCATCCGGTAGAACAGCCGCTTGGTCTGGTCCTTCACGCAGCGGGAGTCATCGGCCATCAAACAGCGGCCTACACCCTCGGTACCGCTGAACTTGTAGTACGGCTGGTCCGGCCAGCCCGACGACACCATCGCCCAGCTCGACGCCTTGCTCGTCGTCCACACCGGGTCGATGAACACCGGGAACGTGGTGTCGGGCGCCGTCAGCATCTGCTGATCCGGCTTCAGCGTCAGCGTGCCGCCGGCCACCTCAACATCCAACTGGGCCGTCTTCGCACCCTCCGCCGGTCCCTCCGCAGCGCTTGCCCTCGCCCCAGCCTGCTGCTTAGCCACCTGAACCGGCTCGCCGGAGGAGTCCCACATGATCGGCTGCGGCGCCTCGAACACCGCCGACCCCGAACCAGTGTCGGCCGCCGTCAGCACCCCCGCCTCGTTCTCGGAGATCTTCAGCCGGGTGCTCTCCAGCCCGAACGCCAGCTCCGCCAGCCGCGGATCGGCGGCGGCCTCGGCCGTCTTGACCACCAGAGTGTGGGTGAACCCGTCCGGCAGCGCCTTCACCCGCAGATCGACATCCTCGCCAAGGACACCCTGGTACTCGGCGACGTCCCCCGACACCACCGGTGCAGGCAACTCCGTCGGCCACGAGAACGAGATCGTGCGACCGGCACGTTCCATCACCGCCAGCGGCTCGTCCCCACCATTGGAGAACCGCAGCCCCACCGTCGACGCTCCCGGCTCCAAGCGGCCGTCCGCTGGTGACAGATCCAGGTCGATGGGCTTCCACTCACCGTCCACGCGGGCCCTGACCGGCCGCAGGTGCTCGGTCACCTCGAACTTGCCGTCCGGCAACGCTTCCACGGTGCGGTGCTCACCCCGCTTGGACAGCACCTCGACCCGATCACCGGTCTTCACCGCCAGATCCGAGGCCTTCTCCTCCGTCGCCGCACTGCTTGAGGCGGTCGTCGGGTCACTCGCCGGCTCGTCCGCGCCCGCGGGAGACGGTGCCACCCACGCCAGCGCCTGCAGCAGGCTTACGCACAGCGACAGCGCCAGGCCGACGGCAAACCAGTGGCGGCCCCGTTCGAACAACCAGCCAGAAAAGAACGGACGGCGCGTGCGTTCGCCGGCCCAGCGCAGCGGCATGAGGACCTCGACGGGTAAAGAAACAGTAAGAGCGGCGTAAAGTTAGCCCGAACTGGCGCAGGAGCGGAAGATCTCGCAACGATCTTCGAAATGTGAAGTAGGTCACATGATCACAGATCGGGAACGAATATTGACTCTCATTAAGGGGCTGGAGTAATGCAGTCGGGAAGAGATAAATGTGTCAGGCCGACTTCAATGAGTAACACGTGACAAAGAAAGGACGTGAATCCTTCCCCGGTGGATGATCTTGGCAAACCCGCCTGATGGGCAGTGTTACCGGATCGTGAGGCAGATGGAGGGAGAGGTGCTGTGGTTGGCCGGAGGGTGCAACGCGCAATGTAGGGCGGGTGGTTTGGCGCCAGCCCGCCCTACGCGTGGTGGCTACTGGGGTTGTGCGGCTTCGGGTCGTGGAGCTGGTGGGGCGGGCGGAGCCGTGCGCGGGTGGGCGGTGTTCGGTGTAGCGGCAGATGGACGGGCGGTGGGCGGGACGGTACCGGGGACTTGGGCTGCGACCGTGAGGGGTGTGCCTTCGCGGACCTTCACCACGACGGGGGCCGGGTCGGCGATGAGGTGGTAGATGGGTTCGCCGTCGATGGTGAGGACCTCGTAGCGGGCGAGGCGGACGCCGACGCGGTGGCCGTTGGTGTCGGTCGTCTCGAGGCGGTAGCCGATCAGTTCGGGGCCGATGTCCTCGACGGGGATCTGCATCCTGCTCACGATGTTGGCCTCCTCGTTGGCGTGGTCGGTGGGTAGCGGTGGTTCACGGGGCTGAGCTTGGCTGCTGCACTTGCTGGAGTTCGTCCTAGTAGGCGGTGTCGTTGGCCCATGACGGTCGTGTCTTGGTCGTGTGGACGCCGGTGGTGCAGTCCCCGAGCCAGGTGCGGCGGATGCGCTCGAGTGCGCGGCCGAGGGCGTCGCCCCATTGGTAGGGGGCCGGGCCGGTGCCGCCTTTGGCGGGGTGGTGGGCGGCCAGGTAGCCGGTCCACAGGTCGGTGAGTTCGGCGACGACGCCGCCGTGGTGCTGCCAGCAGCGGGGCAGCTGGTCGGGGGTGAGTTCGTAGGTGTCGGCGAGCCAGGTAACCCAGTCGACGAACCGCGGCCACAGCTCGTCGTAGTCGGTGGCGTCCAGACGCCCCCACACGATGGGCGTGCCGGGGACGCGGTCGGCGTCGGGGACGGCGAGCCGCTGTTCGACGGCCGCCAGGCGTCCGGACAGCGCGGCCAGGTCCTCGCGCCTGCTCTGCAGGACGGCCGCGATCTGTTCCTGGATCGCTTGGAGCAGCGCGCCCGGGTCGTCGGGGCTCGGTGGTGACGTCATGGCTTCGCCCGGGTGGTGGCGGTGACCTTCTGCAGGGCGCGGTGGGTGGCTTCGGCGATGTCGGTGGCGCGTGGTCCGCGGTGGGCCGGGACGAACCGGACGCGGGTGGCCGGGGTGGTGCGGTGGATGAGCACCCCAGTGCCCTCCGGCATCGTCCGCAGTGCGTCGGCGTCGAGGATGAGGTTGCGGCGAGTGGAGGTGCTGAGCTGGACGCGGCGGTCGTCCTGGGGAGACCGACAGCTGTGTCTGGTCCTGGTCGCCGATGACTTCGGAGAGCATTTTCAGCTCGCGGGGGTCGCCGACGCCGCCGAGGACGAGCTTGACGGTGGCGTTGGCGAACATCTGCCGCACGCCGAGCCGGCCCCAGCGCTGTTCGGCGGCCGCGAGGTTCTGCAGGCTGGCCAGGATGAAGATGCCGAACCCGCCCGCCAGCGACATCAGCTCGGGTAGCGGCAGGCAGTTGGCGATCTCGTCGCCGAACACCCCCAGCGGCGGATCGAGACGTCCACCGGTGGCGCGTGCGGCGCGGTGCTTGGCGGTGTCGGTGATCGCCCTGCCGAACGCCGCCAGCAGCGGCGACAGCTGGGAGGCGTCGTCGTCCTCGCCGATGAGGTAGACGGTGCCGCCGCCCACCAGCCACCGGTCGATCGACAGCGACTCGTCGGGCGGGCAGCCGAAGGTGCCGGCGACCCGGTCGTTGAGCATCCCGGCCAGCGGCTGGAACGCGGTCTTCCAGGACGCGCGCTGCTCCTCGTGGTCGCCCTCGTACATCACGCGAGCGCCCGGGCCAGATCGCCGCGGCCGCGCACGGCCAGGATGTGGAACGGGTCGCGCGTGGACGGGCTGGACGCTCACCGGACGACATCGCGCGTGCCGAGCCCTTCGAGGGCGGCGGCGTGCAGCCAGCACGACAGCAAGATCTTGGCGTTGTGAACGAAGTACCCGCCGTTGCGGGTGCCCTGGTCACTGTGGGGGGCGGCGGCCAGGGGCCTCGGTGCGGCGCTGCGCGACACCGAAGTCGGCGCAGCCGTCCACCAGCGACCACCGCAACTGATGCGGCCACCCCGACACGTTGTAGGGGTCTAGGACTTGCACGGGCCCCGGCCGCAGCTCCGCCGTGGCGTACAGCACGTCGGTGCGCGCGGACGTCACCAGCGCCGGGCCGTCCGGCCAATCCAGCAGCGCGGGAATGACGACCTACTGCGTCTTCCCCCCGCGCGCCGGCGCGATGAGCGCGACGGAATCCTCGATCGGCACCCACAGCGGAACCCGCGCACCGATAACCGAACCGCACGTCTCGCTGCGGCCCTGCCGGGAGGACGACGAAACGTCCCCACGACATCGTCCGCTTCGATTACTGGCCCACCGGGACAGAAGGGATGTCTGCCAGGCAGGAGCTATCCCCGCCCTCAGGGCCACCGACGACGCCGGCTCGACCCGGAACTGACCCGCTGAGGTCGCGGCCCGCCACGTGGCCGACGTTGACGCTCGTCCAAAGCGCTTGCCGGACGGCCGATACGTTCACTCGGGCACCCGCGAGCCCAGGCGCAGGTCGCACACCGTGGCCCATGACCACATCACGATCAAAGCCCTGTGCGCCCGGCCTCGGCTCACGCTTCGAGGAACTGCCCGCCACCGAAAACCTCGGTGCGGACCTCGTGCACGTGCTCGCCCGGTGCCCGAGAACCTGGCACGACCAGTGGCAAGCACCGTACCCGCGGTCCTCGCCCCTGGTCCAGAGACAGATAGGGCGACGAGCACCGCCCATCCCCCGCGACGAGGCCGCCCACCCCGAAGTCCCAGCACCCTGAAGCATCACTGATGGTGCACAGAGAGTGACATCTCTACGGAACGATCTGGTGACCTCATTCGGGTGGGAGAAAGATGATCTCCCAAATTCCTCCCAGTTGGTGGCTGTGGCCCCCGCGGTCACAAGTGAACACCAATACTGGCATCCCCCTGACGTCCAGGATCAGGGAGAAGAGATGTCCACGCGCAACAGGAGGGCAATACACGAACACACTGTCATCGGGCCAGGTCAAACCGGTGGCAGGCTCTGCGGCGATGCAGGCCCGTCGCGCCCGGAGTGACGGCAGAGCACATGTCTCGCCGACACAACGAGTGACCAGCCTGAGGCCGAACCAGCTGACCACATTCGAGCTGGGGCAAGATCCGCGCCCCAGATCTGCCCCACGAGCCCCAGCACGCGCGGTCCGAGTCACCGGCGGGCGGCTGACCTGCAGTGATGCCTCAGCGAACTCGTGACTACTTCGGCAGGGCCGAACAGCGACAAGAGGCCCGCTCTCTGCGAGAGCAGGCCTCTGACCTGGGGAAACGTGGGCGATACTGGGTTCGAACCAGTGGCCTCTTCGGTGTGAAGCAAAGAAGAGAAGTCGATCTAGGTCGATCTGAGTCGATCGGGGAGCCTCTCACCTGCACAAACGCCCTGCCCACGTAGTCCGAGGTCTGGGGCGGTCGACGTGTGGTGGCTCCCGATTTTGGCTCCCCGAGGCATGGGCGCCGCGCTCAAGGGGGCGAGCGATCGCGCCACCTGCCAAGGCGGAAGCGATGCCCGTCCTATGCCAGCGATCGCGTTCACCAGGCCGACAGCCATCGGCTGCTGCGGACTAGCATTGCCGCTTCGCACGCCCAAACCTCCTCGCCGGATCCGGGATCTGGCTCCTTTCGGCCTTCCCCGCCCCACGTCACGGCGAGTTCGTTCGGGTGGTCTTCGCCGGGTCCGAGGTATCTCTCGGCTACTGGCGCGATACCCGTCCCGAGGCGACGCTTGTCCGGCCATCACGGCGATGCTCCACGGACTCGCCGCCCTTCATCGGCATGACTGACGACGGCAGCCTCCTCGCGTGATCCGCAGGCTCGGTGTCCAGATCCCGACCAACCGATCGCATGGCAACCGAATGGACGATGCCCGGCGTGTCGATCGCCGGGCACTGGCACGGTAGGTCGCCGAGCCCGTGCGTTGCCTTCTGTGACGGATCGGGGGGATGCTCGGATTGGAATACGGTTCGAGGCTGGGGGTACACGGCGATGGCGGCACCCAAAGGCGATCATTCGGACGTCATGACCGCGATGCTGCGGGACCGTGACCTCACGCATGGGCGGCTACTGCTCGGCATGGCCGCTGTGCAACTGCACGCGGCGCGGGGGCAGGTGCGGTGGAAGGAGGCCGCGCGCGCCGCCGTGGGCGCCGATCCGCGCTTTCTGGAGTCTACGTGCGTGTACGACGGGGCGCGCATGACTCTGCCGGGCGGTCACTTGGGGTGGCTGCGAGACGTGATCAAAGCGGACCTGCCGCGCTACCAGCGCCCACGGCACTCGCTGGAAGGGCCGGAATCGGGTTGCATGGCGCCGACGCCGCGCAAGCGGGAGTGCGGGCGGCCGATCGGCACCGGCCCGCGGTTCTACGAGCCGGACCCGCAGACTGGAGAGTGGATCCCGAGGCGGTTCTGTCATCGCCACCGGGACGTGGCGGCGGCATTGCAGAGGGAGATCGCCGCGCACCCGCCGGCACCGCGACCGGCGGCGAACCGCGGCGGCGTCCTGGCGCGCTACATCGACACCGACTGGGAGCGCCTTTACCGGTGGGTCGACCCGGAATGGACGATGCCGCCGTCCGGAGCGCCGAGGCCGCGTCCCGCACTGACCGTGCTGGTGACCGACGAGACCGACTACGCCCCCGATTTTGGGCGGCACCGGCCGCACCTGTCACTGGTAGCGGAACCGGCGCCGTGACGTCGAGGGCGGTCACATCCCTTCAAAGAGGTCGGGGATGTCCTCGTCGCCGTCAAACGGCTCGCGCTTGATCGGGAACTCGCTGGCCGGGAGGATGATACGGTCCAGCCACACTTGTGGAAAGCCGCCGTTCTCGCCAGCCGTGCCGCCGGGCAGGGAGAGCTCACTGACGATCAGAGCCCTGGCGGGGTCGTTGCCGCACCGCGGGATCACCTGCCTGTAGGTGACCAGGAACCAGGTGCTGAGCCGGGAGTACTCGTGGTCGTCCATGAGATCCGGCCGACCGGCTTCCGCCGGCGAGAAGAGGGTTCGGTTCCGCGCGGCGACCTCCAGCACCTTGGGGCCCTTGGGATACTTGCTCAGGGGACCAGGATCGGGTCCGGCGGTGGCGTGGTCGCCCAGCAGCACGCCGACTCCGATCGTCTTCGCAGGATTGACGGCGATCGGAATCTGATAGTTATTGACCGGTTTCCAGCCTTCATCGCCCAGTTTCTCTCGCAGTCTTCCGACCCGGGCGATCCAATCTTTCAGCCCACCTGCCGACGTCGGTTCTGTGTCGGTCGCGGTTCGCCGGGCCCTCTCCCCCTCTCGAATTGCCACCCAAAGCTGCGAGGACCAGTCCAACCCAAGTCCGGCGAGGCGGGCGGCGACTTGAGGGGATTCTTGAGGGGGCAGGGCACCGTCGACCATGACGCCTCCTGGGACGAAGGACGCGGTCAGCGGGGAGCCGGGGACCGCTCCGTCTCACATCAGAGATCGTCACATTCCATTACGATCCCGTCGAGTTCCGATCAAGTGACAAGATTCTGTCCGGTACACGGAGTGCATGGAGCATGCCTGGCATGAGATGCCGGTATCCCGGCACTACGAATCTCCACGCCGGCCTGGCGGGGGAACCTTACTGCGTCGGGAGTGTTACCAACCGCGCCACTTGTCAGTCACCTCGTGAGGGGTCAGGCCGTGGCGTCCTGCGAAGGCGTCAACGTTGATGCCGATCTCGGCGAGCGCCTCTTCGATGTATCCACAGAGCTGTTCGCGTTCGTCGGTCTCGAACGCGGCACCGCCGTAGTCGTCGTTAACCCTTGTTGAGGGCAAGCACCACGCGTTCAATGGCGGCGAATATTTCATCGTCGGCGGGATTGGTCAGGGTTGCGATCTCGCGCTCGAAGAGCCAAAGTACCTCATCCGTACGGATCAGCATGGCTTCCGGGAAGAACTCTGCCCAGAACGCACACTGAACCGCAAGCTCGCCCGAGGCAATCTGTCGGGCTTCTACGGCGACAGATCGGCGCCAGTGTTCGGTGGGACGAATGGCCATGTATCGGACCGTAGCAAACTCCTCCGTCACTCCTGTCTGTGATGACTTCTAGTGCTGATGGTGGCCGGCGGGCCAAGATCGACCGCCGAGCTAGGTGTACTCGGTCATGACCTTGACGACAGTCGGAGTTGGGTGGCCTGCCGCCCAGAGCTGAGTGCAGGCGTTCGGTGTTGTAGGGCTCGAGCCAGGGTCCGAGGACCTGTGTGCACTGGTCGTTGCTGGTGTAGGGCCGGCGTTGGGTCCACTCGGTGGCCAGTGTGCGGTTGAGCCACTCGGCTTTGCCATTGGCCCACCGGCACCGGGACGGGTGAACTTCTGCCGTGCGCCGAGCCCGGAAGATTTGCACCGAGAGCGCCGCCGCGAGGCTCCGGACCCGGTGGGCCTCGACTGTTCCAGGCTGTACGCCACTGCGCACCGGTCGATCGCATGGACGAGTCGACCCCGTCGAGCGTCCTGTTCCCGCTTCTGGGAGTCGGGCAGGGCGGCGGCGTGTTGGAGCCGACGATCGCGATGATGCTCGGCGCGATCGTCGACCACTTCTGCTCCGTGCCGGACAGCGGTGTCTCGATCGTCTACCCCCTGGCCTTCGCCGATCGGGAACTGGCGGCCTGCACCAAAGCGTTCGCCGCGTCCCCTGCACTGACCGCGCTGGCCGACGCACCCCGAGGGCGTGCCAGTGCCCCTGCGCGGCGACGCTGTGGTGGCGCGGCGGTCCCCACCGACTCGGCGACGGCTGCGAATGGGATTCGTGATCGATGTGGTCGGTTACGGCCCCCGATCGGGCCTAGCCCAGGAACGAGTCCAGGAGCGGCTCGCGCGCCTGGTGGAAGCGGCTCTCCACGACTGCGGCACAACAGTCCGTGAGGTCGATCACCAGTGGGCCGGGGACGGCTTCGTGGGTTTCCTGCCGAGTGATATCGATCCCACCACTGCGCTGCATGCGCTGGTCGGTCGCTGATCGACAACCTCCGCGAGGACAACTTCCGCGCCGGCGACCGGATCCGGCTACGGGCGGCCGTGGGCATCAGAGTCGTCGGGTACGGCGCCTCGGGACTGTCCGGAGCCACGGTCGTCAACACCAGCCGACTGGTCGACAGCCCCCGCTGAGGGCCGCGGCGGCCGAGCATCCGGACGCAGAGGTGGTGATGCTGGTCTCTGACCAGGCTTACCGCGATGTCGTCGCCCCTGGATACCCGGGCCTCTCGGCGGACGACTTCCGGCGGGTCCGGGTCGAGGTCAAGAAGTTCTCGGACGATGCCTGGCTGTGGGTTCCGCCCGCCGGGTCCGGGCCGTCCTAGCGCAAGCGGCACGCCGCCTCGCCGGGATTCCTTTACCGAAGTTCGGCCACGCCGAGTCCTCATGCTGGTTGCCGCACTTGGAGACGGGGCGTGAAGATCGGAGCGCAGCCCGATTCCGGCATTCGACGTGGGGGTATCCGGTGACATCGCAGCTCAATCCGTACATCAGCTTCGACGGCAACGCCCGGGAGGCGATGGAGTTCTACCGGACCGTCCTCGGTGGCGAGCTCACGATGCACACCTTCGGCGAGTACGGCGACCCGAGCGCACCCGAGGCCGAGAAGATCATGCACGGCATGCTGCAGTCCGAGCGCGGCTACGCACTCATGGGAGCCGACAACCCGCCCGGCATGCCTTACAACCCCGGCAACAACATCACCATCAGCCTGAGCGGCGACGACGCCGACGCACTGCGCGGCTACTGGGCGAAGCTGTCCGAAGGCGGCACCGTAGCGGTCCCGCTGGAGATGCAGATGTGGGGCGACGAGTTCGGCCAGTGCACCGACCGCTTCGGCATCACCTGGCTGGTCAACATCAGCGGCTCGTCCGCTTGAACGGAGCAGCAGCGACACCCCGGGCGTCCCGCCGTGCACGGCGGCTCTTCGATCACGACCCTGTCGACGAGGCCCAGCACCTTGGCTCCCCTTTCTCCGACCACGTAGCCCGGAATCACCCATGCCGCAGAAAAACAACCGACCATAAGACGAGGGATTAGTAACACGGGGGCTGGGCGACGAGGAGCTTGTGGCGCAGTTTGGCGAGGATCTGTGGGCTGAGTCCCTTTATGGCGTATTGAGCACCGAGTCGTAGCTGGCGGTCACCTGGTCAAAGCGCGCCTGCAGGTGGGCTGTTCGGCCACGAGGACGTTCCGGTAGATGTCGGCCGACTCTGGCGGCATGGCGGCGAGTTCGGCCGTCGGCCCGCCGCCGCCCACCGCCCTGCGGCCTTGTCGGTGCAGGTGGGACCACCCGCTGGAACAACTCCCACAACTCGTCCGGCACCAGCCGTTCCTCAAAGATCGCCACGACTGGTTCAACGAACCATCACCAATCAAGACACGGTCTAACCTGGCCCACAGCGCCGTCACCGACCATGACACCGACACTGAGGTTCCCCCGTTGCACGGACACCCGAGGCGAGGTCACTCGGCGGTTTCTGAGGGCAGGTCGAGCCCTTCGAACGTGACAGGGCTGTGCATTCCAATACTGGAATGCCGTCTGTATGGATTGTACCAGCATTTAATCCATTCAAAGACTGCACCGGCCAACTCGTCTCTGCTTTTCCATGTGCGGGTGTCGAGTAACCAGTTGCATCATCCCCCAGAACGACTCCATGATCGAATTGTCGTAGCAGTCACCGACCGTGCCCATCGACCCGAGCTGCCCGGCGTCCCGCAGACGCTTCCCGAAGGCCCAAGATGTGTATTGAGTTCCGTGGTCGGAGTGCAGGATGGTCGAGTGCGGCGGCGGGGTGTGCTGGGTGACGGCCATGGCGAGCGCGTTGATGACAAGATCGGTGTTCTGCCGGGTGTCGATCGACCAGCCGATGACCCGCCTGGAATAGGCGTCCATCACAGCGGCGCAAAACAGTTTCCCTTCCAGTGTCGGGTGTTCGGTTATGTCAGTGAGCCATAGCCGGTCGGGCTCGGCGACGTCGAAGCGGCGCTGGACCAGGTCCTCCTTGGTCGCTGCGTTGACCCGGCTGCGGCGGCCTCGGCGGCGGTAGACGCCCTGCAGGCCGGCCCGGCGCATCAGCCGCTCTACTCGCTTGCGGTTCACCCGCCCGCCCAGGCCCATGGTCAGCTCGGCGTGCACCTGCGGTGAGCCGTAGCTGCCGCGGGATCCGGCGTGAATTGCGCGGATCATTTTGGTGAGTTCCTTGTTGCGCAGCGCACGGGGTGATTCGGGTCGTCCGAGCCAGTCATAGTATCCCGAGGTGGAGACGTTCAATACTCGGCAGGCCACCGCGACCGGGATCGAGTCGGCGGCGAGTTCACGGACCAGCGAGTAGATTACTTTGGGAGGACGTTCTCTCTGGCGAAGTAGGCGGCGGCCCGCTTGAGGATCTCATTCTCGTTCTCCAGTTGCCGGTTACGGCGCCGCAGCTCGGCAAGTTCCTTCTTCTCGGCGCTCGTCAGCCGCCCGGACTCGCTTTTGTCGCCATCGTTCGGCGTCGGCCTGGTTCACCCAGTTCTGCAGGCAGGAACGGCTGATTCCGAAGTCCTTGGCGAGCTGGACGAGTGGTTTGTCGCCCTGGCGCGCCAGCTCAACGGCACGGCGGCGGAACTCGGGCGGGTGTGGTGAAGGCATGACGGACATCCTTCCTGTTGATCACAGGTGACCTCAGGTCATGTGTCCATGCTGTGGGGGAAGCTCAGGGCGGGCGGGGTCAGGCGCTCAATAGGTGCCGTACCGACCAGTTCAGGGACACGTCGATCTCCGAGCCGTCGGTGCACACCAGGTACACCACGCGTGCCGTAGCCGAAGTACAGAACCTAGAGTGATCGACGCTGAACCCGTTCTTGTCGGCCACCTCAGGGGAGGAGGCGATCAGTCGTCCGGGCCCCTGATCCGCTCGCTGCCGGCGGGACCGCGTTCGGATCATCCCCGGGTTACAGGGTGTTGGTTTGAAGGGCGCCCCTCAGCCGGGGGATAACCTCGTGCGGGTCGCTCTCGAGCCGGTCGACCGGCAGATGGGGGGTGCCCGCCAGGTCGCTCTCGCCCACCCACAGCGCGCTGGCCAGAGCCGAGATGTGGGAACGTCGGTCCGGCAGCCGCTGACCGTGTCCGGCCATGGACGGGAAGTTCGGAGACACCTCGCTCAACGTGCCCCAACTCGACGAGGGTCAGCTTGCATCACCTTTTGCAGGGAGCCCTCAGCCGGCCCGATCGTGTTGGTGTCCCATGTGAGATCAGCAGACATCGGCCGTTCCCACTTCCTGGCAACTCGCAACTCCCAATGGTAGGCACGGGCCGAGGCTCTTCGTACGGTCGTTGAGGAAGACCAAAGCGTGTCAGGGTGATCCACTGCCCGCCTGTGAACGGGCTCGGCGGTAGTCGCGGATCACGCTCATGGCGACAAAGGCTGTGACGACGGCACTAAGAAGACAGACGGGATAGGTCACCCATGCGGCCTTGGCCAGCAGTTCAGGGACGCCGCTGAGCACGATGCCCCAGCCGATGACGGGCAACGCCCGGCCGTCGATCCGGGCATCGGACGCTTCCATCTGCTCAATGAGAGAGCGCAACTCGTTAAGCCCAGCCTCGTGCTTGGTCTTCAACTCTTCAAGGGCCTTATCAGTGGCCCTTCTGTGCTTGGCCAAGTCCGACTTCAACCGCCCGATGTTGTGCTCCACATCAGTGATCCACTGCCGGAGCATATTTAGCCGCTCCTCCACCGACGTATCGTCTGCCCAGGAGCGGGTGACGACTGCGTGACCTACAGCGGTGAAGGTCGAAGCGGCTTTCAGCGTTGCGCTGCCCTGGCGACGGACACGACGCCAGGGGGTCATCTTGGCCCAAGCCCTGCGAGCGAACCAGCGTGTTCCGTCCGGAGAAACAACCAGGGCCCCGGTAAAGGCCACCGCGACGCCTGTGCCCTTGTTCGCCCATGTCAAGAACGCTGTCTCCCAGATAATGCTCATCCTAGCATCGTGGCAAATCCTTTGCGGCCGTGCAGGGGTTTGACATCGAAAAGGGGCATAGCCCACAGGACTTGCGAACCAGCCCCCTTCACTCCCTCCGCAGTGAGCCGTACCGGGTTCAGTGAAGCCCCTCCCTGCCAGTCATGATCTTGACTGGCAGGGAGGGCAATAACCGCGATGGCGGCACCATGCAAGTACCCCCAAGAGCTTCGAGAGCGAGCTATCCAGCTGGCGCTGAAGTCGGATCGACCGATCGCTCAGAGCGGCACCGACCTGGGTATCCATCGCTCGTCGCTGCACACCTGGGCGCCTCAGAACCAGGTTGATGCCGGCAAGCGGCCCAAGTAACTGACCACTGCCCGAATGCTAGTGTCCTGAGTCGTTAATTCGTTGACAGTATGCGGCGAGGGTTCCGAGGATCTCGTCGGCGGGCTTGGTCCACACGAACGGCTTGGGGTCCTTGTTCCACTCGTTGACCCATCCGCGGACGTCGCGTTCGAGTTCAACGACGCTGCGGTGGGCCGAACGGCGGAGTTTGCGGTTGGTGAGCTCGGCGAACCAGCGCTCGACCAGGTTAAGCCAGGACGAGCTGGTGGGGGTGAAGTACAGGTGGAACCGCGGGTGGCGGATCAGCCACTTCTTGACCGCCTCGGTCTTGTGGGTGGCGTAGTTGTCCAGCACCGGGTGCAGGTCCAGATCCCCCGGGACGGCGGCGTCGATGAGCTTGAGGAACCGCAGGAACTCCTGGTGGCGGTGCCGCCGGTGGTGCTGGGCGATCACCGAGCCCGACGACAGGTCCAGGGCGGCGAACAGGCTGGTGGTGCCGTGCCGGACGTAGTCGTGGGTCATCCTGGTCGGGGCGGTCGGCATGACCGGCAGGATGGGGGCGGTCCGGTCGATCGCCTGCATCTGGCTCTTCTCGTCCACCGCCAGTACCAGAGCGTTCTCGGGCGGGTCCAGGTAGAGGCCGACCACGTCGCGGACCTTGTCGACGAACTGCGGATCGGTCGACAGCTTCCAGGTCTGCACGGTGTGGGGCTTGAGGCCGAACGCCCGCCAGATCCTCGAGACCGCCGACTGCGACATCCCGGTCGCGGCCGCCATCGACCGGGTCGACCAGTGCGTATCGGCGCCCGGGGTCTCCTCCAGCGTGGCGGTGACGACCCGCTCGACCTGCTCGTCGGTGATCGTGCGGGGACGGCCCGGCCGCGGCTCGTCGGTCAGGCCCTCCAGCCGATCGGCCAGGAACCGCGACCGCCACTTCGACACCGTGTTCCGCGAGGTGCCGGCCTGCTCGGCGACCCTGGCGATCGTGCCGCCCTCGGCGCAGGCCAGCACGATCCGCGCCCGCAGCGCCAAAGCCTGGGAGGTCTTAACGGCGGCGTACCCACCCGGTCAGCACCGACCGCTCCTCGTCGGACAGCACCACCGGTTCCAGCTTCGGGCTCGGCATCCCCACAGCCTACCGACTACCAAAGAACTAATGACTCAGAACACTAGGATCTCAAGCGGCTTCGCGAGCTCTGCTTGAACGGAGCAGGAGTGACGCTCCGGGCGGCCCGCCGTGCACGGCGGCTCTTCGATCACGTCCCTGTCGACGGGGCCTAGCATCTTGGCTCCCCTTTCTCCGATCAGTAGCCCGGGATCACCCTTGCCGCAGAGAAACGACTGACCATAAGACAAGTGACCAGTAACACCGGGGGCTGGGCGACGAGGAGCTTGTGGCGCAGTTTGGCGAGGATCTGTGGGCTGAGTCCCTTGGTGGCGTAGTTGAGCACCGATTCGTTGCTGGCGGTCACCTGGTCGAAGCCCGCCTGCAGATGGGCTGTTCGGCCACGAGGACGTGCCGGTAGATGTCGGCCTGCTCTGGCGGCATGGCAGCGAGTTCTGCCTGCACGGCGAGCGAGCGGTAGCAGTGGCCGTTGCTGAGCAGGTCGTCGCATCACCTTGTCGCGCGGCACACCGCGGAGCGTCAGCAGGACGGCGATCGCCCAACCGGTGCGGTCCTTTTCGGCGGTGCAGCGGAACAGTTGGATGCCCTGGTCATCGGCGATGGTCGTGAGGAGCCAGTCAAGACCCCGAGAGAAGGCCGGGCTGGGGCTTGCACGAAGCCGCGGCGGCACACCGTTTCAAGACCGGCTCGGCCAGGTCCGACCGGCCGATGCGCGTCATCGACGTCCTGCTGATACTCGCCGGGGTCATCGGCGCGTTCGTCGCCTACAACGCCTCGCTCTCGCAGAGCGACCTGCGCGACATCGTGTCGAGCCAGGTCCTCGCGACCGCATGCGCCACCCTCGCGATCGCCGGAGCCGGTCTCTACATCGCGGCGGCTCTCGCCCAAGTCTGGACCGGCGCGGTGGGACGGACCCTGCCGACGTACGCTCCTAGATCGCGACGCCGGCCGTGTTCGCCGCTCATCGGGCCCCCCCGCCGCCACGCGCCCGGCGGGGGGGGGGGGGGGCCGCCGCCGCGGGGGGCGGCGGGAAGT
>NZ_JBFAUZ010000078.1:0-29920 GCF_040679555.1 Spirillospora sp. NPDC052242
AGACCCCAGACCCTTCATCTGGACGAAGACAGCCGACGAAATTCTCGACACCCTCGCCTCGTACTGCAGGCGAATTAATGACTCAGGACACTAGGGCCTGTCCGGCGGATCGAGCGGTGTCACAGCGTCGAAGAGGGGCCAACCACCAACTTCGACGGTTCCGACAGCGGGCCATAGCCCGCCGGCCACAGCCTCGTCCAGCAGTGCCCGAACGCTGCCAGGCTCGTGAAGGTTCATAGAGCCCCTGCCAGAGCGACTGCAGCCGTAAAAGGTCTCTACTTCCTCCAACGGCCAGTGGTCCCTCGGACACGCACTAGTAGTGCGTTCCCGTGCCTGCTTGAAGCCGGTCGAGGGGAGTTGGGGGCCGGAGAGAGCCGGACGGTAAGCGGACGGTACGGCTGCGGCGTTCATTGGGCGAGCGTGCGTTGCTCGCAGGGGTTGATGCAGCCACGCGGACACTCGTCGACCCGCAGCCTCGCCGAAGGCTCCCTTCGGCCCACATCGTCAAGTGCGTTCTGCACCGCGAAACGCGCGTCAGACCCTCGTGACGCAGACATCCAGAGTCGTTACTCTCTGTGCCTGGAGGTGGCGGTGGGTCGTGAAGCGGGGGAGACCGCGACGAGGCTGTTGAAGGACATCGTCGAGGACGACGTGCTCGTCGCGTACAAGGAACTGCTCGTGCGGGACGGCTGTTTGAACGGCGAGGCGGCCGAGCTTCTCGGCGGTCCGGAGATCGTGGACGCCCTTACCGAATCGGGAATGGCCTATGTAGAGCCGGTCGGGCTGGCCCTCGAACCGCGGCTCGTGGCCATCCCTCCCGAATTGGCTCTGCAGAGCAGCCTCGCAGCGCTCTCCCGCAAGCTCATCGCGAAGCAGGAGCGGCTCCTCGAAGGACATCGCCGCATGGCCGCGGCCCATCCGTTCCCCGGGGCTCTGGAAGCCGAGACCAAGCAGTTGGTGAGGGTCCTCACCAACCGGGCGGAGATCGGGGACGTTTCCCGTGCACTGCTCAGCACGGCACGGCAGCACTGGCTGACGCTCGAGAACTTCGCGATGGAGCGGCCCCTGGAGGAACTGGCCGGGATGCCTCCGCTGCCCACGTTCGAGGGCGAGGTCAGGTGCCGTTCCATCTACCAGGCGTCCTGCGCCGAGAGCCGGGTGGGCGCTCGCATCATCGAGGTCAACGGTCAGGCGGGGGAGGAGGCGCGTACTCTCCCCAAGGTCGGCATGAAGATGAAGCTCGCCGACGAGGCGGTGGCGTTGCTGCCCTTGACCCAGACCGGCGCCTCCGGAGCACTGCTGGTGCTCTCTCCGCTCCTGGTTCGTGCCCTACGCCAGTACTTCGAGTTGCTGTGGGAGCGAGCCGTGCCGCTTGGCGCCGCTGAACCTGAGCCGCCGGTGAACGCCGTCCAGTGGCGGCTCCTCCAATTGCTCGCCCAAGACATGACCGATGCCCGCATTGCACGTGAGCTCGGCATGTCGGCTCAGAGCGTGAGCCGGCACATCGGTGCCATCCGCAAGAAGCTCGGTGCGGACAACCGCGTCGCCGCCGGTGCGGCCGCCGTCCGCCGCGGCTGGATCCAGTAGTAACCCTCGACGGAGGAGCCCCCAATGCTCGAGTACCTGGACTTCGTTCCTCGGCAGCGTTTCCGCCAGGCCCTCGCCGTCTCCCCGGACGGACAGACGGTGGCCTACGTAGGCAACGCCGCTGGCAACTTCGACGTATGGACAACGCCCCTGACCGGAGGACGGCCGTGTCAGCTGACGCGGTTGACGAACCAGGCGGTGTCACAGGTCGCGTGGGCACCGGACGGAAAGAGCCTGGTCTTCACCGCAGACCGCGAGGGTGACGAGCAGTTCAGGCTCTACTCGGTCGGCGTCGACGGCGAAGACCTCACCGAGATCAGTCCGGGGCCGGACTGCCAGCGTGTCCTCGCCGACGACCCGTTCGACGTGGACGGTCGCTACCTCGTCTACGCGGCGAACGATCGCGACGAAACCGTGCAAGACATCCTCGTACGGGACCTGTCCGATGACAGCGAGCGGCGGATCAGCCCGCCCGAAGGCGTCGTTTTCACCCCTGCCCGCGTCTCGCGCGACGGACGGTGGCTGACCGTTCGCGGCAGCCGGTCGAACAGCGACGTCGCCGCTTACCTGGTCGATCTGTCCGACGCCGGAGCCGCTCCCGTGTGCCTGACCGCCGAACACGGCATGGGCTTCTTCTCGCCGGGACCATGGACGCCCGACTCGTCAGGCTTCTACCTGGGCACCGACCTCTGGGGCGAGTTCAGCACCATCGGCTTCTACTCCCTTCGCGATGCGTCCCTGACCCAGGTCACCGCGGGGGAGTGGGACGTCGAACTCATCGAAGCCACCGGCAACACCCTGCTGTGGGCGACGAACGAGAACGGGCGCTCGGTCCTCCACGGCCGCAGGGACGGCGGCGACCTGCCGTTGCCGCAGCTCCCCCAAGGGGTGATCGATGCGCTGGTCATCACGCCCGACGCGGAGAAAATCGTCCTGGAGATCGACTCGGCGGCTCGGCCGAGCGAGATCGGAGTGCTCGACCTCTCCGCCGGTTTCCGGTACCTGACCGACACTCGTCCGCCCGCCCTTCAGACGGTGACCCCGGTCGAACCCGACATGATCACTTACCCGTCCCAGGACGGTCGTCGCGTGCACGCGCTGCTCTACCGGCCGAACACCCCGGGGCCGCACCCCGTGCTGCTGTCGATCCACGGAGGCCCCGAGGCGCAGGAACGCCCCGAGTACGCCTACGCCGGCCTGTACCAGTACCTGCTCGCCCGCGGCATCGCCATCCTCGCGCCGAACATCGCCGGCTCCACCGGCTACGGCCTCGCCCACCAGCTCCTGATCTACCGCGACTGGGGCGGGCCCGACCTGGACGACCTCGACCACGCGGTGCGGTACCTGCGGAAGCATCCGGACATCGACGCCGGCCGGATCGCGGCGATGGGCGGTTCGTACGGCGGCTTCGCCACCCTGTCCTGCCTCGCACGCCTACGCGTCCCATGGGCGGCCGGAGTGACGATCTGCGCGCCGTCCAACCTGCTCACGCTCGCCAAAGCCTGCCCGCCCACCTGGAAGGCCATGGTCGCCGCCGTCCTCGGCGACCCCGACACGGACGCCGAACACCTCATCCAGCGTTCGCCCATCACCTACGCGGACGGGATCGACGCGCCGTTGTTCGTCATCCAGGGCGCCCACGACCCGCGCGTCCCGCAGGACGAGTCCGATCAGATCGTCACCCGGCTCCGCGAACGCGGCGTCGACGTCCGGTACGACATCTACCCCGACGAGGGACACGGCTTCACCAACCGCGACAACGAGATTCGTGCCTACGGAGACATCGCGGAGTTCCTCGTCACGCACCTGCTCGACACGTAAGGCACTCGATCCTTGTCTCGGACATCGTCACCGTTCGCCCTGTTCAGGGACCGGACGGTCTCACCCCTGTTCGTCTCCCGCGTCATCTCGAGCACGAGCGTGGGCATGGGGCACATCGCACTCGCCTGGGGCGTCATGGGCATGGGCTACGGCGCCCGCGAACTCTCCCTCGTCGTCGCCTGCAACGCCTTCCCCGCCCTGCTCATCCTCGGCGGAGGCGTCCTTGGCGACCGCTTCCGGCGTCATCACGTCCTCATATGCGCAGAATTGCTCGCATGCGCCGCATGGTTGGCGCTCGGGGCGTCCTTCTCCATGGAGAAGGCCCCTTTGGCATTGCTCTGCTCACTGGCTGGCATCGGGGGAGTCGCGACGGCCATCTTCCTGCCGACGGTTCGAGGCATCATCGCCGACCTTCTCGCCCGCGCGAAACGGCCGGTGGGGAATGCTCTGATCAACCAGACGGAGTCAGCCGGACACCTCATCGGCTTCGTGACGTCCGGCGCCGTGGTCACCCTGGTCGGGCCCGCCTGGGCGGCAGGGACACGAGGGGCACTGTGCGGCATCAGCGCCGTGATCCTCACTCGCCTGGCGACCCACCACCCAGGACGAGCCACCGCCAACCCTCTGCGCGACCTATGGACGGGCTGGCGCGCGTTCAGAAGTCGGCCGTGGGTCTGGATCATCACCCTGCACTACACCGCGATCACCACGGCGATGGTCGTCTACATGAAGATCGCCGGACCGCTCTACACCGCCGACGGGCACGGTGGTGCGTGGGCATGGGGAATCATCGGTGCCGCCCAACCACTCGGTGCCCTGGCCGGAGCCCTGATCGGAGCCCGGTGGCGACCCGCTCGCCTCCTCTACATCACGGTGCTCCTGCCCGCGTCCGTGTCTCTGCCGATGCTCCTGATGGGAGGCGGCGCCCACTGGCAGGCCATCGCCGTGGCCGCCGTCGTGCCCGGTGCGTTGCAGGCGACCTACTACGTCTTCTGGACGACCGCACTGCAGGCCAACATCCCGTCGGCCGTGCTGGTCCGGGTGAACAGCTGGAACATGGTCACGAGCTACGTGCTGATGCCTGTGACCGTCCTCTTCTCCGGCCCGCTGGTGGCGAACTTCGGACCACAGACCATCGTCTCCGCAGCCGCTCTGACGGCCCTCGGCGCAACAGCGTTGACGCTGCTCGCTCTAAGGCTGCTCCCCAGCGTTCGCGGCGGATCCACAGACGTCAGCACCGTTCGGAAGACGTCGTCTGTGCTGGCCTGAGCCGGAAAGGTTCACATCGACCATGGCTGGTGACTACGTGGGTGTACAGAGCAGCCCGCTCACGGTGAGGGCGCGACGACTCCTGGATGGCGTGGTGCCAGAAGAGCTCATGGCGCCCTACGTCTCATTGCTGGTTCGCGAGCGCTGCCTCCTCGCGGAGGCACGGCACCTGTTCGGAGACGACCACAGCTCGAACCGCCTCCTCACCGAAGGAATGGCGTACCTGCAGGACGATGGCGCGGATGGACGATCGGTGCTCGTCCCGGCGTCTCCCGATCTGGTGCTGCAGCGAGCCCTCGCCCGGCATGCCGAAGACCTGGCGGCCGAACATCGGCGGCTACTGGACGGCCAGGAGCGCCTGCGCGAGGCCCACGCGGCGCAGGAAGCCGCAGCAGACAGGTCCATGGACCAGTTGGTGCAGATCATCACCGATCAGAGTCGGATCCACGCCCTGGAAGGGACCCTGGCGGGTTCGGCACAGCGCGACTGGTTGCTCCTCGGTGACGGCGTGGGCGGCGGCCGGCCCACCGAGCACCCGACCTTGAGATTCGGCACCGTCAGGTGCCGAGCCATCTACGAGATGAACCGCGTCGAGGAGTCCGCCGCACGTGAGCGAATCGACGCCCTCGTGCGAGCAGGCGGGACTGTTCGGCTTCTCCCACAGCTCGCCGTGAGCATGAGGCTCGCTGATGAGGCCATCGCCTTGCTGCCCTTGGCCGAAAGCGAGTCGGCGGGAGCGTTGCTGGTCCAGTCCTCGGTGATCGTCGGAGCCCTACGTGAGTACTTCGAGCTTCTCTGGGCGAATGCCACGCCCTACGGCATCCAGGAGGATGACGAGGGGCCACTGCCACCGACACAGATGAAGATCCTTCGCCTGCTGGTGCAGGGCATGACCGAAAAGGCCATAGCCGACCAAGTAGGCGTGAGCGTCGCCACGGTCGGCCGCCAGGTCAACGCCATCCGGGACGCCCTCGGCGTGGAGAACCGCTTCGCACTCGGAGTCGTGGCGGTGCAGCGCGGCTTGCTCGATTAGGCGACCCCTGAGCGTCCCTGCCGGTGTACGGCCGGTGCGCCGAGTCATGAGGTGGCGCACGGAGATCAAGAACTTAAAGTGACATCACGCCACGCCGCTGATCTTAGTGGTCACCGTGGACGTGATAGGGCAGGCTGTAACGCAGCCGGTCGCGGGGCTTTCACGGCGCCTGCGGCCTCGAACCGTCATCTGGAGAGAAGGGAGCCCTGCATGGTCAATCTCATTCTGTTGATGCTGGAGGGCATCTCGCATGGACGAAGTCGACACCCACACCGACGAGGACATTGAGCGACTTGCCGGCGGCCTGTACCGGCAAGCTCGCGACCTCAATCAGTCGGTCGAAGGGCGGTCCGGTCCGACACGGCCGGAAGTCCTGTACTCCGTCTTGGGGAACCTGGCACAGGCCGCGTTCGGCATGGCCCGAACGGCCGAGCAGATCGATGCCGTCCTCGACCGGGAACTGGCGGCGGGACGGCTCGGACACGACCGCGGCCTCGATCCCACACCGGTCGTTGTGCAAGCGCACGACGCGCTGGCGCGGGCATACGAGCAGGCGGCGGAACTCGGCGAGTCGTTCCGGCGTGCGCAAGGGGCGCTGACCGCCGTTCACGGCGCGACAGACAGCGCCGACACGTTGGACAAGCGAGAAGTGGCGGCCGCCGATCAGACGGCCCCGGAACTTGAACCGGCCAAGAACGACTTCCCCACCTCCATCAAGGAGGCTCTGGCCGGGCAAGCCAAGGCGGAGCCTCCCGCAGCGCAGCGCCCCTCGTCTCCGCATCCTTCACGGCCCAGACGCGAACCTTGAGTACGTCCATCGTGAACGGACGGGTCTTCGAGACGGTGGCCGGACGTCCAGTCGTGCTCTCGTTGGACCGTCTTTAGCCCACGGTCGTGCCCCGTGTCGGCGGAGCGCCGCCACGGCCAATGCTGCTCCACCGACGCGGGGCAAGAAATGCGAAACGTTCACTTAACGCGGTCGGACCGGGCGCGGTCCGACCGCGTGGCGGCCGGGGGATCGGGCGCGATCCAGGAGGTGAGGTTGGGCGACAGGCATGCGCGGGTGAACCGGCGGACGCAGCGTACTCCGCCTCGACGGCGGTCGGTCAGGGTGGCATTCGCCGACGACGAGTACGAGCTCGTCCGTACTGCTGCGGCGAGGGATCGGCTGGCCCTTGGAACGTTCGTGGCGTCGGCGACGATGGCCGTGGTGCATGGTCGAGAGCGGCCTGAGTACGCGGTGCTGCGCGAGGTGCTGGGTGAGGTGATGCAGGCGTCAGGTCAGGCCCGGCGGATCGGCGTGAACCTCAACCAGGTCGTCGCGGCGCTGCATTCGGGGGAGCCGGTCCCGCAGATCCGCTGGTACGCCGAAGCGGCGGCACGGACGGTCCGCAGGCTCGACGATCTTGCCGAAGAGCTCCGCCGCCGGCTTCCCTGATCGCCTCTCGCGGTCGGGGAGGCGTGGGTGATCGGCAAGGTGCTGCGCGGCAAACGTGCGCAGGGCCTGCTTCGTTACCTTTACGGACCCGGCAGACACGGCGAGCATCAGAATCCGCGCATCGTGGCGGGGTTCCGGAGTCCCGCCGAGCTCGAACCCGGCCACCGTGAAGACGGACGCCGCGACTTCAGTCAGCTGGACGGCCTGCTGATGCAGCCCGTTGCGCAATTGGGCGAACGCAGTTTCGGCAAGCCGGTGTGGCACCTGTCGTTGCGGGCGGCGCCGGACGACCCGGTGCTGTCCGACCGGCAGTGGGCGCAGATCGCGGACGAGGTCATGGTCCGCACCGGACTGGGCGCGGACGGCGACGCGGACGGCGTCCGCTGGATCGCCGTCCGCCACGCCGACGACCACATCCACATCGTCGCCACCCTGGCGCGCGCGGACGGCGTACGGCCGAACGTCTGGAACGACGGGTATCGAGTGCGCGAGGCCTGCCGGGCAGTGGAGCGCCGGTTCGGACTACGGTCCACCGCTCCGGCCGACCGGACGGCCGCGCGGCGGCCGAAGCGGGCCGAGTCCGAAAAGGCCGTCCGCCGCGGACGAAAAGAGCCGCCGCGGACCGTCCTGCGCCGCAAGGTGCAGACGGCGGCGGCCGGAGCAGCCGACGAGCACGCGTTCTTCGCACGCCTGAGCAGCGATGGCCTGCTGGTCCGACGGCGTTACAGCCGACGGACGTCCGGCGAGATCACCGGTTACTCCGTTGCCCTGCCCGACGACCGGAACGCCGACGGGGGACCGGTCTGGTACGGCGGCGGGAAGCTCGCCGCCGACCTCACCCTTCCAAAGCTGCGTCGGCGGTGGACGGCGGACGAGTTCAGACGGCACCTGTCCGCTCCGTCCGCGCGGGCCGTCCTGCGGACGGCCGTCCGCCGCGCCGCGGACGACGCGCGGACGGCCCACCAGTTCGCGGACGCGCTGCGGCGGAACGGACTGCTGGTCAAGCTCCGCCACAGCCAACGATCTCCCGAACAGATCACCGGTTACGCAGTCGCCCTTCCCGCCCAGGACAAGGAGGAAGTCACCTGGTACCCGGGAAGCCGCCTCGCCGAGGACCTGTCCTTGACCAGGTTGCGAGCGCGCTGGGACGCTCCGAACGTGCCACGGCGAGCACCGTTGGTCGACCTCACGCCCGAGGAGCGGCGCGCCCTCTACGAGGATGCGGCCAAGGCGGCGGCGTACGCGACCGCTCAAGTCCGGCGTCACCTGGTGACCAACCCGTACGCCGCGCAGGACGCCTGCTGGGCCGCCGCGGATGCTCTGCACACCGCGGCCACGGCCACTGGAAACCGCCAACTCCGGCGTGCGGCACACGCCTACGATCGCGCCGCCCGAGCTCCCCATGGCCGCGTCCCCCGCCCCAGCCCCGCGGGCAACGCGCTGCGCGCGGCGGCCCGGCTGCTGAGACTGGCGGGTTCGCCGAAGGACGACCTCGCCGTATCGGTGATGACGCTGATGGCGAATCTGCATTCGCTGCTGGAGACCATCGCTCACGTTCGTCGGCTTCAGCAGCACCAGGCGCAAGCCGAGGCCGCTCGCGCTGCGGCTCGACACCTCCGAGACCTCCGCTCGACCCCTGCCTCCGCACAGGCGATGCTCGCGTTGACGGGCTTTCCCGACCCATGGCGTCCGCCGGAAGCCGGCGGGCCGCGGCGGTCGCCTCCGAAGCCAGCGAGCCCCGCGACCCGACGGCGGGCGCCAGGTCGGTGACTGTCTCCAGGAATTCGACACGCCGATCATCTACTTTGATTGACCACGCTCCGCGCGTCCTGCATCGTTCTGGTCAAGGACTTTGGTTGATGGCCCAGTGGATTCATCAGCGAATGCCAACGGGGGAGCGATGGGAACACAGGTCGGCAGGAGGCCGAGGACCGAACACGAGGAGCGGCGTGCGCGCCTCCTCCGGTTGCGCTTCGAGCTCGGGCGCCTGGGCATCTCGACGCGCGTCCGCAAGCCGCGGAACGGACGGTGGCAGCTGCGAGTGCACCGCAACGGATGGTCCGAGACCGTTCTTTGCGCGGGTGCTGAGGACGCTTACGCGTACGTCACCGCTCATGGCCGGCTGCTCGGGCCGACGAACGAAGTGCGATACGTCGCCCGGCTCGTGGACTGGATGCTGGAGAGGCGGCTGCGGTGAGCAGGGGCCGTCGTCCATCGCCTAAGGCGCAGACAGAGGACGTCCCCAAGGCCGCCGACGGAACCGGAGCGGCGACCGCGAAGGTCACCAAAATCGTGGCCATCACGGTGGCCCCATTGATCGGTGGCCTTGCCGTGCTCGGGGGCATGGCATCGTTCTCGACCGTCCGCGAGATGGCCGAACCGCACTTCGGAGGTCTCGCCTGGATCGTCCCGATCGGCATGGACCTGGGCATCCTGATCCTGCTGACGTGGGACCTCCTGATGGAGTACCTCGACATGCCGTGGCCCGTCCTGCGCTGGACGGCCTGGGCCTACATCGTCGGCACCGTACTGGTGAACGTCGCCGCCGCGCGGGGCGAGTTCGCAGGCGTCGTCATGCATGCGGCCATGCCGACCCTCTTCATCATCGTCGTCGAGGGCGCGCGGCACCTGATCCGCCGGTGGGTCGGACTCGCCTCCGGGAGCCGTCTCGAGCGGGTCCCGACCGTGCGCTGGCTGCTCGCACCGGTGTCGAGTCTGCTGCTGTGGCGCCGGATGGTCCTGTGGCACATCACCGGCTACCGGCACGGCCTGGACCTCGAATACCGTCACCTGCTCGCCGTCTCCGCACTGCAACAGCAATACGGCAGGTGGACGTGGCGGTGGCGAGCGCCGTTGGAAGAACGGCTGGCACTCCGCAAGCTGCCCACCGGCGCGGCCGTCGCCGAGGTTCGGCCGCGAACCGGCCCGAACCCGGGCCGACCCTCCGGCGAGGACGAACTGATGGCGGTCGTCCGCCGACT
This sequence comes from Spirillospora sp. NPDC052242, assembly GCF_040679555.1. NCBI lineage: Bacteria > Bacillati > Actinomycetota > Actinomycetes > Streptosporangiales > Thermomonosporaceae > Spirillospora > Spirillospora sp. NPDC052242. The sequence goes on from NZ_JBFAUZ010000078.1 coordinate 10,130, forward strand.
CCAGGAGGAAGCCGAGCGTCAAGGCGTGCGGCTCACCAGGGACAAGCTGGGGCCCCAACTCCGCGAACTCGGCTACACGGTCGCCAACAAACGAGTGGCGAAGCTCGTCGCCGCCGTGCGCAGTGAACGCTCTCGGAGGGACGCGCCATGACGTCCGCGTCCGACGCGAGCGCTGGGCGCACCGAGCGCGAGGATGAACGGAACCGCCAGCTCGATGTTCTACACGGCATCGCGGTCCACCGCGTGACGAGCCTGTACGAGGGACGCCTCACCTGGGAACAGTGGCTCGAAGACGCCAGACACCACGCGCGTTTCGGCTTCATCAACACGTTGCTGATCCCGGCTCAGCGGTCCAGCGCGATCGATGTCCGCTCCTATGACGACTGGCAAAGGCTTGGCCGCCAGGTACTTCGAGGGGAAGCGGGAATCCGCATCATCTCCACCCGGGGACGACCACGGCCTGTCTTCGACATCGCCCAGACCAGTGGAGAGGCGCCCGACGAGTCCGCACGACCAATGCCCGTCCAAGGGCTCGCGCGGCTGTCTCAACTCGCCGCCGAACTCGGCTTGTACGTCGACCGAGGCCAGGGCTGGACGTACCTCGGCCGTCCCGAACAACGGATAACCATCAGCCCGGAACTCGACGACACCGTAGCGGCGACCATGCTCGCGCACCAGCTCGCGCACGCGATCCAGCCCGCCGACCATGTCGACCCGCCGACCTCGGACGCCGCCGCATGCCGCAGCGTGAGGCGAGTCGTTGCCGACTCGGTCGCGTACCTGGTACTGGCCGAACTCGGCCTTACAGGCACGATCCCGGCCTTCCCGCCCACCCGGCAGTGGGCGGGGACGGACGAACGCGCGGCCCCGGCAGCCGCCATCCGGGCTGTCGGCGAGCAGGTCCTTCGCACGACGGCCCGGCTTCGCCGCCGGATGACGAACCTTCACGCCGGTCCGTCCAAGAGCCCGACGGCGGCACCAGAAGCGAACGCCAGCGTCGGCCCGTCCAGCGGTGTCAACGAGCGGGAGGAGGTTCTCGCCGCCGTGGCCGATGCGCATCGCTTCTTCGTGAGCAACCTTCGTGGCAGCTGGTCGGCCGACTACCTGGCCGACCGTGGGTTCACCCCTGCCGTGCAGGAGCGATGGGAGGTCGGCCACGCATCGCGCGCACGCCAGGCGCTCGTCCAGCACTTGCGGGAACGTGGCCATGCCGATCAGCTGATCGTGCACGCCGGTCTCGCGCGACAAGGGCGCAGCGGTGACCTCACCGACCTGTTCTACAACCGCGTGCTCCTCCCGTTCCGGGATGAAGACGGCGCCGTCGTCGGGTTCATCGGCCGACGTCCCGACGGCGGCAACGGGCCGAAATACCTCAACACACCCGAGACGGCCGTCTTCCACAAACACGAGCTCCTCTTCGGACTGACCGAGGGAAGGGAACGTCTCGCCCAAGGCGTTCGGCCGCTCTTGGTCGAAGGACCACTGGACGCCATCGCAGTCAACGTCACGATGCCTGCGGAGTACGTCGCCGTCGCTCCCTGCGGAACGGCGATCACCCCTGCGCACGTCGATGCGCTCGGCCGTCGGTGCGACCTCAAGAACTCCGGGCTCGTCCTCGCGCTGGACGGCGACCGCGCCGGCCGAACCGCCGTGCTCCGCTCATGGCGCACACTCCGCCACATCACCGGCCCGATCGACGCGGCCATGCTCCCCGAAGGCCGCGACCCCGCGGACCTGCTATCTCCAGAGAGACAGTCAGCTGTCATCGAAGGGCTACACGCCTCGATCCCCCTCCCTGACCTGCTGGTTGATGAGAGACTGGACGAGTTCGGGGAACTGAAGTTCATCGAGACCCGGCTCGCAGCAGCCCGTTCCGCCGCACGCGTGATCGCCGAACTGCCGCCGTCCCAGATTGCCCGGCAGGTGACCCGCGTCGCCGCTCGCACCGAGGTGGACCCGGCCGAGGTCACCGCCGCCGTCGCTTCCGCGATCAGTCCCGAGCCGACGAAGGACGCATCACCGGCGCGTCCAGCACAACCCTCCACCCACACGGGAAGCCGATCGACTCGGCATGCCCGCAAGTAGGCGACCGTCCAAGGAGAACTACATGACAAGCCAGCAGCACCCCGACCCGATCACCGAAGGCTTCATCCACAGCGGTCAACGTCTCGTCCAGATCATCACCATCGCCGTCGCGATCCAGCAGGGAAACGAACGCCGGAAGGCCCGCTTAATGGCCGCTCAGCAGGCACGCAACGCGGAAGCCGAACGCATCGAGCGTGAAGCCGGCAAAGCGGCGTTCCAGGAAGCCCGGACCCGCTGGTCGCCCGCGCACGACAGCAAATGGCTACGGCAGGCGCGTCTGCAGGACGTCGCCCAGGCATGGGGCGCCGCCGTCCCCTACGCCGCCGACAACGCCGCAGCCGCTTCGGCCGTCCGCAAGTGCGAAGAACGCCTGCGCGACCTGCACCCGCACGCCATGAGCCACTACGACCGGTTCCGCGAAGACGGCAAGGATCACCTCGAGGCCATGCGGGAGGCGGCCCCCTTCTTCACCCGAGACCCGAACGTCCGCACCGGAGACCCGGCGCCGCGACGCGCGGAACTCGAGGAGGGCACCGGTGCCCGATGGGCCGCGACCGTCCATGGCCCGGACCGCCGAGAGTGGGACGAAGCCCGCCAGGAACGGCGAGCCCGGCACATCGCCGACCGGCTGCAGGAAGGCCTCGACCTGGACCCCGGCCAGCTCCGCACGACGCTCGAGGCGATGACCAACCTGTCCGACGAGGTCATCACCAAAGCCGTACCCGCGCCTGCGATGCCAGGGCCGGCATCGCAGGCCCGAATCGCCGCCGACGGCTTCCCGTTCACCATCCAAGAAGCCCTGGAACTGAGCGCCAGGCAGGCGCACGAGGCACCCGCCGCAGGAAAGGCACGCCAGGCACCCGACCGCAACCGTCGACGCAACCTCTAGGAGGCATCCGTGATCACCGACATCAAGCCCGACTGGCTGTGGGGTCTCGCACTGATCGCCGTCCTGGTTTTCCTCGCCGTCCTGCCGACCCTGATCGCCATCCACCGCGGCGTCGACGAACTCATGCTCTTCGTCCTGGTCAACGTCCTTTGCTGCACGACCGTCCTCGGCTGGCCAGTGGCCATGTACATGGCCATCACCTGGCCCCGCAAGCACCCGCGTCCGCGAAAAGCCCCGCGCTCCGACCGGCACCCGATGCCGCACCGCTGCGACCTCCGGCGGGAGCCGTATGTGTAGGGCCTTCACACCATCGGCCCGCCGCTCCGAGTTCCTGCGGACGAACGCACAGCATCGTGCGGCGTCTGCCGTCATCGCGGGCTCCCTTATGCTCCTCAACCTGGCGCTGATGGAACCCGCGGAAGCGACCGGGGCGGAGACGACTTCCACCTGCGGCCCCTTCGGCCCCGTCGCCTCTCGCTACGTCGACCGGGACGAAGTCTGTCGCCGGGCTCGCGAGGAAGTTCTGGAAAGCATGCGGACCGGCAAGGACCCTGACTGGGAAGACGTAATACGCGACTCCTTCCCACCGCCGCCCCATCGCTCCACCCGGAAGCCCACGCCCCGACAGCCCCAACTGACGACAACCCCGCCAAGGCCACGACCGTCAAGGCCAACAGCGTCAAGACGGGCGACATCGGACTCGACGACGGAGGCGCCCAACTCGCCCGGACCGGCTCCCAACCGCAGCCCCTCCAACACAGAGACCGAGCTGAAGCCGAACCAGACCAGTCCCGTCCCTCAACAACTGCACCATGACGAGGAGGGAGGGGGCGCTCGTCCATTGCTCCTGGGCGCCCTCCTGACAGCAGCGGTGTGCGCTGGATATGCATGTGGACGGGGCGGCCGATCCACCCTCTCCCGCGCATGGGGCCGAGGTCATCGATCGGACGTGCACGTACCTGCCTCGGAGCGCTCGCCGTCTTTGGCGGGCAGCTTGGGGTACGTCGCCCCGGTCACGGCCCTTGACGGCCCCGGAGCCGAAGACACCGTCCGGCACATGGTTGTCGAGACGCTGACTCGTCAGCCCGGCAACGCCATCGAGGTCGTGCTCACCCGCCAAAGTGCGTGGCATCTGTTCGGCGTTGACCTCGGCAGCTTTCAGGACGACGAGGTGCCGGGCCTGACACTCATAGAGGATGTCTCCAAGGCCCAGCGGTACCTTCGAAGCCCGGCGGTGAGACGTCGCCTGCTCATCAATTGCGGCGAGGCCTTTGACCCCCACGCCCTTCCTGACGAGCTCGCCATCGTAAATCTGTCGCCGGACGCCGAGTCGCCTGTCACGATCTCGGCCGACGGCGCGAGCAGCGCAGCCGCAGCCGACTCCTCGGCGCATCAACGCGTGCCGCTACTGACGCGACCAGACGCCTTCGTCGAACTCGCGGCCATGCCGACCGTTTCGAAGTCTTACACCTTCACACCACCCGACCTCCGCCCCCCCGGCGTCCACGACCCACGCGACCCCGACACCGAAGCTGACGACGACCTGCTGTAAGGACTGGACGTCGATTCGTGCCAGACTGAAGCTGTCAGCGGGGTCTCGGAAGTCTCGGTGTCATGGATCCTCCGCCGGGGCTATGGTGCGCAGTTCGGCGAGCCGCCGATGGGCCTGTGCGAGTAGTTTCCGCACGCTCTGGGTCTTGCGTGCGTGTGCTGCATCCGCGAATCGTTGATAGCCGTCCGCCGCTCGCTCGGAGCGGCCCGCAGCCTCGTGGCATACCGCCTCCCAAAAGTGCGCGGTAACCGCACTCGGGTCGAGCCGTGAAGCCTTGCGTGCCGCGGCGACCCCACGTGCCAGGTCACCCGAGCCGAGTTTCTTGCCATGCTTGGCCATCGCGGCGGCGAACTCCAACAGTGCATCGACGTCGTCGGGATTCTCACGGACGTTGTCCGTCGCGCGAGCGAGCCGCCGCCCGATCGCGCGGGCCGCCCGCCGTTCGCGTCTGCAACCGGGGCACAGAGCGGGCGGCTTGCCTGCTACGGATAGTTGCAGGACCTCGTACCAGTGTCGCTGCTGTTCTGCAGGCCAGATGAACGTTGTGCCGCAGTTCCGGCAGCGGAGTTCTTGATCCACGTAGAAGTACTTGGGCGGCCGGCAATGCGGGCAGAACTTCACCTGCCGTGACGGGTCGCCGCGTATCGCCCTGGGGGGCAGGTCGGGCTGGAATGTCAGATCGTAGCCAATCGGAAAGCGCCGATAGGGAATCGGCCCGTATAGTGGATGGTTCTCCCACTGAACGCCGCCGTCGCGCCCACCAGCAGCATCGCCTCGGCGAGCGGTGCTGTGCTTCCTCGGTCTTCGCGTCATGTGATGGCCCTCTCCGGCGATCGGCGGAGGCTGGCAGCGCTAACTGAAATTCAACCGGATGCGAAATCTGGCGCCAAGACGGTAGCACGGCCTTCAAGAACGATGGCGTTATCTACAGTCGCTCTGGGGCTGCCCTGGACGTCCAGCAGAAAGGTGTTCAGGTCTGGGATCTGCGTGGAGATGTGGTTATTTACCGCCGCCAGAGACGCGAGACGGTGCCGTCGCGGTGCTGCCGTCGGTTGAGCGTCACTGCGGTGAGAGCACTTCATGGCCTTCGTCGGCATCGCCGCTGCCCTCATCTGCCACCGCCACCTCACCAATGAGGCGACGTCTTAGGAGCCGGTTGGCCCGGCTACGAAGGCGGCGATGTCGGACACGGCGGGTTCGTGCCCGTCCGTGGTGTCGACGATCAGGGTGGGGACCTCCATGCGGATCGGCACCCAGGAGTCGAGGGAGTGCTGTCCGGCGGCGATCGCTTCCAGGAGTTCGTGGTCGCCGTGGGCGGCTCGGTGGGCGCTGTTGCGGGCACGATGGGTGATCCGGTCGTGGGCGACGGCGGGGTCGACGGTGCAGCGGATGACGCGAAGGTCGGCGAGGGTGGTGAGGGGTTCGAGGTTGGGACGCCAGAGCCGGTCTTGGAAGGCGGCTTCGGCGACGACGGTGACACCGGCGCTCAGCAAGGTCTTCAGCACGCTGAAGAAGACGTCCAGGGTGGGACGGTTGAGTGGATCGTCGCCGCCGGCCTGGTAGCCGGGGGTGGCCAGGACCATTCCCTGCTTGATCTCGTCGCGGATGATCGCGGGGCAGCCCAGGGTCTGGGCGAGTTGGTGGGCGAGGGTCGTCTTGCCCGTTCCGGGGCCGCCGCTCACCACCGCCAGCGTCGGAAGCGTCATGTGGAGATGTTCCCATCGTGGTCGGTGACCGTCTCGAGGGCGGAATGCGCGGCGTGGTTCGGCGGTCAGCGGGTGGCTGCGGACTTTGCGAGACGGTAGGCGATGAAGCCGGGTTCTCGGGTGAGCTTGGCGTACTCGGCCGGATGCCGCTGGGACATCGTTGCCTGTGGCCGGTGCTCGACGAGGCGCTCGATCACGAAGCCGACGGCGGTGAACTCCTCGGTCCAGCGCTGGAGGGGCTGGCGCCAGTACCGGTGCGTGAAGCCGTGCGACCACTGCTGCTGTTCGTAGCGCTGCTCGAAGTAGCCTCCGCCGCTGTCCAGCCAGTCGGCGGTGGGGTGGCTGGTGGACAGCACCAGCCGACCACTGGGGCGCAGGACGCGGTGCAGCTCTCTGAGTGCGCCGACGCGGTCATCGACGTAGTGGATCACCAGTGCTGCCAGGACGAGGTCGACCGTGTGGTCGTCCAGCCAGTGCAGTGGTTCGCCCAGGTCGTGGCATCGCAGGTCCGTAGTGTGACCGAGGCGTTGCCGGGCGACACGGATCATGTCGGCGCTTTGGTCGAATCCGGCGATCTCGGCGCCTCTGGCCTTCAGCTCCGCGAGGTAGAGGCCCGGCCCACATCCGGCATCCAGGACGCGTCTGCCGCTGACGTCGCCGAGCAGACCGAGGACGGTCGGACGGTCGTAGTGGGCGTTGTAGGCGCTGACGGCCGCTTCGGCTGCGAAGATATCGGCGAATCCGTCATAGGGTGCGCCAGCATCTTTGATGGGGTACTGGTGCCGGGACATGGCCTGTCAGCCTTACTGCTCGGTTGCGGGTTCGGGGATGGGCGGCGGAAGGATCTTGTCCAGTAGGGCAGGGTCGGCCGGGGCTTTGTCGCTGAATGCGGAGTGGAGGGCCCGGACCGCGTGCTCGTACACGTGGGCAGGCACCGGCTGCCGGAGGACGAGTCGTGTGTCGAGGCGAGCGTCGAACTCGGCGAACCAGGCACGGTAGGCGTGGATCTGACGACGGTTTCTTGTCGGAGCCCATCTGCGGTAGAGGTGCGCTCGGGCAGAGGTGAAGGGCGTGGGGCTGGTCTGGTAGGCCGAGGCCACGATGCCGGAGGCGTGAGCGACTTGGTGGTACACGCTGGTGCATTCGCCGAGATAGGAGAACCGGTAAGCCAGGCCATGGCGGAGGGCCAGCCACATGTCCCAGTCTTCGCAGTGGGTCATCAGTTCGTCGAATCGCACTGGGCTGTCGACGAAATTGCGGGTCACGACCGATCCGGTGTGGATGTAGTTGGCGATGAGCAGGAACTCGTCGTTAAACGGGTAGTCCTTGCGAGGCAGGGACGCAGCGTGGCGGGGGACGGCTTCGATCCAGCGCGGGCTGACGAGCGCTCCGCCGTAGACCACGTCTGCTTTGCCGGCCGACAGAGCGCGGTGGGCGAGTTCGAGGTGGCGAGGTAGGAAGACGTCGTCGTCATCAAGAAACGCCAGGTAGTGGCCGTTTGCTGTGGTGACGCCGAGGTTGCGGGCGTGGGAGACGCCTTTGCCGTCGGCTTCGAGTAGCCTCACCGGGAGCTCCTGCTTCCAGGCGTCGATGACGGCGCTGGGTGAGACGCCGCCGTCGGCGATGACGGTCACCTCGAAGTCGCGGAAGGTCTGGCGGGCCAGGCTGCGCAGCGCCCTGTGGAGGGGGCCCGGGCGGTCACGGGTGGGGACGATGACGGTGATCATCGGCTGCTCCGGGCCGGGAGGGAAGTTCGGCTGACTCCGCACTGCACGAGGGCATGCGCCAGGTTTCGGGCGTCGTCGGCGTTGCTGGACAGTCGGGCGGTCACCTCGGAGGGCACTGCGGCGACGCGGTAGACCTCGCAGCGGGAGGTCGTAGACGTTGGTCGCCGGGCGTGAATCTGCAGAGTCCAGATGATGCGCCCATCGCGCGTCAGCTCGATGGCGCGTCCTGCCTGGGCGTCGGTGATAAGGACGTTGCCGCCGGGGAGGCGTTCGCATCCGCCGGCCAGCGGGGTGAAGAAAGCCTGGGGCGGGTCAGCGGTGTACTGCCAGACGATCGTTTTGGTGATGGGGTCGAGCTCCAGGACGCGCGAGCGTTGTTTCGTTCGCCCGTTGTCGAAGACGAGCAAATTCCCGTCGGCAAGCGCGGAGGGTTGGTGCTGTGCCGATAGTTCGCCCGGCCCCCAGTACCACCGCACGTGCTGGGTCTCCAGGTCCACGACGGCGATGATGTCGAGTTCGCGGAGGGAGACCAGTACGTCGCCCGCCTTCCACAGTGCACTCGGGTGAGTGTGCAGGACCTCGAGGGTGTTGGCGTGCAAGACGTCGCAGGGGGAGCCCGGCAAGGCTCGCAAGATTCGTGAGGCCTCTCGACCCGTGCTACCCCGGAGAGCGTCCAAACTCGACAAGGTGCGGGAGTCAGAGGCCGCGGTGCGTCGCGAAATCTCAGCGTCGACGAGCGAGCGGATACCGGCGTGTGACGTCAGCAGGTCGTAGAGGGAGAACTCCTCGATGACGTCGCCCTCAGGACTGAGGAAGGTGATGAGGTTGTCCAGTACCAGCTGTGAACCTCCGTTCCAGGGGACGAGCCGAGGGCGCTCGGTGAGCGCGTAGATCTCACCACCGGGGCGGAGCTCGAGGTCGTGATGGACCGGGATCTCGACCTTCCATGCGAGAGAGGAGTCCGGCCGCAACTTCAGCAGGGCGTGCAGCGGCACCATGGCGTAGAGGCTGCCGTCCGCGCCGAGTTCCACGTGGTTCCAGCCGCGCAGGTAGGACGGTGGGGCGGAAGCGGGGTCGGGCTGGCCGACGGGGTTGCTCCAGGCGTGAACCAGGTTGCCTTCGGTGTCGACCAGGCACGCGAGCGGCCGGGGGTAGGAGGAAGAGGGGGAGAACAGGAAGGCGCGCTGCGCGTCCGGGTCACCGTTCATCGGACTCACCGAACTCCAGACGGACGGCGGCCGCCAGCTCGCGGGCGACGCGCTCTGCGACCCGCTCGCCAAGCTGTGCGCCGGCCTCGGAGGCGGTGTATACGACACCGGACTCGGTCGAGACGTCGGCTGGGAGCGGGAAGACGTGATAGGCGATGCGGCGGGCGGGAAGCGGGGGCGGGCACGCTGGGACGAGGTCGGGGCGGGTGGCGTGCGGTGCGATGTGCATGACGAGGCTGGACTCCACCATGGCGGCGTGATGGTCCTCTGTGCGGGCCACGCCCGTTTCGGCGGCGAGTCGGTTTCGATACTCCTCACCGACCACGTCCCACCAGTTCACGATCATCACGCGGGCGTCCGGCAGATCGTCGGCGAGCATCCGCGCCGATTCGCACAGGAAGCCGACGTTGTCGATCGCGGAGTTGACGATGACGAATTTGCGCAGGCCGTGGCGGGCGAGTGCGGTGAGAACGTCGGTGACCAGGTGGGTGAAGGTCTGGCCGCTGATGTTGACGACTCCGGGGAAGTCGCCGCCGAGACGTTGTGACGGGGTGGCGACCCCGTAGCCGATCGACGGCGCGATCAGCCCGTTGATCTGATGGGCGAGCCGGGCGGCGAAATAGTCGCTGATCACCGTGTCGGAGGCCAGCGGGAGATGGGGGCCGTGCGGTTCGACGGCGCCCACGGGGATGATGGCGTAGGCATCGCGGGTACGGGTCTGCAGGTCGGGCCATGACATTTCGCCGAGCAGCATGGGATCCTCTCCGGGCCGATCATCGTGTGGCGTTCGTGTCAGGCGTCGATCCAGCCGAGGCTGGGTGCTTCCTGCTGACGCAGGTGCGAGGCGACCTTGAGGTTCAGAAAGTCCTCCTTGTTGCAGCAGCCGCCGACCGCCTCGCACGGCGCCCATGTCTGGGGACGAAGCTTCAAGTCGAAGTCGGGTTCCAGGACGTTGCCGTAGCGGTCGCGATCCAGAACCGCGTACCGGGAGCAGCGGTAGGCGTTGCCCTGGATGTCGATGAACAGGTAGTCGTGCCCCGCGCGGCACGGTCGTCCCTGCGGCGACCGCAAGCCCAGCAGCGCGATTCTCGTGAGCTCCCGGTCCCCGCCTGCGGCCTCCACCTCGTCGATCACCTGGCTTGCCAGTCTGTGATCGCGCATGACCGGGACGGTACGGGCCAGCTCGTCGGTGAAGGTCCGGGACGACGTGTACGGGTCGTAGCCGAGATCGAGGTTGAACCGTAGACCCGCCTGGTCAGTGGCGTCCTTCAGCTGCCGGATGGGGACGATGTCTCCGCCGGAGAACAGCAGTGCATTGACGACCACGAAGCAGCCGTACTCGCGCTGGGCGAACTCCGCGGCGGCGATGAACTTCTCCATGCTCATCTGCGTCCGGTGCCAGGTGAGCCAGAGCGACAGCTTCCCCAAGTTCGCCGTCGACTCCATCTTCGGCAGCCGCCTCTGCAGCAGCGAGGCGTTGGACAACAGCTCGACGAAGCGGACGTTGGGTCGGCGGGTCAGCCATGCTGCCTGCCGCAAGAAGAACGGCGAGGCGAACGGCTCTCCGAGGCTGCCCAGGCGCAGCGACACTTCGAAGGGCCGCGTCCCGATCCAGGACGTGATCTCGGTGAAGGCGTCCTGGTCTGCGGGAGCCCGCCAGTCATCGCGGCGGCTCTTCGACCAGGAGCCGACGGACACGCAGTACGGGCAGTCGAGGTTGCACAGCCGCTGCGCCGCGACGTACCAGATCCTCAGCGAAGTCATGGGTGCTCCCTCATCAGCCGAACGTCGCGATGGGGCGGAAGTCGCGGCCCGCGTAGTCCGCTCGTTGGTTGTGGCACCGGCGGCACAGGAAGCCGTCGTCGGCGTCGACCACGCCGAACACCTTGCGCCGAGCGGTGACTGCCGCGTCACTGGACATGAGCTCGTCGATCGAGCCGTCCCGGATGTTGGCGAACACTTCGCGCTGGTGATAGTCGTTGCAGCACAGGAACAGGTCGCCGCGGACGCTGATGTTGGCGTGATGGACCGGCCAGCCGCAGCCGGTCAGCCGCCCCTGCACGTGGACGTCCTGGAAGTGCTCGTTCCGCAGTTCCCCGGCTCGATCGCAGGTCTGGCTCCGACACACCTGCGCCCCGAGGGGCTCGTAACGGCGTTTGACCGCTTCGAGGTTCCGGGTGAGGCGTTCGCCTACACCGTTGACGACGATCTGAACGGGGAACCCGGCCTCCAACGCCCGCTGCAGGTTCCGCATCGTCTGCTGGTAGCTACGTGAGCCCGTCAGGTCGATGAACTCTTCCTCATCGGTGCTCGGCAGATTGACGATCAGATGCCGCAGGATCCCGTGCCGCCGCAGACAATCGACCTTCTCGCTGGTGAGGGCCGATGCGTTCGTGTAGAGCGCGAGCTCCACGCCGTACTGGGCCAGCATCTGCACGCGGTCGTTGAAGTGGCGGTCCAGAGTGGGCTCATTGAAGAACTGGAACGTCACGTAGTCGAGCGTGGGAACGTCCGCGAGCTTGCCGATGACCTCCTCGAACAGATCCATCGGCATCGTCCTGCGGGGCTTGGGGGCGAGGGAAACCGGACAGAAGCGGCAACCCCAGTTGCAATGGGAGGTGACCTCGATCTCGCCGGACACCAGGCGGTACTTCCGGCAGAGCTCGTCAGGGGCCTGCAGCCAGCCGCGCCGGACGGCCGCGGACACCCGTTCGGGGCCGAACCGCTCGGTGAGCCGAACGACATCACACGGCCGTGGCGCGCACTCCCGGAGCATGACCAGCACCAGACGGTCGGACTGCCAGGTGATCGTCCGATCCAGCCCGATGATGCCGAACAACGCGTCAGGACCGGGCGGGTCGCCTCCCGGGAACGTCGGCCCGAAGGTGTCACTCGAGTAGACCACCGGAGACTCGTGGCCGGGCATGACGCGAGTGAGGTACGGAGAGGTCTGCAGCAGGTCGGGCAGGGGCAGGGAGTTCCCCCTCACTTCCGACCATCCTTCCGGGTGGGTGAATTGGGGCATGTTCATCCGTTTCAGATGGTGTCTCGTGGCGATCTGCTCGTCCGCGCCATTCCTGTCGGTGTGGCGGCGGAACCCGTTGCGGAGCGGACGTTGAAGACGCTAGAACCTCGGCAAGAGGTCCACCCGGAAAGAAAATCCGGGGTCGCTCACCGGGAAAGGCGATGGCTGATCACTGGGAACACCTTTCACCTGGTCAACGAGTGGCCTGGCATCGTGTGCGGCGTGGCATGTCCCAGGAAGTCCTGGCCGGACTCGTAGGGCGAACCGAAGACTGGCTCAGCAAGATCGAAAATGAACGCGCCGCCCTCGACAGAATCAGTGTGATCCGTGCGCTTGCGAATGTGTTGGGCATTTCGGTCTTCGATATCATCGGCAATGAAACCGACCGATTCGATCGCTCACGGCCCCGGCAGTACACCGACGTTGGACGGATCCGTTCTGCGTTGACCGATTACAAGCAACTCTCACCGCTGCTGGCCGCCATCGAGGCCGAGCCCGCCCCGCCGCCCCCGGACATCCTGCGTGCCGACCTTGCCGCCGTGATGACCGCCTACCAAGGCTCCCAGTACGGCCGAATGCTTCAGGCCCTGCCCGCTCTGCTGACTCAGACCCAGCTGGCGACCCGGCAGTACCCACATGAACAACGGCGCAGCGCTGACCGGCTCGCGGCGCTGGCCGGCCAATCCGCCGCCATGATCCTCACCAAGCTCGGTGAGACCGACCTCGCCTGGATAGCCGCCCAACGCGGTTTGTCCGCCGCCGAGCGTTCCGAAGACCCTGCCGTCATCGGGTCACTGCTCCGCTCGGTGGTCCACGCCCTTCAATCCCAGGGCCGCTTGGACGAGGCCAACGCCATGGCCGACCGCGCCATCACCTACCTGAACGGACATCTCGACCGCGACTCGTCCGGCCTGCTGTCGATCTACGGCACCCTGCTGCTGCCCTCAGCCGTCGCCGCCGCCAAAGCCCACGACCGGGCGACCACCAAGGATTACCTTGCTCGAGCCGAAAGCGCAGCCACCGAGCTGGGCGGCGATTCCAATCACCTTTGGACGGCGTTCGGCCCCACCAACGTTCAGCTCCACCGAGTCACCACTGCCATGGCCCTCGGCGACGTTCCCGTCGCGCTAAAACTCATCCCGGACATCGACACCTCCGGCCTGCCGACCGAACGCGCCGTTCGTCACAGCCTCGAAGTCGTCAACGCCTACTGGGCGCGCAACAAGATCGACGAAGCGATCGACGAATTGCTCACCGCTGAACAACGCGCACCCGAGCAGGTTCGCACGCACGTCATGAGCCGCCAGCTCGCCCTGAAGCTACGCGTTACCACGGTTGGTCGCCGCAGCCGCCCGCTCGCCGACCTCGCTCACCGGATGAACATCATCTGACCGATCTTCTACTCTCGACGCTGTGAGCGACGACCCAGCCGAGAGCTTCACCCGGGCCCGAGCGGCCGCGGGCGTCCTGTTCTTCAACGACCAAGACCAGGTGCTCCTGGTCGACCCCTCCTACAAGGACTACCGCGACATCCCGGGCGGCTACATCGAACAAGGCGAAACGCCCCGACAAGCCGCGGCCCGTGAAGTCGCCGAAGAGCTGGGCATCACCCCGCCCATCGGTCGGCTGCTCGTCGCCGACTGGGCCCCCAACGATGCCGAAGGCGACAAGATCCTGTTCATCTTCGACGGCGGGAGCCTCACCGAGGACCAGCTCGCCGCCATCAAACTCGACCCGAAGGAACTGGTCGGGTACGGCTTCCATGACGTCGACCGAGCCCACGAACTGACCATCGCCCGTCTGGCCCGCCGCCTCCTCCATGGCCACGCCGCCAAGCAGGAAGGTGCCCCTCGCTATCTCGAGCACGGCGAATGGACCGGATGAAGCCCGTTCTGCGAGCCGCGGGCCGGTCAGCGTCAGAGCGAGATCGACCGGTTCCTGGTGATGTAGGTATCACGGAGTGGGTTCGTCGTACGTCAGTGGCTCGCCGCGGCGGTAGCGGCGGTACTGGTCGGTGAGGATGTCGAACTTCAGCAGTGGCCAGCGGGTGACGGTGCCGGTGGCCTTGTCGACGACGAATGTGGTGACGGTGTCGATGTCGGGCACCGGTGGAGGCTCGGGCAATTCCACCACGACGGGGAGAACGAGGAAGCCGTCCTCGAACTCTTGGACGTGCAGGAGGATCGGCTGGTCGTTGTCGCCGGGAAGGTGTTGCCGGACACGATGCCAAGCCTCGGCTGCGCCGACGGTGTTCTGCGCGGCAGTGGACTCGTCCGGGTCCAAGTACATGCGGATGGCCTTCGTAGGTCGTGAAAGCGGGAGCCGTGGGGCGCGGCGACGGGAGGTGGCGCCGCGCCCCACGGCGGTCTGTGCGGGTAAGGGCGTCGTCAGGCCGGCGCAACGGGCGGTCGACCGCTCTCCAGGCAACTGACGATTCGCTCCGTGGCCTCTTGTAGATCGCTCAGGGGCAAACGCGCGTAGCCGTGGTCGTCGCACCAGGCAAATGCCGTTGGTTGCACCCAGACGTTGAGGGTGCCGGCGTTGATGATCGTGATGCCTCGGTTGTCACTGCGGTGTGCGGTGGGAATGCCGCGCCCGTTCAGCGCTTCGCGAAGCCTGGCTGCGGCAAGGGCCGGAGGGACGAGCGTTGCGGGTGCTGGCCAGGGCATCGGCAGGGGGACGGTGAACCAGACGGATTTGCCCGGCACGACGGCACCGGTTCGTGAGCGCGTCCGGTGGGTGCCGGTCGCCACTGCAAGCGCCGAGACGATGGCCAGCCCTTTGCCATGCTCCTCCAGGAGTCCTGCGCCGGAGAGCACGGGACGGCTTTCGGGGTGGGCGTCGAACACGGATACGACCAGTTGGGGCGTCGGGCGGCTGCGCGCCCAGATCCACAGTTCGGCGGGCGCGGTCGTGCTCGCATGGGTCAGCGCGTTCGTGGCCAGTTCCGACACGGCGATCTCGGCGTCGGCGACCACGTCGCCACAGAAACGCAACTCCTTCATCGTGGTGGCGAGCAGCGATCGCGCCCGAGAGGCGCAGGTGGGGTCGTGTGGAAGGGTGTACACGCATGCCGAGCCGGACGCGATGCTGCTCCCGTCGCTGGTCAGCACCGATCGCTCCTTTTCGTGAGTGGGGTGCTCCGGAGGCGAAGTGCTGCCGGAGGTGACGGGCTCCTGCGATCTCTCATGGGTCGGACCTCCATGTCCGATCAAGGCCCAGTCCCGGTGTAGGTGAACCGTGTCCGGGCCTCTTCCTCGTTGACCGGCGATGCTCAGGACCGCTTCGGGAACCGCAGTCCGTGGCGAGGGGGACATGGCTGCTCACTGCACTCACTTGCTCTGCGTGGTCGAGCGGTCACGGGGCACAGCATGCACCTGGAATCTGTGCGGCACAAGTGTGCGGCTAGTCGTCGGGGAGGGTATGAGGTGCTATGACATGAATGTCGTGTCCCGTTGGGTGCCCTTCCGGGGTTCGAAGTGCGGACGCAACTTGCTCCGGGTAACTTGTGCCCGGCAAGCAGAGGGGATTCCATGCCGCAGCCTCGAGTCACCACGGTCCGTATGCGTCGTCTGGGCTCAGAACTCCGAAAGCTGAGAGAGACCGCCGGGTACACCATCGAACAGGTAGCCGAGCAATTGGAATGCTCGCCGTCACGAGTCAGCCGGATCGAGACGGGCAAGGCACAGCCGCCCAAGCAGCGGGAGATCCGTTTCCTGCTCGAACTGTTCGCCGCGACCGACGTCCAGGCCAGGGACACTCTGCTGCAGTTGGCGAAGGAGGCTGCGCAGCCGGGTTGGTACAGCGAGTTCCAGGACGTCTTCCCGCCACGCTTCGGCTCCTACATCGGCCTGGAGAGCGAGGCCACGGAACTCCGTCACTTTGACAACCAGCTCGTTCACGGCCTGCTGCAGACGCCCGACTATGCCCGAGAGGTGCTGCGGGCGACCCTCCCCGGTGAGGCTCCCAAGACGATCGACCGTCTCCTGGAGTTGCGCGTCGCCCGGCAGCAGATCCTCGACCGTGCGGCTCCGTCGTTCTCCCTCTGGGTGATCTTGGATGAGAACGTTCTTCGCAGGTCGATCGGGGCGCCGGACGTGATGCGGCGGCAGGTGCAACGGCTGATCGAGGCGACCGAGGCTCCCAACATCACCTTGCAGGTTCTACCCTTCAGTAAGGGTGCACACGTTGGGCTCGACGGACCGTTCTCACTGCTCGGTTTCCCCGAGCCCACCGACCCGGACGTCGTCTACGTCGAGAGTCAGGCCGGCAACGCGTACTTGGAGCAGCCGCACCAGGTGAGGCGTATGACCACCAAGTTCAATCTGCTGGTGGCGTCGGCCCTCGACCCCGGCGAGACGGTGTCCTTCTTGCGAAAGATCGAAGGGGAGAATCGATGACCGACCCGGCTCCTTCCGCTCTGCGTTGGCGCAAGGCGACCGCCAGCCAAGGCAGTCAGGGCTGCGTCGAGCTGGCCCCGATGCCGGGAGGTCTCGCGATCCGCGACTCCAAGGACCCGGACGGCCCGCGGCTGGACCTCGGCCTCGGGGACGCGCGAGCCATGATCGAGACCCTCAAGAGCGGCCTCCACGACGCGTGAGGCGATGAGTGTTTCTGCTCAATGAGTAGAAACACTCAGGCGCCGGCGAAGCGACCGCCCGGCCTTGCGCGGGCGCCGGTTCAGCCATCGACGTCGGCGGGCCGGCGTTCCAACGGGTTGACGACTTCTCCCCACCGCGAGTTTTGATCACGGGCTGACCTGGGCTACCTCCGATTTCATCGGGCTCGTCAGAAACCGACCCACCATTGGAGTGGCCCATGAATCTCCTCGTCCGCACCCGCACCCGAGCGTGCGCTTGCGACCACCAGGCCAAGGGGCAGAGCCGGTTCGCGCAGCAGCCGACGCCCGGGGTCGTGCTCTCGCGTCTCGACAGCCGACTTCGCGACGTCCTCGCGCGGCGGATCACCGGCTGCTCGCACAAGCTCGGACCGGTCGGCGCGAGGGCCGATCTTCTGGCCCACGCCTTCGCGCACCCCCAGGGCACCGGCTTCATCGGCGCCGGAGCCCACGGATTCCTGCGGGCCGCGTTCACCGAGGCGCTCACCAGCAAGATCGGAGTGTCCTGGGTCCTCACCACCGGCGACACCCTCGAGCGGCTCTTCGACGGAACGCTCGACGATGAACTCCTCCGCGCCCTCTCATCGCGCCTCCACGTGGCCGAGACGCTGGAGAACGCCGTCGAACGCCTGGAGTTCGAAGCGGACGTCACCAGCGCGCTCAGAGTCCGCAGCGACGCCGGGACGCTGGCCTCGACCGTCCTCTGGATCGCGACGCCGGGACCGCACAGCGACGTCGTCCATGACGCCATCACGCACTGGCCGGCCGACAACCTGGTCGTGTTCGCGGACGGCCCGTGGCCATACGGACCGACCTACCTGATCGAGAACAACGGTCCGCGGCCTCTGCCGCGCCGACCGATCGGTCTTCTCACTCCGCAGCAGGCGGTGACCGACCTCAAGAACGCGTTCGGCCAGTAGCCAAGCACGGACGAAACCCTGCCCCCGGCCTCCGTGGTCGGGGGCAGGGCGGGACCATCACCGAGCTCTTCTCCATCCTGAGTGCGAAGATCAACTTCCGTGCTTGCATCGCAGTTTCAAGTGAGCCGTTCGATGAGGGTGCGGCTGATCTGTTGCAGCTCTTCGTCGTTGTCGATGCTGTTGAATCTGCCGCGCCGCTGTGGGTGGAGTAGCTCGGAACGGAGTTGGGGCAGGGCGGGTCGTGCGGCGGGGCCCATGCGGTCCAGGCATGCGACGACATGGTTGGCGACCGCAGGGTTCTGTTCCCAGGCTTGGAGGACCGTGTCGAGCACGGCCGGAGCCTCTGGGGCACCGGCGATCCCCCAGAGGGCGGTTGCGCAGGGGACCCGCACCCATTCATAGCTGTGAGACAGCAGGCCCCGTAGGCGAGGCACTGCTTCCCGCGCGGGAGGGCCTATCTCGGCGAGCACGTCGGCTGCCCCGGCGATTCGGAAGGTGATGGGCTCGTCGAGCAGCTCGAGCAATGGCTGCATGACTTCATCCGGGTCGCCGACGATGGCCCACAACGCGGCGACGGCTGCCTGGCGCACCTCGGCGTTGGAGGCCGTGATCAGGGATCGGACCGTTTGCAAGGCGGGGGCGGCCGGCGGGCCGAAGGCTTTCAGCGCCTCCAGGGCCGAGCATGCGATCGACCACAGCTCATGACGCACTGCCGTAGCGAGAGTCTCGGTGATCACCCCGATCGCGCTGGCATCGGCGAGGGCGGCCAGGGCCGACAGATCGGACCGCGCGCTCATGTGCCATGTTCCCTGGGCGAGGTCGAGACTCATCAAGTGGCCGGATAGGCGGGGTACCAGCTGGTCGGCTGCTTGCGGCAGTGTCCCGGCGACCTGCACCGCTCGCCAGGCGTCGGTTCCGCTGTCCAGGGCCGTGAGGATGCTCGGCACCGCTCGCGCATCACCGAGGCGGGCCAGCGCTTGGACTGCCTCTTGGTGGCTTCTGCGCAGGTGCGGCCGGGGCGCGCACCAGACGTCCGGTCCGTACGTGGTGTACTGCGCGGTGACGTGCGCCGCTAGGGCTTCGCGGGCCGGTTCGGCGATCACATGGCAGGAATTCAACGTGGCCGCCGCCTCTGCAGCGACTTGGTCATGGGACGCGTTGAGGTGTTCGGCGACGAGCATGATGAGCCGTGCGTGGTCTCCGCGCCAGGACGTCATGAGCTCGGCGCTCATCCGGATGGCGTCCAGGCGGGAGCCGGGATCGCGGCTGCGCAGTTGCTCGGCGAGAAGCGCCGTGCGCTGCGGCACCCTCGCCGCCAACGTCCCATGGAAGGTGCGCAGCAACGCCGTGGTGGGTGAGTAGATCTGGCCGTCTCGTTCGAGGTCTTCGAAAGCGGCCACGATCTGCGGTGGTGCTCCGTCTCCCGAGACCGCCGGCTCTGCTGGGTGAGGCGGGTCGCACCATGCTTCGACCGGTACGTCGGCGTCTTGCAGCTCGCGCAGCAGGCCGATCGCGGTCGTGATGGTGTCATCGCCTATCCGTTCGGACGCACAGCGAGCCCGCTGGACGACGGCCGCGAGCCTGGTCTGAGGGGCCGTGCTCGGGTTGGCGGCCAGCTCGGCGAACCACGCGATCGCCTGAGCCTTGGTGCGCTCCGGTAGGCGCAGGGCAAGGTTGGCCATTGCTTCAACGATCAGCAGCTGCTCGACGAAGCTCGGCTCGGCCGACAGCCGAGCGTGCAACACCATCGAAGCCCGGTCGCCATCGTCGATGAACAACCCGAGCCCCGGGATCGCGGCCCGGCGCACGCGAACGTCGGAATCGCACGCCAACCCGATGAACGTTTCCGCGCGGCTGCGGACCACCTTCGCGGCTCCGCTGTAGTCGACGGTATCGACGTACTCCATGTCGCAGCGATCGACGGCTTCCGATCCGATGCTGACCAGCAGCTCAACGATTTCGGCCCGGATGCTCTTATGGATGTCAAGCGGCGAGTTCGAGATCGTGAGCGGTGATGATCTGGAAGAGCTCGCGTGCGACGTAGCGTTTGAGGCACCGGAT
>NZ_JBFAUZ010000079.1:0-29313 GCF_040679555.1 Spirillospora sp. NPDC052242
AGACCCCAGACCCTTCATCTGGACGAAGACAGCCGACGAAATTCTCGACACCCTCGCCTCGTACTGCAGGCGAATTAATGACTCAGGACACTAGGACCTGTTCCGACAACCCGCCGCCACGACCAGAATCAGGCCGAACCGCCCGGCGGACCACATCACCCGCCATCAACGAATGGCTCTGATCAAATACGCGACAAGCCCTCCAGCAAGAGCTACAGACACGCTCTAACCGTCAGCGCGTTCGCGCCTGGATCCACGCCGAAAGGGCCTGAAGGTAGCTTGCGGAGAGGACACCGTCTATCTGGATGCGATGATCGGCCCCGGGGATCACCTCCACGGTCAGTGTCGCCCTCGGAGCACGGTCGCGATGACAGGCCACGGCACTGAACATCCGAATGCTGTCGGCAAAGGGCACCAGTTCGTCCGCTCCTCCGAAGATCGCCAAGTGCGGGCGGCGCAGCCGCAGCGCGTCCGGCAAAGGACCATGATCCTGCTTGCGTTTGAGGAATCCCCCAAGTCCTCGTCCACATCCGCCCAGTAAGCGGCGATGTCCGATGCCTCCCCGGCAGCGGCGATGAGCCGTGTCGCCTCGGCGAAGCCGGCATCGCGTCGTCCTGCCTCCACCAGGCGGTCGTACAAGGCCAGACTTCGGTCGATGTGCTGCGGTGAAGCCAAGCCATCGGCTTGCAGGGTGTTGGCCAACGCATAGCGTTCCTGTACGGCCGGGGTCGTCCCCGGGCAACTGTTGATGATGACCCACGGCAGAGCATCTTGGACGGCGGCGCGCAGCACGACCCAACCTCCCTCGCTGTGCCCGAACAGCCCGACCGCTTCGGCCGGCACCGCGAGTTGCGAGCGCAAGAAGTCCAACGCGGCCAGCGCGTCGGCCGCAAGGTCGTCCATCGTCGCCGTGCGCCATTGCCCCGACGAGTTGCCGACACCACGCTTGTCGTAGCTCAGGACCGCGATCCCGGCGTCCACCAGGAACCGGCGGATCGGAAGGAACGCGACATCACGCAGATCCGCCGGCATGAGCTCAGTCCCTTGGTCTCCCCGCCGAGCAGAATGCCCAGCCCGGCCCGCAGCGGAGGTGGTCTTACCTGCTGAGGGGGCCCGCCTCATCCTGAGCCGTGAGTCACCGGGCCGCGCTGGACTCACTGCGTCCGAGCGCGCATCAACCGTCGGCGACCCAGTCCATGTGTTCGATCCAGTGGTCTAGCAGCGCCCGATCCCCCAGTACGTCCAGCGTGGACGCCGCCTCCAGCAGGCGACGCCTGCTGAGGACGAGCAGCAATTCGGCGGCCGGGCCACGTACCGCGACGTCCGCCTTGGTGTGCGCGCGTTCCAAAACGACCATGTCCGGCTCCCGACGTATCACCCATTCTCCGGACGCGTCGGTGGCGTGAAAATGCAGGGTCTGGCCATCGCCGCGCACCGCATCGGCGAAGTCCGGCCTGTTCTCCCAGTAACCGCGGGACGTCATCGTGTCCAGCCAATCCTCGACGGCCGCAACGGCGATCTCCGGCTTCAACTCGTACTGCATGCCGAGCGCCGCGGCCGCGTCCGCACGATGCACGCAACCCTCGCCGAGCAGCCGCCGCGACCAGAAGGGCACACCTGCGGCACCGCCGGACGGATCCCACACCGGCGTGTCGTCGGCGACCGATTCGAACGCCCGCTTCGCCTCGGCCGCGCCGTCGTTCAGCCACGCTCGCCACTGGGCCGAATCGGTCGGAGCAGGGACGTAGCCGGCGAACGCCCTGCTCGGCTCGGCCATCCGCTCCCCCACGAGCATGGTCACCATGCGCTGTGTCGCGCCGACATGGTCGACGAGATCCGCCAGCTTCCATTTCGGGCACGTCGGCACCGGGGCCGCCGCGTCCCGGCCGTGTACCCAGTCGGCGAGCGTGCTCGTCTGTTCGACAACAGCCTTCAAAACCGCAGACGTGTCCATCGGTGTACCTCCGTGCTCCGTCGATGCTTTCTACAGATGCGTCATGCAACGGACGCTACTCCGTCGGCGGTACGACGGCCCGCGTAATCGTCTTTCTCGCGGGTCTTCCCCTCAGCCCCGGCCGACCGGCAGTGCAAACTACGGAACGAAAGGGCATGGCCGCGACCAGTTTGCAGGCTGATAGGCAACACCGTCGTGAAACCACTGCCTACCCGGTCACAGGTGCCGATTCACACGGAACCCCAACTCGTCGGCCGGGCCTCGCTTCAACGCGAGGACGGCCCGGGCCGCCTCGCCCTCGATGAAGGGTTGATCCGCTCCGGTCTGTGCGAGCATGCGCGCACCCGGCCCGTTATTCCGGTGGACGTCGGCAGGACGAACTGTGGTCGGCCACAGCGAGCGCCTCACGCCGTCCTGTGGCCGTGCTCGGCGTACGTCCACCGAGCCGGCAGGCCCCACGCGCGGTGCCACCACATCAGCGACGGTGCGGTGGCGTCGGAGAGGTATAGGACGGGCTGCGGTGCGGGCGCCATTGGTGGGGTTGTGGCGTCACTGGTAGCGCGGCTAGCCATCGGGACGGGTACCGCCGACCGTGTCACCACCGAGCATCGTGATGTCGGTGCCATGTCGGCGTCGCCCGACCACGGCGCCGACACGGCCGCTGTGCGGCGATGGGCACGACTGCATCGGCCCACCGCCTCGCTACGGGACTTCGAGTGGCGGACGGTCCGCGACCCGTAGCCACGACCCGTCCGGCTGAACCGTGCGGTGCGAAGCCCAAGCGGCTGCGCCGTGACGGCCTCGCGTCGCCCGCTGCACGGTGGAGCAGCTGATGGCGGCCGGAGTCAACGCCTCCATTCGTCCATGCCTTCTCGATGTCCCTGGGTACGCCGTAGGTATGCGCGGCGCTGTGGCTGGGTAGCCGTCCTCCGTCAGCATCACTGCGACCTCGATGGCGCCGTGAACAGCGCCATCACCAAGCACCGCCATCTGCTCACCCGTCCGTGACGTTCACGCTGTCCGCGGTCGAATCAGCAGTGTCCGGTGCGGCGTCGGGGGCCTCCCAGCGGAGCAGGTCTCCCGGCTGGCATTCGAGCACCTCGCAGAGTGCGGCGAGCGTCGTGAAGCGCACCGCCTTGGCTCGGCCGTTCTTGAGCACCGCCAAATTGGCGGGCGTGATTCCGATGCGGTCCGCGAGCTCGCCCACCGTCATCTTCCGCTTGGCCAGCATCACGTCGATGTCGACGACGATGGGCATCAGATCACCTCGTCGAGCTCGGCCCGCATCCGCGCCGCTTCGGCGTCGCGGGCGACGGCCCGCGCGAGCAGCATCCGCAGCACCAGCACGATCAGGGCCACCCCCAGGACCGCCACGCCGGCGCCGCCCACCAGCAGGACGATTCCAGGGGCGACGGCCTCGCCCGGCGCCAGGACGACGCCGAAGGCGAACGTCAGCAGCGCCCCGGCCGTGACCGCGCCGATCACGATGTCCACGTAGCGGAAGGCGGCGTGGGAGAACACCGTCCCGCGCCGCACCATCGTCACCAGCCGCCAGACGCAGGCCAGGACGACCTGGATCGTCGCGATGCCCAGGATCAGGATCATCAGGATCGGGACGCGCATGTGCGCGTTCTCCGGGTCGAGCTCCTCTTCCAGGTCGATGGCCAGCAGCCACATCATCACCGTCTGCACGAACACCGATCCGGCGAGCAGCATCGCCAGCACTGCACGCAACGCGAGCACCGTCAGCTTCCCCATCACCCCTCCATCGATCGAGACACGATGGAAATCTATCGAAAATCGATAGGATCGGCAAGGCTTGCCCTGGACAGGCCCAGCGAGCCGCAATCGGCCATGCACCGCCGCGTACCAGGTACCGATGGAGGCATCGGGCGAGGCGACACACGCGATGTCGCTGCGAACGCCGAGATAGGCCCGCACCGGCCCATGCGGAGACGAGCCGGCGGATGAAAGCCTGAACGGAGCATCCGGTCGCCGGGTCTCCGCAGCCCCGGCCGGACTCGGCAAGCAAAGGAGCGGCCTGCCAATGAGCGAATCACCCCGCGCGTATCCGACCCCGAACGCCGACCTGGCGGCAGTGCTGCCCGATCTCATGGAACTGGTCGCGCAGCTGCGCGAGAAGCTCGGCTTCGTCAACGAACTCCCCCCCACACTCAGGAAGAGTTTCGGGCGGGGAGTCCGCCCGTGTAGCGGCCGGTGGTGCCCTGCCTCCCGCGGGTCCCGATAACAACGACTTCGCCAAGGCCGCTTGGCGGCTGACAGAGGGGCTCGATGCCCTCCTGCGCGCCGCGACCGCCGCCCAGGCCGGGCAGCAGGCCGAGGCCGCCCTCCGACTACAGGACGCCAATGTCCTCCCACGCAGCGTTCGAGGGATCACCCAAAGGCTCATACACGGCTACCGCGGTGTATAGGGCAGGCAGACGGCACCACCGCTGACGGCCGTTCCGGTTTCTGGCTGCCGGTGTAGCCACGTTCGCGAATTTCGCCGCAGAAGTGCAGGACCGGGGCCCTGACTCCTCGACCCGGCGCAGTGCAAACAGCTCGACAACACCAAGACCGAGCGAACAGTCGCCTCCACCTCGAGCCGCTCATGGCACGTCTTGCCGCCGAGCGCGTGAAGTCGGGTGTCGCCTGGTCGGCCCAGGAGTCCGCCCAGTCGACAGAAGTCGACGCGGAGGGGCGCCGGGACTTCCATTTCACGGTCGCCAAGTTCGCCGACGATCCGGTCCTGCTCCTCTTCGCGCACGCCCTGCGGGACATCACCGAGGACATCTCCCGTGGTCAGCGGCTTCCGGCGGTCGCCGACGCCGACCGCAACATCGCCCACGCGGACATCGAGAAAGCCATCGCGGAGGGCAAACCCACGAAGGCCGAAGAACTGATGCGCGGCCACATCGAGAAGTACACCGAGCTCATCGCGACCCACTCCCCGCATTTGTTGAACCAGGTCATCGACTGGGCCTGAGACAACACCTCATTGGCAAACCGCGCGCGACCAGGCGGCGGCGAACATCTCGTGCAGCGGCGCCGTCGGGAGCAACCGCAGGAAGGGGCCATGGACCTCCTTGCGGTAGGGCACCTCGGCGAGGTGCGGCGCGAGCTTCGCCGTCTCCAGCGGCAGCTCGGGTGACTTCACCTCCGTCCACTCCCCCGGCACGAACGCCGTCCGGCCCGCGCGGGCCCGCTTCTCCTCCACCACGAGGCCGAGCCGCACCAGCTCGGCCTGCGCCCGCTTGTGCCGCGCGGCCGTCCAGCCGTTCCACCTGCGGACGTTGCGGTCCGTCGGGCG
The DNA here is from genome assembly GCF_040679555.1 of Spirillospora sp. NPDC052242. Taxonomy (NCBI): domain Bacteria; kingdom Bacillati; phylum Actinomycetota; class Actinomycetes; order Streptosporangiales; family Thermomonosporaceae; genus Spirillospora; species Spirillospora sp. NPDC052242. Next base: position 5,265 of record NZ_JBFAUZ010000079.1, read on the forward strand.
GGCGAGGGTGAGGAGCTGGAGGTAGAGCGCGGCGGCGTCCTCGCCCGCGCCCGTCCGCGCGGCCGCCTCGGCGACCAGTTCGGGCACGCCGAGCAGCGGGTTCGCCTCGTACCCGCCGGGCGGGACGGGCGTGTCGGCCGCCCGCGCGACCATGCGGGCGATCCCGCCGTCGTAGCGGAGCGCGATCCCGCGCACCTCGCGCAGCACGCCGGGGAGGTCGTGCTCGGCGCAGATCCGCTCGAGCCGGTCGAGGACGGACGGGTCGGCGAACGCGGACGGCCGCACGATCGGCCACTGGATGCCGCCGTTCGCGTGGACGATCAGCAGCCCGTCGTCGTAGGCGGTGACGTCCGGGTCGATCTCGTCGAGCGGGCCGGTGTCGTCCGTCCGGCGGACCGGCACGGTGCGGGGCCCGAACGCGTCCGGCGCCGACCTGCGCAGCGAGTGCGGCTTCTGGGTGGGCAGCAGGAGTTCGGGGGCGGCCATCCTGGCGCGCAGCCGCGCGTACAGGTCGGCGGCGCCCGCGGTGGCGGGATCGCCGACGGGACGGTCGGTCAGCGCCCACACCAGCGCGGACGCGACGGCCGTGTACGGGTCGCGGTAGAGGCGGTAGCGGTCGGCGCGCAGGGGGTACACCTCGAGAGCGTGGTCGTCGCCGGACCGGGCCCGGGCGGCGACGATGCAGCGCAGGTCCTCGGCGGCGATGCCGGACGAGCCGGGGTCGGCCAGGGCCGCGGCCATCGCGGTGCCGAGCCCGAGGTCGGTTTCGAGCTGGCCGGCCGCCTTCTCGTCCACGGGCGGGCACCGGTCGACGAACTCCAGCCAGGCGTCCGCCATCCGCTCGGCGGCGCCGGTGAGCCCGCCGGCCGTCCACAGCCCGGCGGGGTCGGACGGGATCGCCGCCGCGAGGACGCGGAGCCGTCCCGCGTGGCCGAGCTTCCGGGACAGCTCCTCCGCCTCCTCGGCGACCGCCTTGCTCGCCGCGTAGGGCTTGCCGCGCAGCATCTTGTCGTGCGCCTCGAAGTTCGTGGTGAGGTCGCTGCCGTGGTTCCGGCGGCGCGGCAGGCCGTCCAGGACGAGCGCCGCGACGGCCCGCCGGACGCCGGTGCGTCCGGTGAACGCCGCGACCGCGCCCTCGGCGAACTTCAGCGGACCGTGCCGGTCGAACAGGTCGAGCAGGCGGCCGAGCCGGGACGCGTCGTCGCCGGTGGTCACGGTCTCGACGTCCGTGGCACCGTCCGGTTCGGGCGCGTCGGCGCGCTGCACGAACCGGTACGTCCTCTCCGGGCCGACCGGCCCGTCGGCGGACGGGACGATGCCGGTGAGCACGGTGCCGGGAAGTCCGGCCAGCGCGGCGCCGGTGGCGCGTCCGCGCCGCCAGGTCCCGGGCCGGGCGAACGGCTGGCCGATCCAGGTGCGCAGCAGACCGGCGAGGGCGACGCGGTCGGCGTCGGGGGTCGAGGGGGCGATCAGCCGCCAGGCGGCCGCGTCGATCGAGCCGAGCAGGGCGGGCCAGTTCTGCGGCCGTCCGGGCGGGCTGGCCAGCCGGGTGGCGTCGTCGATCTCGCCGGCGAGGAACCGTCCGTCGGCGGCGACCGCGGTCAGCGTCGCGGCCTGCGGTGACGGGCTCCACCGCTCGTAGGGCTTCAGCTCGGGCAGCAGGCCGCGCAGCGCGACGACCAGGTCGGGGTCGCGGACCTCGGCGGCGGGCCGCGCGGCCGCGCCGGTGCGGACCGTCCGCACCCGGCCGGAGATGTCCGTGCGGCGGCCGAGGACGTCCGCGGCGCGGTGCACGGTCGCCACGACCGCCCCGATGATCTCCGGGTCGGTGACGCCGGGCAGGACCTCGGCGAGCGTCGCCCGCACGTCGGCCGACTCGCCGGACGCCGCGGCCCGCAGGAGGGCGCGCGCCGCGCGCTCGTCCGTCCGGCGCAGGGCCCGGGACGAGCCGAGGTGGCGCGGTGCGAGGAAGTGCCAGAACGCGGGCGGCGGTAGCATCGGGCGGCCCTGCGGATCGGCACCGGAGTCGCCCTTGGCGGCGGGGAACGCGCGGCCCTCCCAGTGCAGCGCGGCGTCGGCGGCGTCGAAGAACCGCATCACCGCGAGCGCGCTCCGGGTGACCTGCGTGGCGATGAGGTCGGCGCCGCCCGCGGGCATCCGGACGATCCCCCACGGACGGCCGTCGCCCGGCCGCATCGGGAACGTGGCGCGGCGGCCGTCGGCGCCCTCGATCGTCCAGGGGCGCGGGTTCGTCCGTCCGGCGAAGGCCCCGACGACGCGGAAACCGGCGAGCGCGCCGTCCTGGCCGAGCGGGGAATCGGCGACACCGGCGGGGAGGCGGACGAGGCTCAGCCGGGTATGGTCCCAGTCCGGCCCGCCGGGGCGCCGGGCCGACGTGAAGAAGTCCGGGAGAGCGGCGCCGGGCCCGGAGCGCTCACCGGTCGCGGGGTCGAACACGGTCCAGGCCCCGGGGGATCCGTACCTGGACAGTGTCCAGACGCGGGTGCCGTCGGTGAGCTGCTCGCCCTCGGCGATGCCGTCCCGGCCGCCGGGGAACAGCACGCGCACGCCGTCGAACCGGCCGCCGTCGGCCGTCTCGAAGTGGAAGCCGAGCGCGTCGTCCAGCAGCCCCCGGCAGGCCTCCATGCCGGACGCGTCCGCCGGTGCGAAGACGGCCGCCGGGTCGCTCGCCCAGCACGCCTCGTCGGCCTTGGTGTCGCGCCGCGTCGACCAGCCGACGAGGAAATCACCGCCGACGTAATGGACGCTGTGCACCTGCACGCCCGGCGGCAACGCGAACCCGCACGCGCCGCGCCGTCCCCGATGGTCGATCGCGATCGCGCGCTCCCGGCCGTAGACGGTGAGAACGGGCCAGGTGGACGTCACGCCCCGCACGTCCTCGCCGAGTTCGGCGACCGCCTCATCCAGCGCGGGCCAGTGCAGCTCGGCGTGCACGCCCGCGCGCAACGTCCGGGCGAGCGGGACGGCCAGGTCGAGCGCGTCGAGGGCGCCGTCGAGGCCGTCCAGGGCGGCGATCGTCGGCGGGTCGAGGTGACCGTCGAGCTCGGCGATCGCACCGGCCGCGGCGCCGAGCGCCGCCCCGGCGGCGCGCTCGAGCAGCCCGTCGAGCCGCTCCCGAACGGCGGGCTCGACGCCGGGACCGGCCGGCAGCCGGGTGATCGCCGTCCCGTGCCGCAGGTCCGCGTGGACCGTGCCCTCCAGGCGCTTGCCGAAGACGGGGTCGGCGGCGAGGGCCCGCAGGTCGCGGCGGGAGGCGCCGCCCCACAGTTGCAGCCTCGCGGGGGCGTCCCGGACCGGCACGCCCTCGGCGAGGCACGCGTCGAGGAGGTCGGCGTCGAAGTACGGGTAGCGGTACACGTCGGCGTGCAGCTCGACGGGCGCGCCTTCGGCCTTCAGCCGCGGCGCCAGCATCGGGAGCGCCGCGTACAGCTCGGCGGGCATCGGCTGCGCCGTCACGCCCCCGTACGGGACCTTGACGTGCTTGTACCGGCGGGCGAACCGGCCCAGCCAGCCCGCGAGCCCGCCCTCCGGCCGGACGTCCCCGGCCGCCATCGCGTCGACGATCCCGGCGGCGTCGAGCATCCGCAGCCAGGCGCCGCCGTCGGTGGCGGCGGGCGGGAGCAGCTCGGCGAGCGCCGCGCGGGTCTCGTCCGGCGGCGGGGCCTGCCCGAACACCTTCGCGGCGCCGTCGAGCAGCCCGTCGGGCAGCGCCGTCCCGCGCGCCCCGGCGAGCGCCCGTCCGAGCACCTCGGCGTCGGCCTCGAAGCCCAGCCCGGCGGCCTTGGCGGACGCGCGGACGAGCGCGTGCAGGTTCGCCGGCGGGGGCGAGCCGCCGTTCCCCCACCCTTCGGCGAACGCCGCGAACTCCCGGTGCGCGCGGTCGGCGGGGAACGTCGCGGCCAGCCACGCCCGGTGGTCGCGGACGGGCGCGGCACCGAGCGCCCCGGCCGTCGCGAACAGCCGCGCGTTGGCCAGCCGGTAGCCGGGGTCGACGGGCAGGCCGTCCGCTCGCTCGGCGTCGCGTGCGGCGGCGTAGGCCGTCCCGGCGTACCGGGGCGAGGCCTCGAGCAGCCGGTGCCCGACCATGTCGAGGAACCACGGCCGGTGCGCCGCCGGGAGGCGGCGCGCCTCGGCCCGCATCTCGTCCACGTACCGGCCGGGCTTCTCGAAGCGCAGACCTCCGCGGCGGCGCAGGGCGGCGCACGCGTCCTCCGCGAGGGGCAGGGCGGCGGGGTCCGCGGCCTTCACCCAGTCGAGGTAGATCGTCGAGCCGTTCGGGTCCGCGGGAACCGCGGGGATGGGCGACATGCGGGCGAGTATCGCAGCGCCCCCGGACGTTCTTCGGCATGACGTGCATGTCGCCCATCTCCCCTTCGCTTACCGAGCATGGGTTGAACCCGTCGGCATGGCACTCGTCAAGAACCGGCTGCTGCCCGCATCACCGGTCGCGGGAACGGCGTCGGCATCGGCATCTCCACAAGACGCGGTCCCGCGCCTCATCCACATCCGCACGGGTGCGGCCTGGCGACGTGGGTGAGCACCAATCAGTCCGAAATCAATGACACTGCGGCAGAGTTGAAGCCGTGACACGACAGCCGCGAGGGCATTACGTCCGCCTTTATCCCGAGATAGACCGGGCGGGAAGCCTCCAGGCCGCGATGCAGACCGCACTCGACCATGCAGGCCATGAGCTGACGGCCCAGCTGACCGGTGCTCCGGGCTGGTGGGATTGCGCAACACGGGTCGGTGACGGCCATCGGCACGTGAGCGTCACCGCTGCGAGCCAGGAACGCTGTCTTCTGATGGAGTTCTGGGGCCGGGGCGTCATGATGGCCAAAGCCCGGACCGGCGACTTGGCCGCAGCCGCCGAGGCCACCGGCCTCTGGCAGGCGGGCACGCGTCTGGACGAGCTGAAGACCGCCTGCCCGTTCGTCCAGTACAGCCCGCTCGCAGAAGCCCACGAACGCGGCGAGGCGGTCGAAGCCCAATGGGCGATCTACCGCACCACCTCAGCCCGGCACGTCGATCACGACCTGATCGAGGCGGCCTACGCACGACCCCGCCTGCGAGCACTGTTCCCCTTCCACAGCCACCGAACGCTGAACTTCAGCCGCTGCACCGGATTCCCCTACACCCACGACATCCCCGTGATCGACCCCCGACCAGACGGGACGTACCGCGTCGCGTGGTGGCGCGACCGCTCACCCGACGGACCCGCCATCGGAGAAGCCGACAACCCCCAAGACGCCACCGCCTTGGTCCACGCCAGCCTCCCCGACGACTGCGGGCCGGCTATCGCCGGCACCGGACACGACCTCGACACCTCGGCCGCAGTTTCCCCGTAGGCGGGAAGTCGGCGAGCAGCCGCCTCGCGCAGCCGGTGTTGACCACATACAAGATCGCACCTCGGGTCAGGGAGACTTTCCGGTAGGCCTCACCCTCAGCAGCCGAAGAGCGACGCGCCCTGCGGCAGTCCGAACGCTCGGCCCACCCAGGCCGGACGTCCGCCGGGTACGGAGCGGCGCCGCCGCCGGGTCGCTCGTCGGCCGCGGCCGCACGAGGCCGCGGTCACCGGCATGAACGGGGCCGCGCAGTCCCCGTGGCTCGTCAGCCGCAGGTGATGTCGCGCGCGGGGAGAACGCCGGTCCGCAGGTAGGCGTTGACAGCGCGGTCCGCGCACGGGACGGGCGTGCGGCCGTCGAGTCCGCGTCCGTACACGCCGTGCGAGCGGACGTCCGCCGAGACCAGTCGGCTGCCCTTGAGCCTTCGGTGCATCGCGACGGCACCGGAGTACGGGACGTTGTTGTCGCGCTCGGCCTGGAGGAGCAGCATCGGGACCCGGTTGCCGATCCGCACCGGGGCCTCGTGCGGCTTCGTCCGCCAGAACGGGCACGGGAAGATGCCGTTCGCCGTCGCCGCGAACACCGGCTGGGTGCGGCGCGCCCGCTCGATGTTCCGCCAGTACGTCTCCGGTTCGGACGGCCAGCCGCCGCCGGGCCAACCTGCGTCGCCGCAGAAGATCGCGTTGCCGCTGTTGAACTGGTTGTCCAGCTCCGGGTTCGGCTCGCTGAACAGTTCCAGCCACATGGCGAGTTCCGGGACGGGCCGGACGTCCCGTCCGTCGGCGGCGTCGGCCATGTTCCGGACGGCCTTCGCCAGTGCGGCGTTGTCCTCCTCGTGGGCGACGAACTGGCGCAGGATGAGCCCCAGCATGTTCGCGTCCATGGCGTGGTCGCCGATGCGGAGTGGCCCCTTGTCCACCTGGGCGCCAAGCCGTTCGACCGCCGCCCGGACCTGCCGGGGCGTGCGGCCGAGCCGGTACTCGGCGTGGCGGCGAGCCGCCCACGCGGCCCACTCGTCCAGGCCCTCCTCCTGCGCCGGGCCGGCCGCCTGAAAGTTCTCGTACTGCGTCAGCGCCGGGTCGGTCACGCTGTCGATGACGATCCGGTCCGCGCGGCGCGGGAACATCTGCGTGTAGAGGGCGCCCAGGTCGGCGCCGTAGGAGATCCCGTAGTAGGACAGCTTCCGCTCGCCGAGGACGGCCCGGATCAAATCCATGTCGCGGGCGATGTTGGCGCTGGTGGCGTGCGGCAGGAGCGCCGCGTTATCGCCGTGCTCGTGGCAGAGCCGCGCGGTTTCGCGCGCGTTCCGCACCGACGCCTCGAACGCCTCGCGCCGGGAGTGCGTCGGCTGCACCGTCGGGGACGTCCCGCAGTAGATCGGCGTGCTGCGGCCGACGAACCGGGGGTCGAAGCCGATCAGGTCGTAACGGTCGGCCGCGTCCTTCATCGCAGGCCGGAGCAGCGCCGTGTAGTCGAGGCCGGCCCCGCCGGGCCCGCCCGGGTTGGACAGCAGGACGCCTCGCCTGTGCGAGCCGTCCCTGGCCTCGATCCTGGAGATCGCCAGCTCGATGGACCGGCCGTCCGGGTTCGCGTAGTCGAGCGGCACGCTCACCTGGGCGCACTGCGCACCCGCCTTGGTCAGCTCGGTGGCATCGTCCGGACACGGCCCCCATGAGAGCCTCTGATCGAGATACCGCGTCATGCCGGACGGCCGGTCGCGGGGCTCCTGCGCCGAGGCGACAGACGAGCCGGCAATCCCGGTCACCGCGACCACGGCGCCCATCACCAGGCGAGAAATGATCACGTTTCCGACCCTAGTTCCCGGTCCCGAGGGAATCATTGCGGCAGACCCCATTCTCCGGGTGGGGGTAACCACAGGCCGGACGCCGTCCTCGGCCGCCCCATTGTTTCGACGGTTCGCGGAAGCCGCCGTCGAATTCGCCATCGGCAGATGGAACGCCGTGAAGACACCCATGCCCGAAGGCCCCGGATCGGTCGCCGGAGCACCGCACCTGCCGCCCGGCTTCCCCGACACCTTCACCAGCCGCTATGTCGACATCGGCGACGTGCGCCTGCAAGCGGTCATCGGCGATCGGGGACTCGCGCAGCGTCGGGCTGCCGGGCAAGCCACACGGCAGGTACGACGAGCAAGTGCGCGGTCGGACTGGCGCCCGAGCACGGGCTCGGCACCGACCACGTCGGCACCTACGTGGTCGGTGCCGACGCCGCGGCGTTGGCGTCACGCCCGACGGCCAGTATCGGCGGAACCGGGGTTGCCGCGCAGCGTAGCCACCGCCGTGTGGGATTCTCCTTTCCGCCAAGTCCAGTTGCGTCAGTTAGCCCAAGTGAACTGATGAGCTCATCTAGAATGGGGCAGGGTCCTGTCTTCAATCAGCAGGACAGGGGCCAAGTAAACCGGTGACCTCTTCGTCAGGCCCGAACAGCGACAAGAGGCCCACTCTCTGCGAGAGCAAGCCTCTGACCTGGGGAACGTGGGCGATATTGGGTTCGAGCCAGTGACGTCTTCGGCGTGAAGCGATATGGGGAAATCGATCTAGGTTGGTCTGGCGGGTGCGCCGGGCTCGAGCGTGGTGACGAAGAAGTCGACGATGGCGTGTTGCCGGTCGGGGTCGAGGATGGACGCCTCGCCGGAGAAGCTGACCCTGGTCAGGATGACGCCCAGGAACGCCTCGCAGGCCAGTGCGGGATCGACCGTGCCGGGGATTTCGCCGCGATGCCGGGCCGAGCGGAACACGTCCTCCACGACCGCCATGCAGTGGTCGATGAAGTCGCGGCGGAAACCGGCGTAAATGGCGGGATGGTTCTGCGCCTCCTGGACGCACCGCTGCAGGATCTCCAGGCGCGGGCTGGTGAACACCGCGGCCACCGCGGGGACGATCGCGAGCAGGTCCGTACGCAGCGCGCCCGTCCCGGGCACCGTCAGCCCGGCGGCGAGGGTGCCCAGCGCGTCGACGACGAGCCGGTCGCGGTCGGGCCAGCGGGCGTAGATGCCGCGCTTGTCGACCCCGGCCCGTGCGGCCACGCTGTTGGTCGAGAACCCCGCGATCCCCCGTTCGGCGAGTTCGTCCACCGCCGCACGGAGAACCCGCGCGTCGATCGACGGGTCGCGCCGGCGCCCGCGCGGACGTCCTGCTGAGCTCACTTCACCATCCCCGAGAATTAATGTACCGTGGCAGTACGTTAATTATATGAGATACCGGCCCGGCCTGGTCGGCATCGGAGGGAACGACTATGCCATCCACGTTGTACACCGCCACGGCGACCGCCTGGGGCGGGCGCGAAGGCCGCGTCGAGTCGACCGACCGGCGCGTCGCGCTGCAGTTGTCCGTCCCGAAGGCCCTCGGCGGGGACGACGGCCAGGGCACCAACCCCGAGCAGTTGTTCGCCGCCGGGTACGCGGCCTGCTTCCACAGCGCGCTGAAGGCCGCCGCCCGGCAGGAGAAGATCGACGTCGTCGAGTCGGCGGTGTCGGTCACCGTCGGCATGGTCGGCGGCCTCGCCGAGGGCATCGACCTCACCGTCCGGATCGAGGCCGAACTGCCGGACGTGCCCGACGACCAGGCGCGGAACCTGCTGGCGGCCGCGCACCGGGGATGCCCATACAGCCGCGCGACGCAGGGCAACGTCGCCGCCGAACTCGTTCTCGTCCAGACCGACGACTGAACGCAGGAGGACATCCGATGCTGCAGACGGGCGAATCCGCACCCGATTTCGAACTGCCGGACCAGCACGGCGAACGCGTGCGGCTGAGCGACCTGCTGAGCAATGGGCCGGTGGTGCTGTTCTTCTACCCGGCCGCCCTCAGCCCGGGGTGCACCCGCGAGGCTTGCCACTTCCGCGACATCGTCGCCGAGTTCACCGAGCGCGGAGCGACGATCCTGGGCATCAGCGGCGACGACGTCCAGAAACAGAAGCAGTTCGACGACCGGCACCGGCTCGGTTACCCCCTGCTTTCCGACACCGACGGGTCCGTCGCCCGCGCCTACAAGCTCGCGCGGCGCATCCCCGGGCTGCCGGCCAAACGGGCCACCTTCGTCATCGGCGGTGACCGGCGTGTGCTCGCGGCGGTCCACAGCGAGATCAACATGAACGTCCACGCGGACAAGGCACTGGCCGCACTGCCGAAGTAGCGGACCGGGATGCCGTCCGCCGTGACGGCGGACGGCATCCGGTAGATCAGTCGCCCTGGCCCAGGATGGCGTTGGTATCGAGGTACTCCTCGGAGCCGTGGGCACCCCGCTCACGGCCGTTCCCCGAGTTGCGGTAGTCGCCGAAGGGCGCATTTATCCCGCACCGGCCTTTTGTGGACGTCGAGGTTGCGTTGATGTCGGCGATGACGACGTCGGGCCGCAGCCGCCGGGCCGGTGCGACGGCGGCGGTCGCGTCCGGCGCTTGCCGCCGAACGTTCGTCAGGGCCTCGACGACCACCCGGTACGCAGTGGCGGACACCCCGGGCGGCACCTCTCCGGCGGAGATCTCCAGCCCGAGCCCGGCCGGGGCTCTCCCCACGGAAGCGGTCGAAAAGTCCGGGCAGCTCGTCCAGGCCGTGCGGGCCGTCCCGGGCAGCGTCGTCGTTAAGCATCTGGACGATCCGGTCCAGCGAGGCCATCGCCCGCAGTCCGGCCCGCCCGGAGCCTGCGTCTGGACGATCACCCCGCCGATCTCGTGGGCTACGAAGTCGTGCAGGTCGCGGGCCAGGTCCAGGCGCTGCGCGCGGCGCGCCTCGGCGACGGAGCGGGTTCGCCACACGTCCAGCGATCGCAGGTAGAGCCCGGTCCCGGCGGCGGCCGACGCGTCAAGCGCCGTGGTTGGCGGGACGGAGTTCAGCGTCAGCCGCAGCGGGAGCGCGACCAGCGCGGCGGCCGCAGCGGTGCCCGCGACCACGGCGACGCCGTCGACCACGTGAAGCACCAACAGCCGGGCGGCCGACTCAGCCAGCCACCAGCCCGCCGTCCCGGTCCCGGCCGGTCCACGGTGGGCCGGGAGGCAGCGCGAGCAGGACGGCTACGGCGGTGCAGGCCAGCCAGGCCGGAACGTGATCAGCGGCCCCTCACCCGGGAACCTCACGACGGCCGGCTCGGCCGAACGGCCGAGGCGCCGGGGCCGAAGATCTGCCGAACGGCCGATGCGCCGATACCGCCGCTCTCCCGAGGCTGGTCACCATGAACGATCACAAGCGAATCGCGCGAACCGGGCTGGCCGCCGCCGTCCTGGTCCAGCTCGCCGCGGGGGTCCTGCTGGTGGACGACGCCGCGGCGACGGGCGGCCGGGCGCTGCTGCGTGCCGACACCGACCGCGATGGGCGGCTGTCGCCCGCCGACGACGCCGGGCGCGGGGCGTGGACCGCCCGCCGCGGCGCGATCATGCTGCCGAACCTGGACGACGACACCGCCCACTGCCCCACTGCGGGCAAGGACGGCGGACGGCTGACCGACGCGGCACTGGCGGCGTGCAACGACGCGGCGGACTCGGTCGTCAACGGCGCGGCCGACGCCGCCGACCTCGCACCGCTGGAGATCCCCATGATGAAGGGGGCGTCCCCGTCCGCGCGGGCGGCCCTGATGCCCGACGCCCGTTCACGGGACAAGGTACGGATCTTCGTCGAACGCGGCGGGCGGCTCACCGCGCTCGGCACGGACGGCGCGATCCGCGCGGACGAACTGCGCCGCGGCGTACGGCTCGCGATCGAGGCCCGCGACATCGCCCGCGACCCGGCGGTGTGGACCGGCTTCGCCGACCTCACGCTCACGGTGGCCGACGGCGGCGCGACCCGGTCCGACCGGGTACGGCTGCGCGTGGCGCCGGTGCTCTTTCAGCACGACCTGCTGCCTCTGCACCGCGCCGTCGTCGCGAGCCCGAAGGCCCCGGTGACGCTCGAAGGCGGGACCGCGCCGGACGAGCCGTCCAAGGGCGCCCGGGCGTACCGGCGGGACCTGCGCCGCGGGCTGGACGCCGAGGGGCTGCGCGAGCCGTTCATCGAGTCACCGGCGGGCGGCGACCGGTGGATGGGCGACATGTACAAGGCGGGCTACGTCTCCATGCCCGGGCCGGACGGCCGGGAGCACCGCATCGTCGTCAACCTCAGGTCCCCGGCCGTCACCCCCGACTTCCCGGCCCGTGACCGTCCCCTGCGCGACGCGTCCCGGCCGGTCTTCACGATGCTGCGCGGGCCGGGCGTCGCGGGCGTCCAGCAGTTCGACGCCGGGGCGGTGGACCGGCCCGACGACAACCTCTACTACGGGTCGGCGAGTTCGAGCGGCAACTTCGGGACGATCCCGCCCTACGGGAAGTATCCCACCGGCCGGATCGTGTACGGCGGCGAGGGCAGGTTCGCGCCGGACGCCACGTTCGTCCGGATGCTGGAGGCGCAGGGGTACCAGGACCCGATCGCCATCGACTCCAGCTGGCTCGGCGTGGGGCACATCGACGAGTTCCTTCACTTCGTGCCCAGGCGCGGCGGGAAGGGCTGGTGGATGGTCGTCGCCGATCCGCGCATGGGCATGGACCTGCTGAGGAAGGTCGCCGCATCCGGTGGCGGCGGGCAGCGTCTGGTGCAGGGCGTCCCCGCGTCCGGCACCCGCTTCCCGGATCTCACGGTCGCCCAGGCGATCGGGAAGCCGGAGCTGGTCGAGGGCACCCGAGTCGCGGCGGCGGGCGTGGACCGGGCGCTCGGCCGGCTCCGCGAGAAGGCGGGAATCACCGAGCGGGACGTGATCCGCGTCCCGGGCCTCTTCACCAGCCTGGACGGGGAGGTCCCCGGCGACTACCCGCGTAAAGACCTGACCGCCGCCTACCTCCCGGGCGCCGCGAACGGCGTCAGCACCGGTACCGGGGGCTACCTGGCCCCGGCCCAGCACGGACCGCGGCTGGCGGGCCGGGACGTGTTCCAGCAGGCCACCGAGGACGCCCTGCACCGGGCCGGCGTCCGCGTCCACTGGGTCGAGGACTGGTACTACTCGCACCACGTCGGCACGGTGGGCGGCAACGTCCACTGCGTCACCAACGTCCAGCGAAACCTGAGCGGCACCACCCCCTGGTGGCGGCAAGCCTGACAAGAGGGCTAGAGCGTCTCCTGAGCTTCCCCCGTTGCACGGACATCGGCGGTGAGGTCGTCCCTAACGTGGACTGCTTGTAGCTACGCGGCCTCCGCCGTTGCCTTGCTCTCAGTGCGCGAAGCCGCAAAACGGCCCGGCGCAAGGGTGCTGTTTCAGGAGTCCTCCCACCATGGCCGGGCGCCCTCGCGGGCGACGAAGTCGCGGAAGTCCATGTTGGCGAGCTCCAGGTTGCACGCCATCGATCCGATCTTGCGGAGAGGAAGCACGGCGGGCCGCCCCGGGATGTCGTACAGGTCGACGACGGTCAGCGGCCGCCCGGGCTCAGTGAAGGTTCTGGTGTCGGCGAGCGCGACCAGCGTGGTGTGCTTCTCGGGCGGGACCAGTGCGGGAACCTGGCCCGGCTGCAGGTCTTCGAAAGCCCGGTCGTCGACGACCAACGCCTCCAGCGGCGGGTTCTCCACATCGTCCTCGTCAGGGTCCGCCTTGTGGGCCGCGTCCAGCTCGGCGAGCAGGCTCTGCCAGCCTTCCTCATCGTCGAAGGAGGTACGGACGAGCAGAGAAGCGGCCGTGGAGGGCAGTTCCGGGAAGGCCCGGTGCGACGTCCACACCGGCGCGGGGAACGCCGGTCGGCCCCAATCGCCCTGGTACATCCCGTTCACGTCCATGTCCTGCACCAGATGGTCGAAGGTGAGTTCACCGCCCGGCAACGTGGTCAGGACTTCTCCGAGGCGGGCCGACGGCACCCGGACGCCGCGGCCGGGAATCGTCTCCAAATCCACGAGCAGCGGGCCGCCATCACCGTACGCCACCGCACCGTCCGCCAAGACGACGACCGACGGTGCCGGGCCACCGGCCGGGACGAGCGCCGGCACGTTCCCACCGTGCAGGAAGTGCCACCCGGTGTTCTCGACCAAACGAATCCGTACCTCGCTGCCCTCGATGACGAGCCCATCGCCGTCGCGGCGCGCCCCGATCTCGTTGAGCAGGCTGCCCCACAGCGCCTTGCCGTCCCTATAGCGGGCGCAAACAAACAACACCTCGCCATCCACCGGCGCGGGAAGTACGGGAAAGAACATGTCTCACCTCCGAAGACCGCGGCCGACTCATGGGTGTCGGGCCACGGGCCATGGTGACCGCCGGGTATGACATATCCGGCCCTAAAGACGCCGGCTTCCCAGCCGACCGGGAAGCGCCCCGCGTTCGCATATACAGTCGGCGGCAGGTCGCCGACCCGGCTGGCCGTGACCGATGGCGGTGATCCCCTGGGCCTCGCGGGGCCGGGAGCGGAAGTGGTCACCGCCGGCGGCGCCGATGTCGCCGTCGGGCCGGACGGCACTGTGATCGTCGCGACGGCCGGGGACGATCTGGAGTCGCTGGAGCACCTCGACGGCGACCGCGCCACCGCGCTGCGAATGTTCATCGAGGGCTGGCGTCCAAAACCCGCTGATGCGCCCGAACTCTTCGACATCCCATGGACGCGCCTCGACGGCTAGTGCTTCTGGGCGTCCATGGGGGTGAGGGGGTGCAGGGAGTCTTTCGCGACTGTGAGCAGTTGTTCGCGGAGCCACGCATGGCCGGGGTCTCGGTCTCGGCGGGCGTGCCAGAGGACGGACTGGCGCAGGGGCTCCAGGCGGAAGTCGGGCTCGAGGAGCACGATGTCCGCGGCACTTGCCACGCGTTTGCCGAGGCTCTCCGGAACCAGGGTGACGAGCCGGGTGCCGGCGAGCATGAAGGGCATGGCCACGAAGCTGCTGGCCGTCGCCTCCACCTGGCGGCCGATACCGGCCTCGTCGAGGTCGCGTTCGACGAGGCCGACGCCTCCGGGGGGTTGGTAAAGCAGGTACGGGAAGCTGCTCATGACGTCGAGGGTGAGCCGTTCCTCTGCCGCCGGATGTCCTCGCCACACCGCGCCGACGAAGCGGTCGGAGATGACGGGTTCGCGGGAGCAGTCTTCCAGGGGTTCGGCGTCGACCAGGCGGTCCGGCAGGATCACGAGGTCGATCTCGTCTCTCTGCAGCGCGTTGAGGTAGCGCTCCGGCACGGGGGCGAGGTCGATGCGTAGGCCCGCGGCGAGCCCCGCGAGGCGTCCCAGAAGGGGACGTATCAGGGTGACTCCGACGTAGTCGCTGGCGTTGATGGTGAAGACGCGCTGGTCGTGGGCCGGGTCGAAGGTCGGGGGTCGGACGATGTGCTGTTCGATCGTCGCCAGCACGTCGCGTACCGGGTCGATCAGCGACTCGGCGCGCGGCGTGAGTTGCAGGTGGCGTCCTCGCTTCACCAGCAGTTCGTCGCCGAGGACCTTGCGCAGCCGGGACAGTGCGGTGCTCGTGGCGGGCTGGGACATGTGCAGCCGTTCGGCGGCCCGGGTGACGTTCTGCTCTTGGAGCAGGGCGTCCAGGATGACCAGCAGATTGAGGTCGACTTGCTGAAGATTCACCGGGTGCGGTCCCTCCTCGCGGCCCTACCGGGCGCTCGCAGGCCCCGATCGCGGCATCCATCGCCGCGGTGAATCGTAGCCAACCATGCTGTGCATTTCCGCCCGCCGACCTGCCTCCCTAGTGTCGGGAGCGACTCGATGAGGAGGCGCGATGAAGATCGTCCGCCATCGGACCGAGGACGGTCCGACCTTGGCCGTCGTGGTCGATGAGGACACGCTCGCCGATTTGCCCGTCGGCCTCGGACTGCCGGAGCTGCTGGCCGAGGAGGGTTCGCTGCACGAGGTCGCCGAGCGGGCTCGGCGGACGGGCAGGCGGCTGGCCCTGGCCGACGCGGCGCTCTTGGCGCCGCTGGATCCGCCGACGTTCCGTGACTTCTCGACCTTCCCGGCGCACACCGAAGGGGTCGTGAAGCTGCTCGATCCGGACGCCGGGATTCCCAGCGAGTTCTGGGAGATCCCCACCTTCTACTTCTCCAACCCGTACGCGATCGTCGGCCCCCACGACGACGTGCGCATGCCGCCGGGCAGCGAGTTGTTCGACCATGAACTGGAGGTGGCGGCCGTGGTCGGGCGTCCCGGCCGGGACCTGTCGGTGCAGGACGCCGAGGCGCACATCGCCGGATTCGTGGTGCTGAACGACTTCTCGGCCCGGGATGTGCAGTTCCACGAGATGCGGTTGCGGCTGGGACCCGCCAAGGGCAAGGACACGGCGACCTCGTTGGGCGGCTTCTTCGTCACCGCCGACGAGCTCGCGCCGCGGAGGTCGGCGGCCTCGTACGACCTGCGCATGGAGGTCCGCGTCAACGGCGAGCTCCTCGGCAGTGATCGGCTGGACGGCATGGCGTGGAGCTTCCCCGCTCTGGCCGCCTACGCGTCCCGGGGCACGGACATCCGCCCGGGTGATCTCCTCGGCTCCGGCACCTGCCAGGGTGGTTGCCTGGCCGAGCTGTGGGGCCGGCACGGCCTCGGCGTGCATCCGCCGCTGCGGCCCGGTGACGTCGTGACGACCTGGGTCGAAGGTCTCGGGGGCACCGCCAACCGGATCATCGAGGGGCCGAAGCTCCACGAGATCTCCCCTTGGGCGCAAGGATGAACGCCCGGCGCGTCCTGATCACGGACTACGCCTGGCCCGACCTCGCCGTGGAGACCGAGGTGCTCGGTGCGGCCGGCTTCGAGGCGGTCGTCGCGGAGAGCGGGGACGCGGGCGAGCTAGTCCGGCTCGCCGCCGACGTCGACGCGATCCTCACCTGCTTCGCGAAGGTGCCGGCCGCGGTGCTCGACGCCGCGGTCCGCTGCCGCACCGTGGCCCGTTATGGCGTCGGCGTCGACAACATCGACGTGGCGCACGCGACCCGCCTCGGAATGGTCGTGAGCAACGTGCCGGACTACTGCACCGACGAAGTGGCCGACTCGGCGCTTCTGGGCATCCTCGCCCTCGCCCGCAGGCTGCCCGCGCTGAGCAGGGACGTGGCCGCGGGCGGCTGGGGCGAGAGCACGCCGGGCACCGGAGTACGCCTGCGGGGCAAAGTGCTCGGGCTCCTCGGCCTGGGAGCCATCGCGCGTGCGCTCGCGGTGCGGGCCCGCGCACTGGGCCTGGAGGTCGTCGCGTTCTCCCGGCCCGGACGGGACGTCCCCGGTGTTCGTGTCGTGGGTTCGCTCGAGCGGTTGTTGGCGGAGGCCGATGTGGTCTCCCTCCATCTTCCGCTGACCGAGGAGACGCGCGGCATCATCGGCGCCGCGGAACTCGCACGCATGAAGCCCACGGCCTGGCTGGTGAACACCGCCCGCGGCCCGCTGGTCGACACGGCGGCGCTGCTCCGTGCCCTTGAGGACGGCGCGATCGGCGGTGCGGCGCTGGACGTCACCGATCCCGAGCCGTTGCCGCCCGGGCATCCGCTGCGGACCCGCGACGACGTCGTCCTCACGCCCCACACGGCGTTCTCCTCCGACGGCTCGCTGGCGGAGCTGGCGCGGCGGGCGGCGCTCAATGCGATCGACGTGGTGGAGGGGCGGCTGCCCGGGACCGTGGTGAATCCCGAGGTGCTGGCGACCCCGGCCCTCCGTCTTGGTCTGGAGCTTCGATGACGTCGGCCGCACCTCCCGACATCGCGGCGTTGACCGCCCACCTGGTCGAGCGGCGACTGATCCCCTTTCCGGCCGATGTCGACGTGCGGCCGCTGGCCGGAGGGGTCTCCAATGACGTCCTCGCGGTCAGCGGCCCGGGTCTGGACGCGGTGGTCAAGCGGGCCCTCGGGCGGCTCCGGGTCGCCGAGGAGTGGTTCGCCGACCCCGCGCGCATCGACACCGAAGGACGGGCCCTGCGACTGGCCGGCCGGTTCCTGCCGGGCGCGGTCCCCCGGGTCTACGACCTCGCGGACGGCTACCTCGTCATCGAACGGGCTCCCGAACAGTGGCGCGATTGGAAGCGGGACCTCCTCGCCGGAGTCGTGGACCTTCGGGTCGCCGAGAGACTCGGCCGGGCTCTCGGAGCGTGGCAGCGCGCCACCGCCGGGCTCGCCGAGGTCCGGGACGAGTTCGGCGACGTCACCGCGTTCACCCAGCTGCGCGTCGACCCGTTCCACCGGACGGTCGCCGAACGGCACCCGGAACTGGCGGAGGTCATCGCCCGCACCGTCGAGACGATGGCGACCTCCAGGGCCTGCCTCGTCCACGGCGACTACACGCCGAAGAACGTGCTCGTCGCCCCTGCGGGAAGCGCGCTGTGGGTGATCGACTGGGAGGTCGCGCATGTCGGCGACCCCACCTTCGATCCCGCCTGGACGGTCGGGCACCTGGTGCTCAAGAGCCTGCACCGGCCGGAGGCGGCGGCCGACTACGCCGCGGCCGCACGCGCCTTCCTCGCCGGCCACGCGGACGGGCTCGCCGGCGCCGTGCCGATCGATTCCGTGCAGCTTGTCCGCCAGACGGGCTGCCTGCTGCTCGCCCGGATCGACGGGAAGAGCCCCGTCGAGTACCTGAACGACACCGCCAGGCACCGCACGCGCGAACTCGCGTACCGGGTGCTGACCGACCCTCCCGCCACCCTCACCGATATCTGGGAGTTGCTCGCCCATGAGTGACACGACCATCGCCGGCCTGCTCGCCTGGGAAGCCCTCGATTCCCGCGGCAAACCCACCGTCGGCTGCGAAGTCCGGCTCGGCGGCGGAGCCGTCGGCCGCGCCACGGTCCCGTCGGGCGCCTCCACCGGCAGGCACGAGGCCCGCGAGCTGCGCGACGGCGGCGAGCGCCACGGCGGGAACGGCGTCCGTCGGGCGGTCGCGAACGTGACCGGTGAGATCGCGGACGCCGTCCGCGGGCTCGACGCGACCGACCAGTCGGGCCTCGACACCGCGTTGCGGGCGCTGGACGGGACGTTCGACCTCGGGCGGCTCGGGGCCAACGCGGTGCTCGGCGTCTCGGTGGCCGCGGCGGTGGCGGCCGCCGCGGCGCGCGGCGTGCCGCTCTACGCGGCCGTCGCCGATGACGGTTCGGGTCCGCTGCTGCCCCTGCCCATGGTCAACATCATCTCCGGCGGTGCGCATTCGGGCCGCTCGATCGACGTGCAGGACTTCCTCGCCGTGCCGCTCGGCGCCGGCTCCTTCGCGCAGGCGATCGAATGGGCGGCGCGGGTGCGTGCGGGTACCGCCGAGGAGCTGGCCTCCCGGGGGCTGCCCGTGGCGCTGGTCGCCGACGAGGGCGGTCTCGGACCGGTGCTGCCGACCAATCGGACCGCGCTGGACGTGCTCGTCGCCGGTATCGAACGCGCCGGCCTGCGCTCCGGCGAGGACGTCGGTATGGCGATCGACGTCGCGGCGACCCAGTTCGTCCGGGCGGACGGCCGCTATGTCCTCACCGCCGAGGACCGGGTCCTGGACTCGGCGGAGCTGGTCGAGGAACTCGTCGCCTGGTGCGAGGAGTACCCGATCGTCTCCCTCGAGGACGTCCTGGCCGAGGACGACTGGGACGGCTGGCGGAACGGCACCCGGCGCCTGCGGGGGCGGCAACTGCTGGGCGACGACCTGTTCGTCACCGACCCGGAGCGTCTGAAGCGCGGCATCCGGGAGGGGGTGGCCAACGCCGTCCTGGTCAAACCCAACCAGATCGGCACCTTGGACACCGCCCGGTCCGTCGTCCGCCGCGCACATGGCGCGGGTTACGCCACCGTGTTGTCCGCACGCTCCGGCGAGACCGAGGACGACTGGCTCGCCGACCTCGCCGTCGGCTGGCGCACGGGCCAGATCAAGGTCGGCTCCACCACCCGCTCCGAGCGGACCGCGAAGTGGAACCGGCTGCTCCGGATCGAGACCGAGCTGGGCGACCGCGCCGACTACGCGGGCCGCGCGGCGATCTCCGTCTCGTCATGACCATCGCGAAGTGGAGGACGCCCTGATGGAACGGCGCGTGGACGGCTGGGCTCTGGGCCGTTTCGACGACGGTGCGACCACGTTCGCCGGGCTGGTGACCGGAGACCGTGTCCTACGCCTGCAGCCGGACGGCTTGGTCGAGGGCGAGGCGACGATCCAGGCGCTGCTCGATGACTGGCCCTCCGTGCACCCGAGGCTGGAATCGCTCGCCGCCGCGACCTCCCCGGACGACGGGATTCCGCTCGCCTCGCTCCGCACCCTCGCGCCCGTGGAGCCGCGCCAGATCTTCCAGGCGGGCGCGAACTACCGCTCCCACGTCGCCGAGATCATCGTCTCGGGACGCCGCCCGGACGATCGCCGCTCCGCGGCCGAGCTGCGGCGCGAGGCCGAGGCGATGATGGACGAGCGCGCCCGCACCGGCAGCCCGTTCTTCTTCAGCGGCCTGCCCGCGGCGATCTGCGGCCCCGATGACGACGTCGTCCTCCCGGCGGAGGCCGCGCAGGTCGACTGGGAGGCCGAACTGGCCGCCGTCATCGGCAAGGTCGCGCGCCGGGTCCCCCGTGACGCGGCGATGGAGCATGTCGCGGGCTACACGGTCTGCAACGACATCAGTGCGCGGGACCTGCAGTTCCCCGCCGAGCACCGGCCGCTCGGGGGCGACTGGGTGCGGGCCAAGAACCGCCCGACGTTCCTGCCGACCGGCCCGTTCCTCGTTCCCGCCGACCAGGTGCCCGATCACCGGACCATTGAGATCACCTTCGATCTCAACGGCGACCGCATGCAGCGGGACGTGCCCGGCAACATGCTGTTCGATCTGCCGACGCTCATCGCGCAGGCGTCGGCCGCCACGACGCTCTTCCCCGGCGACCTGATCCTCACCGGCAGCCCCGCGGGCAACGGGGGGCATTGGAAGCGGTGGCTGCGACCGGGCGACGTCATGCACACCGCCATCGCCGGGCTCGGCTCCCAGCGCAACGTCTGCATCCGGGAGCAACCCTGACGACGCCCGCGGTCGACGTGCACGCCCACGCCCTGATCCCCTCCGCCGAGGCCCTCGCCCGAACGGCTCGTCGGGAGTTCGCATCGCGCCTACGCCGACCTGACGGCTCCGGCGGACGGGCGCGGCGGCCCCATCGACTTCCCCGGCGCGCCGGCCGGCATGGTCGCCCGCAACGGCGGCCGGCCGTCGACCCGCCTCGCCCGAGCCGGTGAACGCGCTGCCCACGGGTGGTCGTGGACCGGCCGTCGGGTCGCCCGGACGGGCGCTGGTCGTCGTCGCGAAGCGACCGGTCGACGGGCGCACCGTCGAGGTCGTCCTCGCGCGAGACGACGGCGGCCCGCTCCCCCGCTGGGCGCCGGGCGCGCACATCGACCTCGTCCTTCCGGGCGGCCTCGTACGGCCGTACTCGCTCTGCGGCGATCCCGACGACCGCACGTCCTGGCGCCTGCTGGTCCGCCGGCGTCCCCCGGGCCAGGACGGCAAGAGCACCTCGGGCCACGTCCACGACGAACTGCGCGTCGGGGACACGGTCCACGTGCGCGGCCCGCGCGACCTGTTCGGCCTGGCCACGGACCCCCGTCACCTCTTCCTCGGCGCGGGCGCGGGCATCGCTCCGCTGCTCCCGATGGCACGCCGGGTCCGCTCGGCCCGCATCTACCCCTGGTCACTGCGCCACCTCGAACGGCAGGCAGAACCGTCGAGGCTGGTGGCCGAAGTCGACTCTCTCGGCCCGGACGCACGGACCGTCACCGACATCGCCGACATCGAGGCCGCGATCGCGGCGGCCCCGCCCGGCACCGCGGTGTACGCCTGCGGGAGCGACCGCTTCGTCGCCGCGGTGCGGGAGCTCGTGCCCGCCGGGGCGGGGCTCGCCCTGCACTGCCAGCGCTTCGCGCACGTCCGGCCCGCCGCCGGCGACCTGCCCGGGTGCGAGCTCGTCCTGGCGCGCCGCGGTGACCGGGTTCCGGTACCGCCGGGGACGTCGGTGCTCGAGGCGCTGCGCGACGCCGGCGTCGACGTCCCGCTGTCCTGCGGCTCGGACGTCTGCGGCGCGTGCGTCATCCCGGTTCTCGACGGACGCGTCCGGCATCGTGACGCCGTCCTGACCGATGAGGAGCGCGCCGCGGGGCGTTGGATCGTCACGTGCGTCTCCGGTGGCGACTCCCCGACTCTGGTCCTCGATCTGTGACCTGGGTCATTCACATCGCGAATTCGAGCCATCCGGACGGCGCATTTCCGCCCGGCTCGGGCGGACTTTAACGTCGATGACACAGCGTGTTCACCGACCAATGGAGAACGTCATGAGCGGCTTGATCGCCAAGCTGGGCTACGTCGGGGTGACCACCCCGCGTCACGAAGAGGTCCGCACCTGGGCGCCCGAGGTGCTCGGCTGCATGCTGGGCCCGGACGGTGACGACGGTGCGGTGCGCGTGAAGATCGACGACGCCGACTACCGGCTCTCGTTCCATCCGGGAGACGAGTACAAGCTCGCCTACGTCGGGTACGAGGTGCTGTCGCACCGCGACCTCGACGCCGCCGTCCAGCGGCTGGAGGGCGCCGGCGCCAAGCCGCGGTTCGCCGATGAGGCGACGGCGCGGGCCCGCGGCGTCAAGCACCTGGTGCAATTCGAGGACCCCTTCGGCCAGCCGCACGAACTGTTCTCCTACCAGGAGTCGAACTACCGGGTCTGGGAACCGCCGCGGCAGCACGCCGGATTCGTCACCGGCGACCAGGGACTCGGCCACGTCGTCTTCGCCGTCCCCGACGTCCGCAAGGCCGTCGACTTCTACATCGACGCGCTGGGGTTCCTCACCAGCGACATCATCACCCTGCGCGAGCCGCTCGGGGAGATGTGGTTCCTGCGGGCCAACCCGCGCCACCACAGCGTCGCCTTCCTGGAGGTGCCCAACTCGCTGGGGCTGCACCACGTCTACCTGGAGTCGGTCGATCTCGACGACGTCGGCTACTCCTACTTCGACGTCCTCGGCGGCGACGCGAACCCCGACCTGCTCATGAACCTGGGCCGGCACATCGGGGACCAGGTCGTCTCGTACTACGTCCGCTCCCCCGGCGGCTACTTCCTCGAGTACGGCTGGGGCGGGCTGGCCATCGACGACCTCGAGCGGCGCTCACCGCACAACATCAACGTGCGCCAGGGAAAGCGCCCCGAGATGTGGGGCCACGAGTTCCGCATGCAGCCGAACGAAGCCGTCCACCCGTACAAGGCCTGACGGGCGGAAAGGTCGAAGTGATGCGCCCGACCGTGGTGGCGAGCGGCTCGGCCGCATCCTCGACGCGCTCACCGGAACCGTCGGCGCTCGTGGCCTCGGAATCTCGGGGACACCGACTGACCACGTCCACGCCGTCGCCCCGCAGCGAGCGCTGCGGGCTCCGACCGGATCGACCGCACGGCGCCGTCCCGCGCCAACTGACAGATCATCCCATCAACGCAGATCGCGAGACGTCATGAAGGTTCTCATCGTCGGGGGCGGCATCACCGGCACCAGCCTGGCCGTCCTGCTCGCACGGGCGGGCGTGACGGTCGAGCTGGCCGAACTCAAACCCGACTGGAGCGCGCTCGGTTCCGGCATCACCCTGCAGGGCAATGCTCTTCGCGTCCTACGTGAACTGGGCGTCTGGGAACAGGTCCGCGACAAGGGCCACCCCTTCGACTCCATCGGCATCCGCACCCCGAACGGAGACCTCCTGGTCGAGAACGACGACATCAGGTCCGGCGGACCCGACCTGCCCGCCACCCTCGGCATGTACCGCCCGGACCTGTGCGCCGTCCTCGTCGACGCCGCCGAACGCGCCGGCGCGCGGCTCATGCTCGGCCGCACCGTCACGTCCGTGGACCCGGTCACGTTCGCCGACGGCTCCACCAGGAAGTACGACCTCGTCATCGGAGCCGACGGGATCCGGTCGTCGGTCCGGGGGATGCTCGGCATCGACGTCCAGCCCCGACCGGTCGGCATGGGCGCCTGGCGGGTCCACACGCGGCGCCCCGACAGCGTGCGACGCACCGAACTCATGTACGGCGGCCCCTGCTACATCGCCGGCTACTGTCCCACCGGCCAAGACAGCATCTACGCCTACCTCGTCGAGCAGCCCAGGGACAAGACGACGCTTCCCGACGACCGCCTGGCCGAGATCATGCGGGAACTGGCCGAACCGTACGGCGGCGCCTGGAACGACATCAAGCCGCACATCACCGCCTCCGCCCCGATCAACTACACCTGGTTCGAGTCGCTGCTGGTCGAAGGGCCCTGGAATCGCGGGAACGTGATGCTCATCGGCGACGCCGTCCACGCCTGCCCGCCCACTCTCGCCCAGGGCGCCGCCCAATGCCTGGAGGACTCTCTCGTCCTCGCCGAACTCCTCCTCGCCCGGGGCACGATCGACCAAGCCCTGTTCGACTCGTTCACCGACCGCCGCATCGACCGCATCCGCACCGTCGTGGAGACCTCTCCAGATCGCACGCTGGCAGATGGAGCCCGGCCCGGACGCCGACATCCCCGGCGCGATGCATCGCGTGGCGACCATGATGAGCGAACGTCCGTAGCAGTGAGGTCACGCCGGGGCACAGCAGCGAGAACAGCCGCAGCCTCCGCCTAAGGCAGCTGTACGACGAGCGTTGCCGCTGCACCTGGACGACACCAACGTGGCCTGGCGGGCGCGTCGGGAGTGCAGCGCTGCCGGTTGATCAGAGCGTTTCGCCGTAGTCGGGAAACGCAACGGGGGCCCCGGCGCCGATTGCGGCGCCGGGGCCCAGAGGTACAACACCATCTACCCGGCCTCGGAAGGCCGG
>NZ_JBFAUZ010000080.1:0-28034 GCF_040679555.1 Spirillospora sp. NPDC052242
CACCCCGTCCCGGCGGGGCCGCGCCGCGGCCGCCGCGACCGTCCGCGGCGCCCGGTCCACCCGGGGCCCGGCCGCGCCGCGCCGCGCGTCCCTAGGACGCCTGCGACACCGTCGACATGTTGAAGTCGGGCACCCGCAGCGCCGGCATGGCGGCGCGGGTGAAGTAGTCCGACCACTCGCGCGGCAGCGTCGGCTCGGTCCGGCCGGTCTCGGCGATCCGGCCCAGCAGGTCCACGGGGCTCTCGTTGAACCGGAAGTTGTTGACGGCCCCGACGACCTCGCCGTCCTCGACGAGGTACACCCCGTCGCGGGTGAGGCCGGTCAGCAGCAGGCTCTGCGGGTCGACCTCCCGGATGTACCACAGGCAGGTCAGCAGCAGCCCCCGCTCGGTGCGGGCGACCATCTCCTCCAGGGACGCGCCGCCGTCCGGCCCCCTCATCACCAGGTTGTCGATCGCCGGCGTGACGGGCAGGCCGGTGCGGTCCGCGGAGCGCCGCGTCTGGGTCAGCGCGGCCAGCTCGCCGTCGCGGATCCAGTCGGTGGCGCCGAGCGGGACGCCGTTGTCGAACACCGACGACTCGCGGCCGGACGCGTGCGCCACGACGAACGGGGCGCACTCCATGCCCGGCGCGGCCGGGTCGCTCGACAGCGTGATCGGCACGCTCGACAGCCGCTCGCCGACGCGGGTGCCGCCGCCCGGCGCGCTGAACACCGTCCGCCCGTCCGCGGCGTCCTGCGCGCCCGCCGACCAGTACAGGTACACCATGAGGTCGGAGACGGCGCTCGGCGGCAGGATCGTCTCGTAGCGCCCGGCGGGCAGGTCGATACGCCGCTTCCCCCAGTCGAGGCGCCGCGCGAGCCCGGCGGCGAGCCCGTTGACGTCGACGTCGGTGAAGTCGCGGGTGCCGACGCCCGCCCACGCCGAGCCGCCCTCGCCCTTGGCGTTGAGCTCCAGCAGCCCGGTCGGCTGGTCGTGGCGGGCCCGCAGCCCGGTCGAGCTCCCCACGAACGTGGACGTCAGCACGTGGTTCGCGAACCCGTACAGGCGCCGGTCGGCGGCCTGCGCGGCGGCGAACGCCTCGCCGAGCGCGGGCGCGACCCGCTCGAACACGCCGATGCCGGTCTCGGCCGGGCCGGCGTCCCAGTCGCCGGACCCGGCGGGCGCCGCGGCGACGAGCGGGGCGGCGTCCTCGGCGGGCGCGTTCCCGGCGGCGTCGGCCTCGGCGGCGCGCACCAGGTCCTCGATGCCGCCGGCGTCGACGGCCGACCGGGACACCACGCCCGCCGCGACGCCGTCGCCGGTCTCGCGCAGCGCGATGACGGTGAGGCGGCTGGAGCGGGTGACGCCGTTGGTGGTGAGGGTGTTGCCGGCCCACCGCAGGTTCGCGGTGCCGGTCTCGTCGGCGATGACGATGCAGTCGTCGGCGCGCGACAGCTCGAGCGCCTTCTCGACGGCGTCCTGCGGCCTGATCGTGCTCACTGCCCGCCCTCCTTCACCGTGTTGAGGATGTTGACGCCGCGGAACAGCGCGGACGGGCAGCCGTGGCTGACCGGCGCGACCTGCCCGGGCTGGCCCTTGCCGCAGTTGAACGCGCCGCCCAGCACGTACGTCTGGGGGCCGCCGACGGCCTCCATGGAGTTCCAGAACTCGGTGGTGGTGGCCTGGTAGGCGACGTCGCGGAGCTGCCCGGCGAGGCGGCCGTTCTCGATCCGGTAGAAGCGCTGCCCGGTGAACTGGAAGTTGTACCGCTGCATGTCGATCGACCAGCTCTTGTCGCCGACGATGTAGACGCCGTTCTCGACGCCGCCGATCAGCTCGTCGGTGGACGGCCCGTCCGGCGCGGGCGCCAGCGACACGTTCGCCATCCGCTGGATCGGCATGCTGGACGCGGCGTCGGCGAACGCGCACCCGTTGGAGCGGTCGGCGCCGGTGAGCCGGGCGATGCGCCGGTCGGTCTGGTAGCCGGTGAGGACGCCGCCGGAGATGATGTCGAACGACTGCGTCGCGACGCCCTCGTCGTCGTAGCCGATGGTGGCGAGGCCGTGCTCGGCGGTGCGGTCGCCCGTCACGTTCATGACGTCCGACCCGTACTTCAGCTTCCCGAGCAGGTCGGGGGTGGCGAACGACGTGCCCGCGTAGGCCGCCTCGTAGCCGAGGGCCCGGTCGAGCTCGGTGGCGTGCCCGATGGACTCGTGGATGGTCAGCCACAGGTTGGACGGGTCGACGACGACGTCGTAGCGGCCCGGCTCGACCGACGGCGCGGCGAGCTTCTCGGCGAGCAGCTCGGGGATGCGCGCCAGCTCCCCGTCCCAGTCCCAGTGCGCCCCGGTCAGCCACTCCCACCCGTACCCGGCGGGCGGCGCGATCGTCCGCATCGTGTCGAACGCGCCGTCGGCGATCCCGACGGCGTTGACGACCGGGTGGAGCCGCACCCGCTGCTGGGTGGTGACGGTCCCGGCGAGGTCGGCGAAGAACTTGTTCTCCTTGACCTGCAGCAGCGTGGCGTCCACGTGGTCGACGCGGTCGTCGGCCAGCAGCCGCCGCGACCAGTCGGTCAGCAGCGCGACCTTGTCGCCGGTGGGGACGGCGAACGGGTCGGTCTCGTACGCCGACACCCACGTCCGCTCCCCGTGGACGGGTTCGGGCGCCAGCTCGATCGGCTCCCGGTTGACGGGACGGGCGACGGCCGCGACCTCGACGGCCTGCTCGGCGACGCGGGCGGCGCCGTCGGGCGTCAGGTCGATGCCGGCGGCGAACCCCCAGGTGCCGTCCTTGACGACGCGGACCGACAGGCCCACGTCGTCGGCGTCCAGCGCGGTCTCCAGGGCGGCGTCGTGCAGGCGGAGGGTCTGGCTGCGGATGCGCTCGAGGCGGAAGTCGGCGTGCTCGGCGCCCAGTTCGCGGGCCCGGGTGAGGGCCGCGTCGGCCAGCGCGCGCAGCGGCAGCGCGGTGAAGGCGGGATCGATGTCATGCACCCTTGGCAACCTACCGCCCGGGCCGCCGCACCGGCCCGCAAGCACGCCCGAACAAACCGGCCTCGGCGGATCTTGTCGGATCGGCACATCTCCCGGGCCCGTGCGGGCCGCTAGGTTGGTGCGCTGTCATCACCGGACGACGGGTCACGACGGCCCGCGCACCGCAACAAGTCGACGAGAGGGTCGTGATGAGTCGCTCTGTCCTCGTGACCGGGGGTAACCGGGGCATCGGCCTGGCGATCGCCCGCGAGCTCGCCGCCGCCGGAGACGCGGTCGCCGTGACGTACCGGTCCGGCGAGCCGCCGGAGGGCCTGTTCGGCGTCAAGTGCGACGTCACCAGCGCCGAGGACGTGGACGCGGCGTTCGGCAAGGTCGAGGCCGAGCAGGGGCCCGTCGAGGTGCTCGTGGCCAACGCCGGGATCACCAAGGACACCCTGCTGGCGATCATGAGCGAGGAGTCGTTCACCTCGGTCCTGGACACCAACCTCACCGGCGCGTTCCGGGTCGCCAAGCGCGGTGTGAAGGGGATGATGCGCAAGCGGTCCGGGCGCATCGTGCTGGTGTCGTCGGTCGTGGGCCTGATGGGCTCCCCGGGGCAGGCGAACTACGCGGCGTCCAAGGCCGGCATGGTCGGGTTCGCGCGGTCGCTGGCCCGCGAGCTGGGGTCGCGCGGCATCACGGTGAACGTGGTCTCGCCCGGGTTCGTCGACACCGACATGACGCAGGTGCTGACCGAGGACCAGCAGAAGGGCATCCTGTCGGCGATCCCGATGGGGCGGATGGCGCAGCCGGAGGAGGTCGCCAAGGCCGTCCGGTTCGTGGCGAGCGAGGACGCCGCCTACATCACCGGGGCCGTGATCCCGGTGGACGGCGGCCTGGGAATGGGGCACTGAGGTCATGGGGATCCTCGAAGGCAAGCGCATCCTGGTCACCGGCGTCCTCACCGACGCCTCGATCGGCTTCCACATCGCCCGGATCGCGCAGGAGCAGGGCGCCGAGGTCGCGCTGACCGCCTACCCGCGCCCGACCCTCACCCAGCGCACCGCGAAGCGCCTCCCGTCCGGCCCCGACGACGTGCCGCCGGTGCTGGAGCTGGACGTCACGAACAGCGAGCAGCTCGAGGGCCTCGCCGACAACCTGCGCGGCGCCGGGTTCGACCGGCTCGACGGCGTCGTCCACGCGATCGGGTTCGCGCCGCAGACGGCGCTCGGCGGCAACTTCCTCGACACCCCGTGGGAGGACGTCGCGACCGCCGTGCACGCGTCGACGTACTCGCTGAAGTCGCTGACGATGGCGTGCCTGCCGCTGATGAAGGAGGGCGGCTCGGTCGTCGGCCTCGACTTCGACGCCACCAAGGCGTGGCCCGTCTACGACTGGATGGGCGTCGCGAAGGCGGGCCTGGAGTCGTGCGCCCGCTACCTGGCCAAGTACCTCGGCCCGCAGGGCATCCGCGTCAACCTGGTCGCGGCGGGCCCCCTCGCCACGATGGCCGCCAAGAGCATCCCCGGGTTCGAGGGCATGACGGAGCTGTGGCCGAAGGCGGCGCCGCTCGGCTGGGACATCAAGGACTCCGAGCCGACGGCCCGCGCCTGCGCGATGCTGCTGTCGGACTGGTTCCCGGCGACCACCGGCGAGATCGTCCACGTGGACGGCGGCCTGCACGCCATCGGCGGCGTGTCGGACTGACCTGACGGCGTCTTCCGGGCCCGGCTCCCACCTGGGGGCCGGGCCCGCGGCGTTCCCGGGCACCGCCGGGCCTCAGCGGCGGGTGCGGCCCCGGGCGGGGGCCGCCGCATGCCGGGCGCGCAGGACGCGCCCGGCGACGCTGAGGTGGACGGCGGCGACGGCGCCCGCCGAGGCGGCCGCCGCGGCGACCCACACGGCCCGGTCGGTCTGCTCGCCCGTGGCCGCCACGGGCGCGACGAGCCGGGTCTGCGGCCGAGCCGCCGCGACCGGCTCGGGCGCGATCTCCGGCGCGGGCAGGACGCCGCCCGCCGGTTCGGGCGCGGGAACCTCGACGTCCGCCGCCGGCGGCGCGTCCCCGACCGGTGCCTCCAGGACGGGCGGCGGCGCGCCACCGGCCCCGCCGCCCGCCGCCTCGCTCCGCTCCGGCTCCGGCTCCGGCGCGGGCTCCTCCGGTTCCTCGGAGGGCTCGGACGGCTTCGCGGGCGCCGACGAGGACGGAGGGGGCGTCGGGCTCGGGGAGGGGGTGCCGGGGGCGAGCGACTCCCGGATGTTGCCGAGCCGGCACTTCCAGTTCTCGATCGTGCTCGCCGGGTCGGTGCCCTCCTTGCACACCTCCGGCGCCGCGGCCGCGTGCGCGGCGGGCGCGGTGAACAGCAGGGCGAGGGCGCCGGCCGAGACCGCCGCCGACGCGGTCCCCGCGCGCACGAGCCGCCTGCCTCCGGATCGCCGTTCGGACATGTCGCTTCCTCCGCCTGGGGGTCGACGTCGTGCCCGGCGGGCCCGGGGCGGGCTCGGGACACGACGGTCACGGTCAGGTCCGCGCCACTTGGACCGATCCTGCCCCGCGAGCCGCCTCCCGTAAACCTCCGCCGCCAGTGTCCACTTACCGCCGCCCGAGCCCCGCCACCCGGCACCACGGGTCACCGAGCCACAGACGTCCGCGTCACGGCCCCACCGAACCACGAGGCCGCCGCGTTACGGCGCGCCCCACCACAACCCCACGGGTTACTGCGCCACGAGGCGGGTGAGGCGTGTGCGGCGTTCGGGGGGTTCCGTCTCGCGGACGGCGCGGGCCAGTGCGGGTCCGGCCGCCTGGACGACCGACAGGTGCCGCACGGCCAGTCCGAACGCGGTGACGGCGAGCGGTCGCGACAGGCCCGCGTCCGGGAGGACGGTCACGACGGCGGGCCGGCGGGTGCCGCGGGCCTGCGCGACGGTGACGGCCCAGCCGTGCCGCAGCCGCGCCGCGTCGGCGGGGGAGAGGACGGCCGCGCCGCCGGGGAACTCGACGTCGAGGCCGTGCGGGCCGCCGCCGGCGACGACGCCGGTCTCGCCGAGCGCGGCGTGGGGGAGCGGCGCCGCCACGACGACCCGGTCGCCCGGGTCGAACCCGCCGAACGCGCCCGGGCCGGGGTTCAGCCGCTCCTTCAGCGCGGCGTTCAGCGCGCCGGTGCCGGCCGGGCCGCCCGCCGCGACCGCGACGACCTGGACGTCGTCCACGGGGATCTCCAGCGCGCGCGGGATCGAGTCGGTCACCAGCTGGACGGCGCGGTGCACCGCCTCGCCGGGGTCGGCGGCCGGGACGATCACGACCTCCCGCCCGGGGGCGTCCACGGCGGGCAGGTCACCGGCGCGGACGGCCTCGGTCAGCTCCGCGATGGGGTCGCCGGGCGGTGTCGCGTCCAGTTCCACGACGGGGACGGTCTCCGACGCCTCCAGGTCGTCCAGCGGGCGGCCGGGCCCGGCGGGCGGGAGCGCGCCGGGCTCCCCGCACAGCACCAGGTGGGCGCCGTCGGGGCACGCCTCGGCGAGGACGGCGCACAGCTCGACGTCGAGCCCGGCGGCGTCGGCGACGATGATCAGGTCGAGGTCGAACGGGTGCCGCTCGCCGCGCCCGTAGACGACGGTGCCGGGCGCGGCGGACGGGTCGTGGACCGGCTCGAGCAGCCGGTGCAGGCTCGCGATCACCGGCCCGCCCTCGCCGGGCGCGCCGCCGGGCGCGGCGGCGGCCAGGTCGGCGGCGGCGCGGTCGGTGGGCGCGGCGACGGCGGCCCGCACGCCGCGCGACGCGGCGGCGCGCGCGATCCCGACGGCGGTGCGGGCGAGGTCGCCGGGCGTGCCCCGCAGGACGCTCACGCCGGTGCCGAGCGCGGCGGTGAGGGCGAGGGAGCGGTCCTCGGCGAGGCGGGCGCGCAGGTCCTTGACGGACGCGTCGTCCAGCAGCGGCCCGGCGGTGACGGTGAGCCGCTGCAGGCCCTCGGCGGCCGCCTCCTCGGCCAGCGCCCACCGGGCGACGCCGAGGGACTCCTCGGGCTCGGGCGGCGCGGCGTCCTCGTCCCCGAGGTCCTCGTCGAACCGGGGCTCCTCGGTGAGCGGCACGACCTCGCCCTCGTCGAGCGCGGCCTCGACCGCGCGGGGCGGGTCGGCGACGCCGAGGCGCGCCAGCCCGTCGAGGACGCCGGGGAGCGGCGTGACGGTGTGGCCGTCGCGGGCGGCGGCGGTGAGCAGGTGCAGCACGAGGGCCCCGCCGCGGCGCGGGTCGTCCGGGCGGGCGTCCGGGCCGAGGACGGCGCGGGCGAAGTGGTCGGCCTGCTCGGGGCGGACGCCGGGGACGCGCAGCAGCCGCCACGGGTCGGCGCGCAGCCGCCCGGCGGCGGCCGGGCCGAGCCGCGCGGCCGTGCGGGCGGTGAGCGCCGCGGGCGCGCCCGTCTCGGCGAACAGCTCGGTGAGGGCGCGCAGGCCCTCCTCCGCGTTCGGCAGGGGCCCGGACGGCTCCGCCGGTCCGGGCGGCGGCGCGGGGGGCGGCGCCGCCTCGGGCGTCCCGGCGGGCGGTTCCGCGGCGGGCCGGGGAGGGCCGTCGGACGGCGCCGGGTGGTTGCGCCGCGCGCTCTCCTCGGCGGCGCGCATGACGGCGGCGGCACGCGCCGCGCGCTCGGCGGCGGACTCGCCGCCGCCGAAGCCGCCGCCGTCGGCGGCGGGATGATCTGCGGGTACAGGGGTGTCGGTCACGTGCTTCCCGTCACGGCTGTTCACGGTGGGCGGTGGACCGTCCTGAGGGTGCCACGGACGGCCCGTGCGGTCACGGAGGGGGAGGGGACATGTCGGAGACGTCGTCCAGTGCGGCCCGGATCTCGCCCGGCAGCGTCAGGTCCTCGCTCTCCAGCGCGGCCGACAGCTGCGCGGCCGTCCGGGCCCCGACGATCGGCGCGGCGACCCCGGGCCGGTCGCGGACCCACGCCAGCGCCACGCTCAGCGGGGAGACGCCGAGGCCCTCGGCGGCGGTCACCACCGACTCGACGATCCGGCCGCACTCCTCGTCCAGGTAGGGGCGGACGAACTCGCCGTACTGGTCGCCCGCGGCGCGGGACCCGGCGGGGATCCCGGTGCGGTACTTGCCGGTGAGGACGCCGCGGCCGAGCGGCGACCACGGCAGCAGGCCCGCGCCCGCGTCCAGCGCCGCCGGGACGGCCTCCCGCTCGATGTCGCGGCGCAGCAGCGAGTACTCCAGCTGCGCCGACACGATCGGGGCGCGGCCCGGCCACGCCCGCTGCCACGCGGCGGCCTTCGCGATCTGCCAGCCCGCGAAGTTCGACACGCCCGCGTACCGGGTGCGGCCCGACGCGACCGCCTCGTCCAGCGCCGACAGCGTCTCCTCCAGCGGCGTCGCCGGGTCGTACACGTGGAGCTGCCACAGGTCGACGTTCTCGAGGTCCATGCGGTCCAGGGAGGCGTCCAGGGCGCGCAGCAGGTGCCGCCGCGACCCGTCGTAGCGGCCGTCCGGGCGGATCGCCGCCTTGGTGGCGATGACGAGCCGGTCGCGGTCGACCAGTTCCCGTACCAGGTGCCCGAGGATCTGTTCGCTGCGGCCGTCGCAGTAGACGTCGGCGGTGTCGACCAGGGTGCCGCCGGCTTCGGCGAACGCGACGAGCTGCGCCGCGGCCTCGTCGGGTTCGGTGTCCTCGCCCCAGGTCATGGTGCCGAGGCCCAGCCGGGACACCAGCAGCCCGCTCCGTCCCAGGTGACGCTCCTTCATAGGCGGCCAATGTATCGGTCATCGCGGACGGGCATTCGCGCGCCCGCCTCCGCGGCCGTTCCCGCCGCCGTCCCGTCGGGCTCGCTCGCGGTGGGCCGTTCTGGCCCGTTCCGGGCGGTGTTTTTCGTCGCCGGGTGAGCGTTCCGGCCGCGCGTTTGATCACCCGCGCACGAACCGGCGGCGAACCCGGCGCCGAGTCTATTGCCGCGGGACATCGCCGGGTTAGAGTGCGGCGCCATGGCGCCACCCCCGTTCTCGATGTACTCGCCGAAGGGACCCGGGGACGACGGCGCGGCCGACGTCACGGCGGGCCTCGCGCCGGTGTACGGGGCCGGGCCGGACGACGACCCGGGCTATCTCGCGTCGCTGCGCGGCGGGACGGTGCTGGGGCGGCTGCGCGCGGGGATGCTGGTGCTGGTGGCCGCGCCCGTCCTCATTCTCGCGATCATGCCGCTGATCGTCCGGGGCGACGCGGGTCTCGCCGGGGACGGCGGCCCGTGGCCCTACCTGGTGCTCGCGGTCCTCGCGGTGCCGGCGGCGCTCGTCGGGCCCCGCACGCCGCGCCCGATGCCGCCGGGCGGGACGCGCGGCGACGCGGCGGTGCGGGCGCTGCTGCTGTTCCGGCAGGCGGTGCTGCTGCGCCTCGCGCTGGCGCTGGGCGTCATCCTGGCGGGGCTGCCGCTGGCGATGGTCGGCCACGGCGAGCTGATCTTCCTCGCCGGGTTCGCGGCCGGGTACCCGCTGCTGGTCGGGCTGGCGCTGCCGACCCGCGGCGGCGTGGAGCGGCTCCGGCGGCGGCTGGAGCGGCACGGCGCCGAGTCGCACCTGTGGGCCGTCCTGCTCGCCCCCCAGCCCGGCCCGGACGACCGGTGATCAGAGCCAGCCGCTCTTGCGGAGCCGCCGGAACAGCACCGTGCACACCGTCGCCATGACCGCCAGCACCGCCGGGTACCCCCACGTCCAGTGCAGCTCGGGCATGTGGTCGAAGTTCATGCCGTAGATCCCGGCGATCGCCGTCGGCACCGCGATGATCGCCGCCCACGCCGAGATCTTCCGCATGTCGGCGTTCTGCCTGCTGCCCACCAGCGCCAGATGCGCGGTCAGGACGCTGTTCAGCAGCTCGTTGTGCGCGTCGACCTGCGTGTCCACGCGCAGCAGGTGGTCCAGGACGTCCCGGAAGTACTCCCGCGTCCCGGCGCACTCGGGCACGCGGCCCTTGACGATCTCCTGCAGGACCGGGACGAGCGGGTCCTCCGCGCCGCGGAACTCCAGCACCTCCCGCTTCAGCGAGTAGATGTCGGCGGTGACGTCGGGCGCGTCCGGGTCGAACACCGACCGTTCGAGGCCGATGATGTCGACCTCGACCTCGTGCGCGATGACCCCGTACCGGTCGACGACCTCGTCGCACACCGCGTACAGCACCGACGTCGCGCCGTGCCGCAGCATCTCGGGGTCGCGCTCCAGCCGGTCCCGCACCGGCCCGAGCGGGTTCCCGGCGCCGTGCCGCACCGTCACGACGAAGTCGGCGCCGAGGAACACCATGATCTCGCCGACCTCGATGTCGGACGTCGCGTCGATGTAGGTCAGCGTCTTCAGCACCACGAACAGCGTGTCGCCGTACCGCTCCATCTTGGGGCGCTGGTGCGCGGCGACGGCGTCCTCGGCGGCCAGCGGGTGCAGCTCCAGCTCGTCCTTGATCAGGTCGAACTCCGCGGCGTCGGGTTCGAACAGCCCGATCCAGACGAAGCAGTCGGGGTCCCGCCGCGCGGCCTGGAAGGCGTCGCCGATGTCGCCGTCGATGTCGTGCCGGGTGCCGCCCGTGTAAATGGCCTTGTCGACGATCACGGGACGCATTGTCGCGCATCCGCCGGAAACGCGCCTCCCCGCGGGACCGTCCCGCCGGATCGCCCGCCGGATCCCGCCCGGCCGATCATGGCGGCGTCGCGCATTGCGTAGAGTTGCCGACTGTGACGACCCTTCTCCTGGTACGGCATGGCCTGACCGCGATGACCGGGCCGATGCTCGCCGGGTGGACCCCCGGGCTCGGCCTGGACGAGCGCGGCCGCGCGCAGGCGGCGGCCCTCGCCGACCGCGTCGCGGAGCTCCCCCTGGCCGCGATCGTGTCCAGCCCCCTCGACCGCTGCGTGCAGACCGCCGAGGCGATCGCCGCCGGCCGTCCCGGCGCCGCCGGCACCGTCCGCACCGACGACCGCTTCGGCGAGGTGCACTACGGCGACTGGACCGGCCGCCGCATCGAGGACCTGGCGAAGGAGCCGCTCTGGCGGGTCGTGCAGAGCCACCCGAGCGCCGCGACGTTCCCCGGCGAGGACGGCGAGTCCCTCGCCGCCGCCCAGCACCGCGCCGTCGCCGCCGTCCGCGACTGGAACGCGCGGATCGCCGCCGAGCACGGTCCGGACGCCCTCTACGCGGTGTGCAGCCACGGCGACGTCATCAAGGCGATCGTCGCCGACGCGCTCGGCCTGCACCTGGACCAGTTCCAGCGGATCCACGCCGACCCGGCGTCGCTGACCGCCGTCCGCTACACCGAGCTGCGCCCGTTCGTCGTCCGGCTCAACGACACCGGCGGCGACGTCTCCGGCCTCGTCCCCGAACCGCCGAAGGAGGGCGGCGCGGAGCACGCGGGGGACGGTTCCGGGAAAGCCGGACTCGGGTCGAGTGACGCGGTCGTCGGCGGCGGCGCGTAGGGTCGGTGTCATGCCCGTCATCTCCTACGATCTGCCGGAGCGGTTCGTGGCCGGCGCCGTCGGGCGCCCCGGCGACCGCGCGTTCTACCTGCAGGCGCGTTCCGGCCGCCGCGTCACCAGCGTCGGCCTGGAGAAGTTCCAGGTGACGCTGCTGGCCGAACGGCTGGAGGAACTGCTGGACGAGGTGCTGCGCCGCAGCGGCGGCGACGCGCCCGTGCCCGCGGCGGCCCCCTCGGAACTGCGCGACGACGGCCCCCTCGACCAGCCGGTGGAGGAGGAGTTCCGGGTCGGCACGATGGCGCTCGCCTGGGACCCCGACGAGCAGCGGGTCGTGATCGAGGCCCAGGAGGTCACCGAGGGCGAGGACGCGGAGGTCGGCGAGGACGACCCCGCGATCGTGGTGCTGCGGGTGCGGATCAGCCCCGCGCAGGCCCGCGCGTTCACCGAGCGGGCCCTGAAGGTCGTCGCGGCGGGCCGCCCCCCGTGCCCGCTGTGCGGGCTGCCGCTGGACGCCGAGGGGCACGTGTGCCCACGGCAGAACGGATACCTCGGCTGACATGACGCCCCGCCCCCCGAGCCCCGCCGCCGGGCGCCGTCCGGCGACGCGCCGTGCGGGAACGCCGCCGTACTGGATCATGAAGGCGGATGCCGGGAGAATGAGCGCATGACCCAGTCCTCCCGGGATCGGGCGCCCGCCGGCGACGGCGCGCCCGGCCGCCCGGTGCCGCCGGGCGACGTCGCCGCCGCCGAACGGCTCCTGCTCGCCGGGCGGCTGACGGTGGAGGGCCGGCTCGTCCAGGCGTCCAACGCCACCCTGTACTGCTCGATCGAGCACGACGGCCGGTCGGCGGCCTGCGTCTACAAGCCGGTCGCGGGGGAGCGCCCGCTGTGGGACTTCCCCGACGGCACGCTCGCCGAGCGGGAGGTCGCCGCCTACGAGGTGTCCCGCGTCATGGGCTGGAACACCGTCCCCCCGACGGTGCACCGCGACGGCCCCTACGGCCCGGGCATGGTGCAGCTGTGGGTGGAGCCCGACCCCGACGTCGACCTCGTCGCGCTGTCGCGGTCGGACGACGAGGCGGTGCGGCGGATGGCGGTGTTCGACGCCGTCATCAACAACGCCGACCGCAAGATCGGGCACCTGCTGCCCCCCGGCGACGGCCACGTCTACGGCTGCGACCACGGCGTCACCTTCTCCGTCGAGTACAAGCTGCGGACCGTGCTGTGGCAGTGGCGCGGGAACCCGCTGACCGCCGAGGCGCTCGAGGCGCTCGCCCGCGTCGACGCGGGCCTGCGCGGCGGCCCGCTGGCGGCGCGGCTGGCGGAGCTGCTCACCGCCGAGGAGGTCGACGCGACCCGCCGCCGCGTGGAGCTGATGCTGAAGCACCGCATCCACCCCTACCCCCCGGAGGACTGGCCCGCCGTCCCCTGGCCGCCGCTCTGAACCGCCCCCGCCGTCGCGCCGTTCCGGGCAAGATGCTCAAATTGGGACATGTGCACGGCGATCATCAGTATCGACCCGTCGTCCCCGGTCCCGGTCCTGCTCGCGGGCGTCCGCGACGAGTTCGTGAACCGCGCGTGGCAGCCCCCGGCCCCGCACTGGCCGGACCGTCCCGGCGTGGTCGGCGGCCGTGACCTGCGCGCCGGCGGCACCTGGCTGGCGGTCGACCCCGCCGCGCCCCGCGCCGGGGTGGTGCTGAACGGCCGCGGCCGGTTCGCGCCCGAGGACCGCCGCGCCAGCCGCGGCGAACTGCCGCTGCTCGCGGCGTCCGGCGGCGACCCGGGCGTGCTGTCCCTGGACGTCTTCGACCCGTTCCACCTGGTGGCGGCCGAGCCGGGCCGGGTGCGGCTGTGGAGCTGGGACGGCGACGCCCTCGCCGAGCGCGAACTCGGCCCCGGCGTGCACCTCATCGTCAACAGCGGCCTGGAGGGCGCGGGCGGGCCCGGCAGGGCCGCCGGCGACGTGCGGGAGGACGCCTACATGGCCGCCCGCCTCGCCCACTTCCGGCCCCGGATGCTCACCGCGCCGCGACCGGAGCCCGGCTTCGGCGACGAACCCGCCGCCAAGGCGTGGGGCGCCTGGCTGCCGCTGATCGACGGCGACGGCCTCGCCCGCGCCGACCACCGCGCGCTGCTGCCGCTGATCGACCTCGGCGAAGGGCAGGTGTGGGGCACCACCTCGGTCAGCCTCGTCGCGCTCGCCGAGGACGACGCGCGCTACGACTTCTCCGCCGTCCCGGGCGACCCCGCCGCCTGGACGCGCGTCCTCTGACCCCGCGCCCGTTCTGACCCCGCGCCCGGCCGTCGCGTATCGACACTCGCTCATCGGTTTCCGCTCACCGTTCTAAAGGCGCCGTCCGGCGCGCGGGGGCGGCGTTTTGCCGTAACGGACCGCCCGTCTGTGACCCCCGGTGCTAGTTTGACTACCTATTGCGATCTTTGTCGGCGGTGCTGTGGGGGCGGGACCCGTGTTCAAGCAGGAGGTCGCGGCGCGCGCGCGGGGCTCCGGGCGCGGCGCCCGCCGGCGCGCCCGGAGCGCCGCGCCGCCGCCGAGGCTCCCGCTGTCGGTCCGTCCCGTCGAGGACGGCGCCGCGGACGGCCTCGGGGAGGCCCCCGGCACCGGCGCGGGGCGCACGCCCGGCCGGCTCGCCCTCGCCCGGTTCCGGCGCGACCGGCCCGCCATGGCCGCCGCCGCGGTCCTGCTGGCGATCGCCCTGTTCGCCGCCCTCGCGCCGCTGTGGGCGCACCTGACCGGCCACCCCTACGACGCGGCGTTCCCCGACACCGGCCTCGACGCGGCCGGGCAGCCGCGCGGGCCCGGCCGCGAGTTCTGGCTGGGCGCCGACCAGCTCGGCCGCGACGTCCTGGTCCGCACCGCCTACGGGGCGCGGATCTCCCTGGTCGTCGGGCTGGGCGCGGCGGCGCTCGCGGCGGCCGCCGGAACCCTCATCGGGGTCGTCGCGGGCTTCTGCGGCGGCGCCGTCGACACCGTCCTCGCCCGGCTGATGGACGTCATGCTCGCGCTGCCGTACCTGCTCGTCGCGATCACCCTCGCGACCGCGTTCCCGGTGTCGTCGGTCGCGGGCGGCCTGGCGATGACGATCCTGGTCGTCGCGTTCTTCTCGGTCGCGTCGTTCGGCCGCGTCGTGCGCGGGCAGGTGCTGGCGCTGCGGCGGCGCGAGTTCATCGAGGCGGCCCGGGCGCTCGGCGCCTCCAACGCGCGGATCATGGTGTCGGAGGTGCTGCCGAACCTGACCGCGCAGCTCACCGTGCTCACGTCGCTGCTGGTCCCCGGCGCGATCGTCGCCGAGGCGACGCTGTCGTTCCTGGGCGTCGGGGTCCGGCCGCCGATGCCGAGCTGGGGCTCGATGCTCGGCGAGGGCTCCGACGTGTTCCAGACGGCCTGGTGGCTGCTCGCGGTGCCGGGCGCCCTGCTGCTGCTGACCACGCTGGCGTTCAACCTGCTCGGCGAGGGCGTCCGGGACGCGCTCGACCCCCGCGCCGACGCGGGCCCCGGGGACGGGTGACCGCCCGTGCCGGGGTTCGTGCTGCGCCGCCTGGCGTTCGCCGCGCTGGTGATGTG
Source organism: Spirillospora sp. NPDC052242 (assembly GCF_040679555.1). Classification (NCBI taxonomy): domain Bacteria; kingdom Bacillati; phylum Actinomycetota; class Actinomycetes; order Streptosporangiales; family Thermomonosporaceae; genus Spirillospora; species Spirillospora sp. NPDC052242. The sequence continues at coordinate 14,984 of NZ_JBFAUZ010000080.1, forward strand.
GCTGGTGTCGACGCTGGTGTTCGCGTTCCTGCACCTGTCGCCGGTGTCCGTCGAACGCGTCGTCGCCGGGCCCCGCGCCACCCCCGACACCCTCGAACGGGTCCGGGAGGGCCTCGGCCTGGACCGTCCCGTCCTCGTCCAGTACGCGGCGTTCCTCGGCCGGCTGCTGCGCGGCGACCTCGGCGACTCCCACGTCAGCGGCGCCCCCGTCGCCGCGCTGATCGCCGACCGGCTCCCCACCACGCTGCTGCTGGTGTTCGGCGCGGCGGTGCTGTGGTTCGCCGGCGGCGTCCTCGCCGGGACGCTGGGCGCGGCGCGCGCCCGCGGCCCGTGGGACCGCGCCATGACGGTGTTCACCCTGGTGGGGCTGTCCACGCCGCCGTTCGTCGCGGCGCTCGTCCTGCTGCACGTGTTCTCGACCCGGCTCGGCGACGCCGGCCTGCGGTTCTTCGAGGCGGGACCGCCGCTGCAGGAGCACTTCCTCCAGCGGATGATCCTGCCGTGGGCGGCGCTGGCACTGCTGATGGCCGCCGCCTACACCCGCCTGACCCGCGGCGCCCTGCTGGACGCGCTCGGCGAGGACTACGTCCGGACGGCCCGCGCGAAGGGCCTCACCGAACGCCGCGTCGTCGTCCGGCACGGGCTGCGGTCCGCGCTGACCCCCGTCGTCACCCAGTTCGGCGTGGACGTCGGCGCGCTCATCGGCTCCACGGTCGTCACCGAGAAGGTGTTCGGGCTGCAGGGCGTCGGGCAGCTCGTGACCCGCTCCATCGCCACCGGCGACACCCCGGTCGTCATCGGCGTGACGCTGACCGTGACGTTCGTCGTGATCGTCGCGAACCTGCTGGTGGACCTCGCGTACTCGCTGCTCGACCCGCGCGTGCGTCCCGCCTGACCGGGCGCGCCCGTCCGCCGCATCTCACATGAAGTTTCAACCAACGCGGAGCAAAGGTGCGAGCCGCCCACGGATAAGCTTTCCGTATGCGATCGTGGCACGCCTCCGATGTCCCCAGCCTCTCCGACGCGGGACTGCCCGCCGCGGAGCGGCCGCTCAGCCTGTACGACACGGGGACGGGCGCGACGCAACCCACCCTCCCCGGCGGCGTGCGGGACGGCGCCCCCGCCCGGATGTACGTCTGCGGGATCACCCCCTACGACGCGACCCACCTCGGGCACGCCAACACCTACCTGGCGTTCGACCTGGTGAACCGGGTGTGGCGCGACCTCGGCCACGACGTGCACTACGTGCAGAACGCCACCGACGTCGACGACCCGCTCCTGGAACGTGCCCGCGAGACCGGGGAGGACTGGCGGGAGCTCGCCGACCGGGAGATCGAGCTGTTCCGCGCCGACATGACCGCGCTGCGGATCCTGCCGCCGGACCGCTACATCGGCGCGGTCGAGGCGATCCCGCTGGTCATCGAGATGATCGAGAAGCTGCGCGGCCGGGACGCCGCCTACGACGTGGACGGCGACGTGTACTTCCCCGTCGCCGCCGACCCCGCGTTCGGGAAGGTCAGCCGGCTCACCCGGGAGGAGATGGCGCCGCTGTTCGCCGAGCGCGGCGGCGACCCGGACCGCGCCGGCAAGCGCGACCCGCTGGACGCGCTGCTGTGGCTGCGGCGCCGCCCGGACGAGCCCGGCTGGGACTCGCCGTTCGGGGAGGGCCGCCCCGGCTGGCACGTGGAGTGCTCCGCGATCTCCGTCGAGTACCTCGGCATGGGCTTCGACGTCGAGGGCGGCGGCTCGGACCTGGCGTTCCCGCACCACGAGATGAGCGCCTCGCACGCGCAGGTCGCGACGGGGGAGCGGCCGCACGCCCGCGCGTACGTCCACGCCGGGATGGTCGGGCTGGACGGCGAGAAGATGTCGAAGTCGCGCGGGAACCTCGTGTTCGTGTCGAAGCTGCGAGAGTCGGGCGCCGACCCGATGGCGATCCGGCTGGCGCTGCTCGCCCACCACTACCGCTCCGACTGGGAGTGGACGGACGCGCAGCTCGACGAGGCCGCGGCCCGGCTCGCCCGGTGGCGCGCGGCCGCCGCCCGCCCGTCCGGGCCCGCCGCGGAGCCCGTCGCCGCCGCCGTCCGCGCCCGCCTGGCCGACGACCTGGACGCGCCCGGCGCGCTCGCGGCGATCGACGCCTGGGCCGCGGCGGACGGCGACGACGCGGCCGCGCCCGGGCGGGTCGCGGCGGTCGCCGACGCCCTCCTCGGCGTCGCCCTCTGACCTCGTGACGCGCCGCCCGGGGTGAGGCGCGGTCCGGGTCACAGCAGTCCCGCCAGCTTGTAGAGGACGAGCGACCCGGCGACCGCGACGTTCAGGCTGCTGCCGTTGCCGACCATGGGGATCTCCACGGCGGCGTCGAGCAGGCCGAGCGCCTCGTCGGGGATGCCGTGCTGCTCGTGGCCGAGGACGGCGACGGTGCGGCCGCGCGCCGCGGGCAGGTCGGCGAGCCGGACGGCCTCGTCGGCCAGCTCGACCCCGACGATGCGGGAGCCCGCCTCCCGCTGCCGCGCGAGCCACCCGAGCGGGTCGCCCGTCCAGTGCACGCACGCGGGGCGGCGCAGCGTGTTGCCGCGCTCGAGCGCGTCGGGCACCCAGGGGAAGCGCGGGACGGCCATGCAGGCGCCGACGGCGTCGCAGGTGCGCAGCAGGGTGCCGAGGTTCGCGCCGTGCAGGGGCCACAGCGGCGCGGCGATGAGATGGTCCCAGCAGGAGTGGGCGCGGGTCCGGCGCTGGCGCCGCAGTTCGCGAGCGGGCCGGACGCGGATCGCCGGCCCCGACGGGGACCGGGCGGGCCGGCGGGTCACCGGTGCGGGGCGCTGCCGCCCTCCGGAACACGAGACATCATGATGGACGCACTTCGCGGCGTGCGCGGGCCATCACCGGGGATGGGGGATTCGTCGCCCCCAGTGTAACCCGCGACCCCGCGATGATCAGCTGGCGATGATCGGCTCGCGACGATCGGCTCGCGACGATCGGCGCCCGGGGGTCACTCGGGGTCGCGGCGCCGCAGGTACCGTTCGAACTCGCGGGCGATCGCGTCGCCGCTGGCCTCCGGCAGCTCGGTGGCGTCCTTCTGCTCCTCCAGCGTCCGGACGTAGTCGGCGACCTCGGAGTCCTCCTCGGCGAGCTCGTTCACCCCGTTCTCCCAGGCCCGCGCCTCCTCCGGCAGCTCGCCCAGGGGGACGGTGACGTCCAGGAGGTCCTCGACGCGGCGCAGCAGCGCGAGCGTCGCCTTCGGGGACGGCGGCTGCGCCACGTAGTGCGGCACCGCCGCCCACAGCGACACGGTGTCGAGGTCGGCGCGCGCGCAGGCGTCCTGCAGCACCCCGAGGATCCCGGTCGGCCCCTCGTACCGGGCCGGTTCCAGGTGCAGGGTGCTGACGATCGACGCCTGCGACGCCGCGCCGGTGACCGGGACGGGGCGGGTGTGGGGCGCGTCGGCGAGCAGCGCGCCGAGCAGCACCACATTGCGGACGTCCAGCTCGAGCATCAGCCCGACCAGTTCCCGGCAGAACGACCGCCACCGCATGTTCGGCTCGATGCCGTGCACCAGGACGACGTCGCGGCCGTTCGGCAGCCGCGCCCACGAGATCCGCGTCGTCGGCCAGGTGATGCCGCGGGTCTCGCCGTCGGACATCTCCACGAGCGGCCGCGTGACCTGGAAGTCGTAGTAGTCGTCGGGGTCGAGCTCGGCGATCGGCACGGCGTCCCAGGTGCTCTCCAGGTGCCCGATCACGCCGCTGGCGGCCTCCCCGGCGTCGTTCCACCCCTCGAAGGCGGCCACGAGCACCGGATCCACGAGTTCCGGCACGCTTTCGAGCTCGATCACGCGCTGCTCCTTCCGACGCCCAGGTACAGCGTCACCGCGGGGGGCCGTCATTCCCGGGGGTCGGGGTTCCCCGCGATGATCGGTGGCAGTCAGCCTACGTCCTGACGGTGACGTACCCCGCCCGTGCGCCGCCAGACGCCCGCCGTGTACGCCCGCGGCGGAAAGCGGGTCACGATCCGATCACTTCCGACGGATCACTTCCCGTCGGTCGTGTGCACGATCAGGACGTCGCACGGCGAGCGGTGCGAGAGGTTCGCCGGGACGGAGCCGAGGATGCGGCCCGCGAGGCTGTTGAGGCCCCGGTTGCCGATCACGACGAGGCCGACGGCGCGGTCCTTGGCGAGCCTGGAGATCACGTCGACGGCGTCGCCCTCGACCGCGACCTGCTCGATGTCGGTGGCGCCGGCGGCGACGGCCCGCTCCCGCGCGGCGCGCAGCGCGTCGTCGGCGGGCGTGGAGCCCTGCACCTTGTAGGCGAGGTCGCCGAGCCGGTCCGCCGTGCGGGCGCGCTCCCGCTCGGGCATTGGGCTGTAGGCGGAGGCGAGCAGGAGCCGCGCGCCGGTGGCGGCGGCCAGCTGCGCCGCGCGGTCCACGGCGCGGAACGAGGAGTCCGAGCCGTCGGTGCCGCAGAGGATGATGCCGTACGCGCTCATACCGCTCCTTACTCGTTGGTAGTTCTCGAATGGGCACGTTAGCGGTCCAGCATGTGGACACGGAAGAGGAAAACGGGACCGCGCGGATAAGGTGGGACGCCCGTGCCCGTCGAGGCCCGTGCCCGTCGAGAGGAGACGCGTGTCCCCCCAGGCCCCCGACGCCGTGCTGTTCGACATGGACGGCCTGCTGATCGACTCCGAGCGCCTCTGGCTGGAGGTGGAGTCGGAGGTCATGGCCTCGCTCGGCGCGACGTGGTCGGCCGAGCACCAGGAAAAGCTGGTCGGCGGGTCCCTGGACGTCGGCGTCGCGTACATGCTCGAGGTGAGCGGCGCGGACGCCTCGCCCGAGGAGGTCGGGCGGCGGATGCTGGACGGGATGCACGAGCGGCTGAGCGCGTGCGCGCCGATGATGCCGGGCGCCAAGGAGCTGCTCGCCGAACTGCGCACCGCGGGGGTCGCGACGGCGCTGGTGTCCTCGAGCTACCGCCGGCTGATCGAGCCGGTGCTGGACGCGGTGGGCCGCGAGCACTTCGCGCTCAGCGTCGCGGGCGACGAGGTCGCCCACACCAAGCCGCACCCCGAGCCCTACCTGACCGCCGCCGCGCGGCTGGGCGCCGACCCGTCCCGCTGCGTCGTGCTGGAGGACTCGCCGAACGGCGTCGCCGCGGGGGAGGCCGCGGGCTGCGCGGTCGTCGCCGTCCCCGGCGTCCTGCCGATCCCGCCCGCGCCCGGCCGGACGGTCGTGGCGTCGCTGCGGGAGATCGACCTGGCGCGGCTGCGCGACCTGGTCGGCTGACCGCCCCGCCGCGACGCCCCCGCGGGGCGGCGGCCACGGCGGCGGGGCGTCCCCGACGGGCGGTGACGTCTCCGCGAAGAGAGGCCCGTCAGGCGCCACCGTCCCGTCATCATTCCGTTGCCGGACGTTGACATGCGTTCCGCTCGCCTACGCTGGAAGTGACGGCGTCCCGTGCCGGGCCGTTCCCGCGGCGGGTGCGCCCCCTGATACGCGCCCCTGATACCGGAGGGGCACTTTCCCGGGGGCGGGTCCCGCGGAAGGAGGAGGGCGCGCGGCCTGCAAACCGTCCGCCGGGAGGAGCGGTGCCCGGGCCGGGACGTGTGACCATGGGAGCGGCAGCACCACACGGATGAGGGGCCGGCATGAGCGACGCAGCCATTTTCGCGATCAGTCTCGGGGTGACCCTGGTCGGGCTGGTGATCAGCTGGGGGGTGGCGCGCCGCCGCGGCGTCGCGACCGGCGTGCGCGGCGCGGCGCTGTCGCTGGTCCCGATCGGCGCCGCGCTGACCGGGGTGACCGGCTTCCTCGCCGACCTGGTGTTCGACCCCGAGAAGTGGGCGGGCGTCGTGGTCCTCGGCCTCGCCGTCGTCCTCTACCTGACGTCGGGCGCGATGCTCGCCCGTCGGCCGGGCGGCCGCAAGGGCGGCGGCGCGGACGCGGGCGGCGCCGGCAAGACCGGCGGCAAGCGCGGCGGGAAGTCGGGCGGCGAGTCCGGCGGCCGGCGGGCCGCGGCCGGCAAGGCGCCCAAGGGCGAGGTCGGCGGCGCGCAGAACGTCGACCCCGAGATGGCGGAGATCGAGCAGATCCTCCGCAACCGCGGCATCTCCTGACCGGCCCGGTCCCGCCCGCGGCGCCCCGCGCCCGGCGGGACCGCGCCTGCGTCCGGCCGGGGCCTCCGACCAAGGGCCCTGCTCCGTGCCCTGACCAACGGACTTCGCGGTCCGTCCGCCCGAGCGGCCCTGACAGATCTTGTCAGGGCCGTTTCGCGTTTTCCGTCCGGTCGGCGCGGGACGGGCCGCGCCGGGGGCCCGCGAAGTCGCCGGTGCGCCGTTCGGCGCGCGTCCGTGCCCTCTGGGGCGGGTGTGCACTAGCGTGCTGACCTGCGGAGAAAGAGTCTCGGAACGGACTCGGTCCGGTAAAGGTTCCTGGCCTCGGGGCCGTTGAGTTGCAACTCACTCTGACGGTGGCCGTACTATTCGGGCGATTTGTCCGGCGAGTTGCGTATGACACGTGTGCCCGAGATGACGACGAGATCACAAGTCAGATACGGGTACTGGCGCAGCCCGCCTCACGGATGGACAGTCGTGCCCGAAGGACTACGTTTCCCTTCAGCAAACGCGGCGTAACGGGCACGGGGGCTGCGGATGATCTCCGCGATCGCCGGTCGCACGCCGGCGACATGGCCTGAACCCAGTGGCCGGACGGTAGGAGGTAGAGCGTGGCCGCACCCATCGAGGTGACCGGTTCCGACAGCGAGGCGCAGCCCGAATCGGTCCTGGAGGGCATGCAGGGCAAGAAGATCCAGGGCCGGTCCCTCGGCCAGATCGCGTGGATGCGCCTCAAGCGGGACAAGGTCGCGCTCACCGGCGGCGGCGTGGTCATCCTGCTGATCCTCATCGCGATCTTCGGGCCGTTCTTCGTCCAGGACCCGCTCGCGTACCACCAGAACCTGATCGACCCGACCTACAGCCGTCCCAAGGACGGCATCTGGCATTCGGGCATCAGCGCGGAGCACTTGCTGGGCGTCGAGCCCGGCACCGGCCGCGACATGCTCGCGCGGATCGTGTACGGCGCCCGGATCTCCCTGCTGGTGTCGTTCCTGGCGACGCTGCTGTCGGTGATCCTCGGCACCATCCTCGGCATCACCGCCGGTTACTTCGGCGGCTGGGTCGACTACCTCATCAGCCGCGCGATGGACGCCTTCCTGGCCTTCCCGCTGCTGCTGTTCGCGATCGCCCTGGTCGGCGTCGTCACCGACGGCTCGTTCGGGCTGAGCGGCAACGGGCTGCGGGTGTCGGTCCTCGTCTTCGTCATCGGCTTCTTCAACTGGCCGTACATCGGCCGGATCGTCCGCGGGCAGACGCTGTCGCTGCGGGAGCGCGAGTTCGTCGACGCCGCCCGCAGCATGGGGGCGCGCAACGGCTACATCCTGTTCAAGGAGGTCCTGCCGAACCTCGTCGCGCCGATCCTGGTGTACTCCACGCTGCTGATCCCGACGAACATCCTCTTCGAGGCCGCCCTGTCGTTCCTCGGCGTGGGCGTCATCCCGCCGACCCCCTCGTGGGGCGGCATGCTCACCCTGGCCGTCCCGCTCTACGCGACCGCCCCGATGTACATGATCATCCCGGGCATGGCCATCTTCATCACCGTCCTCGCCTTCAACCTGTTCGGTGACGGGCTGCGGGACGCTCTCGACCCCCGGGCCAAGTGACCTCGGGTTATCCGACCCGTCTAAGTGAAGGGGTGCGCCTGCACATGAAACTGATGAGATCGATCTCGGCCCTCGCGGCCGGGGTGCTCGCGGCCGGGGCCCTCGCGGCCTGCGGCGGCGGCGACTCCGACGGCTCGGGGGAAGGCCCCGGCTTCAACGCCGCCGTGAACGAGGTCGCCAACGTCTCGGACAAGAAGGGCGGCACGCTCCGCCTCGCCAGCTCCGACGACTGGGACTCCCCGGACCCGGGCAACCAGTACTACGCCTTCGCGCAGAACTTCTCCCGCCTGTACGGCCGTGCGCTGACGACGTTCAAGCCGGCCGCCGGCAAGGAGAGCCTGGAGGTCATCCCGGACCTCGCCACCGGCCTGGGCACGCCCAGCAACGGCAGCAAGACCTGGACGTACAAGATCCGCACCGGCGTGAAGTTCAGCGACGGCACCACGGTGACGTCCAAGGACGTCAAGTACGCCGTCGAGCGCAGCAACTTCTCCAAGGAGCTGCAGCTCGGGCCGAAGTACTTCAAGCAGTACCTGGTCGACAACGAGGAGCCGTACAAGGGCCCCTACGATGACGACTCCGAGCAGGGCCTGGAGTCCATCGAGACCCCGGACGACCAGACGATCGTCTTCAACCTGAACGAGCCGTTCTCGGAGTTCGACTACCTGGTCGCGATGTCGCAGACCATGCCGGTGCCGAAGGCCAAGGACACCGGCCTGAAGTACGAGACCGCGATCGTCTCCTCCGGCCCGTACAAGGTCGACAGTTACCAGCGCGGCAAGCAGATGACGCTGTCCCGCAACCCGCACTGGGACAAGAACACCGACCCGATCCGCAAGGCGCTGCCGGACAAGATCACGGTTGAGCTGAAGCAGAACGGCGACGACATCGACCAGCGCCTGCTCAGCGGCGACCTGGAGATGGACATCGCCGGCGTCGGCGTCCAGGCGGCCGCGCAGCCGAAGGTGCTCGCGGCCGACCAGAAGCCGTACGTCGACAACCCGGTCCAGGGTTACCTGCGGTACATGGCGCTGAACCAGCACGTCAAGCCGCTGGACAACGTCCACTGCCGCCGCGCCGTGCAGTACGCGACGGACAAGGTCGCCGCGCAGACCGCCTACGGAGGCCCGCTCGCCGGCGGCGACGTCGCCACCACGGTGCAGCCGACGAACCTCGAGTCGTACCAGAAGTTCGACCTGTACCCGCAGCAGCAGGCCGAGGGCGGCGGTCTCGACCAGGCCACCATCGCCAAGGCCAAGCAGGAGCTGCAGGAGTGCGGCCAGCCGAACGGCTTCAGCACCAAGATCTCGGCCCGTTCGGACCGGGACAAGGAAGTCGCGATGGCGCAGGCCATCCAGCAGGCGCTGAAGAAGGTCGGCATCAACGCCAGCATCGTGCAGTACCCGGCCGGTGACTACTTCAACAAGTTCGTCGGCGTGCCGGACTACGTCCACGAGCACGGCATCGGCATGATCCTGATGGCGTGGGCCCCGGACTGGCCGACCGGCTACGGGTTCCTGCAGCAGATCGTGCACGGCTCGGCGATCAAGCCGTCCGGCGGCACGAACCTGTCCGAACTGGACGACTCGAAGATCAACGAGGCGCTCGACAACGCCATCTCCAACACCGACAAGGCCGCCCGCACCAAGATCTACGGTGAGGTCGACAAGATGGTGATGGAGAACGCCAGCATCGTCCCGCTGATCTACGCGAAGGCGCTGCTCTACCGCCCGGCGAACGTCACGAACGTCGGCATCACCGGCGGCTACGGCGGCATGTACGACTACCTCAACATGGGCGTGGAGTGACCTACCGCTCGCTCGCCGATTCATCCGAAGGCAGGTGAAGGCGACGTCCGCCGGCCGGGACCGGGCCCACAGGTCCGCCCGGCCGGCGGGCCGGGCCGCGCATAGTGTTCGCATACATCATCCGGCGCCTCATCGGGGCCGTCATCATGCTGCTGGTGGTCACGCTGGTGACCTTCGGCATCTTCTTCGGTCTGCCGAAGCTGGCGGGTCAGACCACCGACCAGCTCGCGGCCGCGTACGTCGGCAAGGCCCCGAGCGCGCAGGCGATCCAGGACACCAAGGAGCGCCTGAAGCTGGACGAGCCGATCGTGGTCCAGTACGCGGACTTCCTGAAGGGGGTCGTCGCCGGCAAGGAACTCGATCTCGGGCCGACCAGCGAGCACTGCTCCGCGCCCTGTCTCGGGTATTCGTTCAACTCCAGCCAGCAGGTGCTGCCGACGCTGCTCGACCGGGCGCCGGCGACGCTGTCGCTGGCGATCGGCGCGGCGATCGTCTGGCTGGCCGTCGGGATCACCACCGGCGTCGTGTCGGCGCTGCGGCGCGGCTCCAAGTGGGACCGCGGCGCGATGGTGATCGCGCTCGCGGGCGTGTCGCTGCCCATCTACTTCACCGGACTGGTGTCGCTCGCCCTGTTCTCCTACTCCCTGGAGATCTTCCCGGGCGGCGGCAGCTACCGGCCTTTCACCGATGACCCGGTGGCGTGGTTCCAGTCGCTGGTGCTGCCATGGGTGACGCTCGCGTTCCTGTACGCCGCGATGTACGCGCGGCTCACCAGGGCGGGCATGCTGGAGACGATGAACGAGGACTACATCCGCACGGCCCGCGCCAAGGGGCTGCCGGAGAAGACGGTCGTCACCAGGCACGCGCTCCGCGCCACCCTCACCCCGATCATGACGGTGTTCGGGCTGGACCTCGGGCTGCTGCTCGGCGGCGCGGTGCTGACCGAGAACACCTTCGGCATCCACGGGCTGGGGCAGCTCGCCATCAGCTCGATCAACAGCAGCGACCTGCCGATGGTCCTCGGGGTCACGCTGGTGACCGCCACCTCCATCGTCGTGATCAACCTGATCGTCGACCTCCTCTACGCCATCGTCGACCCGAGAGTGAGGCTGGGCTGATGACCGAGAAGACGCCCGCCGCCGCGGACAAGGCGACCGGCGAGCCCGCCCGTAAGGCGGCCGCCGCCGCGGACGGTGCTCCCGAGGCGTTCCTCGAGGTCCGCGACCTCAAGATCCACTTCCCGACGGACGACGGCGTCGTCAAGTCCGTGGACGGCCTGTCGTTCACGCTCGAGCAGGGCCGCACCCTCGGCATCGTGGGGGAGTCCGGGTCGGGCAAGAGCGTCACCAGCCTCGGCATCCTCGGGCTGCACAACCGCCGCAACGCGGACGTGTCCGGCGAGATCTGGCTGGACGGCACCGAGCTGGTCGGCTCCTCGCAGAACGAGGTCCGCCGCCTCCGCGGCCGCAAGATGGCGATGATCTTCCAGGACCCGCTGTCGTCGATGCACCCCTTCTACACGGTGGGGCAGCAGATCGTCGAGGCGTACCGGGTCCACAACGACGTGTCCAAGCAGGTCGCGCGCAAGCACGCGATCGACATGCTGGGCCGGGTCGGGATCCCCAAGCCCGACAAGCGGGTCGACGACTACCCGCACCAGTTCTCCGGCGGCATGCGGCAGCGCGCGATGATCGCGATGGCGCTGTCGTGCGACCCGGAACTGCTGATCGCCGACGAGCCCACGACGGCGCTCGACGTGACCGTCCAGGCGCAGATCCTCGACCTCATCCAGGACCTGCAGCAGGAGTTCAACTCCGCCGTCATCATGATCACCCACGATCTGGGGGTGGTCGCCGAGCTGTCGGACGACATCCTGGTGATGTACGGCGGCCGCTGCGTCGAGTACGCGTCGGTGGACGACGCGTTCCACAACCCCATGCACCCCTACACGTGGGGGCTGCTCGGTTCCATGCCGCGGCTGGACCGGGAGCGCTCGGAGCGGCTGATGCCGATCACCGGGTCGCCGCCCAGCCTGATCAACGTCCCGCAGGGGTGCGCGTTCAATCCGCGCTGCCCCTACAGTGACCAGACCGACGGCAAGAGCACGGCCGAGCGGCCCGAGCTGGTGGAGGTGCGGCCCGGTCACCGGGCGGCGTGCCACCTGCCCGCCGCGAAGCGCCGGGAGCTCTGGACCGACGAGATCCGGCCGAAGCTGTGACGAGCACGGGGAACGAGACTGTGAGCACTTCCAAGGGCAAGGCCCCGGGCGACGAGGTTCCGGGGGGCAAGAGCGCGGCGACGGCCGGCGACGGGGGCGTCCCGGCGTCCGCGGAGAAGCCCCGCGAGGACGCGCCGAAGCGGCGCGACGGCGAGGTGCTGCTGGACGTCGAGGGGCTCGGCAAGCACTTCCCGGTCACGGCGGGGCTGCTGCGCCGGCAGGTCGGGGCGGTCAAGGCCGTCGACGGCGTGTCGTTCTCGGTCCGCAAGGGCGAGACGCTCGGGCTGGTGGGGGAGTCGGGCTGCGGCAAGTCCACCACCGGCCGGATGATCATGCGGTTGCTGGACCCCAGCTTCGGCAAGATCACCTTCGAGGGGCAGGACATCACCAAGATGTCGCAGGGGCGGCTGCGGCCGCTCCGCCGCGACCTCCAGATGATCTTCCAGGACCCGTACTCGTCGCTGAACCCGCGCAAGACGGTCGGCTCGATCGTCGGGGCGCCGTTCCGGCTGCAGAACATCAGCACCGAGCAGGGCGTCAAGAAGGCCGTCCAGGAGATCCTGGAACTCGTCGGCCTCAACCCCGAGCACTACAACCGCTACCCGCACGAGTTCTCCGGCGGCCAGCGGCAGCGCATCGGGATCGCCCGCACCCTCGCCCTCAAGCCCAAGATGATCATCGCGGACGAGCCGGTGTCGGCGCTGGACGTGTCGGTGCAGGCCCAGGTCGTCAACCTGCTCGAGGACCTGCAGGACGAACTCGACCTCACCTACGTGGTGATCGCGCACGACCTGTCGGTGGTGCGGCACATCTCCGACCGGGTCGCCGTCATGTACCTCGGCAAGATCGTCGAGGTCGCGGACCGCGACGACCTGTACGAGCGGCCGATGCACCCGTACACCAACGCGCTGCTGTCGGCGGTGCCGATCCCCGACCCGTCCAAGCGCGGGGACCGCAAGCGGATCCGGCTGCAGGGCGACGTGCCCAGCCCGCTGGACCCGCCGCCCGCCTGCCGCTTCCACACCCGCTGCTGGAAGGCGCAGGACATTTGCAAGCAGGTCGAGCCGCCGCTGGTGGAGCTCAGTCCCGGCCACCAGGCCGCCTGCCACTTCCCGGAGAACACCACGGTCAGCGCTACCGACGCGGTCGCCAAGGCCACGGTGGCGACGGGCCACGACTCCGACGCGGACGGCGCCGTCGGCAAGTCGGACGCCTGACCGCCGCCCCGCGCGACGCGCCCGGGGGCGCGGCCGCGCGACGACGGCGTGACCGAACGCGAAGTCCCGGCCCCTCCGGTGGGGCCGGGTCTT
>NZ_JBFAUZ010000081.1:0-27298 GCF_040679555.1 Spirillospora sp. NPDC052242
CGCCGGCTGCACGTCCGGCAGGCGTCCGAGCGCCTCAAGGCCGGGCTCGTGTGGCAGGACGAAGGCCTGGTCTTCTGCACCCGGACCGGGAGGGCTCTGAGTCCCGCCAACGTGCGGCGGGAGTTCCGGCGGATCACCCGGGTGGCCGGGATCGGGGAGAACTGGACGCCCCGGGAGCTGCGGCACTCGTTCGTGTCGATCATGAGCGACAGCGGCGTGCGGATCGAGACGATCGCCGACCTCGTCGGGCACGCGGGGACGGCGGTCACCGAGCAGGTGTACCGGCACCAGCTGAGGCCGGTCATCAACGAGGGAGCCGCCACGATGAACACCGTGTTCGGTCGAGGCCGGTCCGCCTAGGTCGGTGGGTGTTGGCTCCCCGTTCGGCTCCCGACGGCCTTCCAAGATCGAAAAAGGTCCCGGAGTGATCTCCGAGACCTTCTCTGACCTGCTAAAACGCGGTGGGCGATACTGGGTTCGAACCAGTGGCCTCTTCGGTGTGAACACGACCGACCATTCCCGCCACAAAGCCGATTTCAAAGTTCGCCAGCTCAGAGCTGCCCCTCCACTCCACCTCAGCACTCTTCAGGGAAGATCAAGTAGCTTCCGAGCTCCCACAATTGGTGCCCTGAGCACTGCCCGTCAGTCACCCTCAGTGACCAGGATCCACACCCGCGCTCTCGTGGCGCCCACTGAGCCGAACGACATTGGTCACACGAGCGCGGCCTGTCAGTAGCTTGACGGCTGCCATGCACACCTCCGGACCGCCAGAAGGCAACTCGGCGCACCTTCTTTGAAGCCTCCGTCTCGGAACACAACCGCTCATCAGAGAAAACGAGCTCGTGAAGGAGGACATGGTGACCGATCGCCTCATCCGGCTGACGACCGCGCTCGCCGCGATCGGATGGCTGATCGCCTGGGGGCGCGGTGACGTTCCTGCTCCCCGCGACGAGCCTCACCCGTCTCCCCGCAATGCGGCCGTGAGGTGAACGGCCGACCCGCCGAGTCGACGCCCACCAGTCAGGGCACGGTCAACGTTTCGGTGACCCTGGTCGCGCGCATCGACTGCGCCGGACGGGCGTTCGCCGACGGCCAGGCCGGGCTCGGCCTCGGCATTGCCACCATGGCGGCCGGTGTCCCCACGGCCGGAGGCGCCGCCGCGACCGCGATCGGCGCGGCGGTGGCCGGGCCCGGAGACGTCGCGCGTCGCAGCGCCGTCCAGACGCCACATCGAAACGATCGGCTCGATCCCATCCCGCTGGCCTACCTGGCCGCCGGGCACACGGCCGACAGCGTCGCCCCCCGGCCAGTGATGGCGGCCTGCGCGGCGACGGTGCTGACCGTCGCGACCGCTCCGCTCCTACTGCCCAGCGTCCGGCGGCTCCGGCTCACCCCCGAGCCTCCGGCATCTGGCGTCCGCGTCATTGACGAGGGCGTCGTAGTACACGGCAGTGCCGACACCGGCTCGGGCAACGCAGGGCTCGATCAATGCGACCGCGTCCCTGTGCTCGCGTGATGGGATGGCGATGGTCAGGAGACCCGCGCCGCCAGCACGGTGACCTTGAACTGCCCGAGCTCCGCCCAGGGTGGGGGCACGCTCGGACGTTGGGCGGATGCCGACCGGCGGGGGCCTCAGGTCGAGGGCTTGTAGTCCTCGTGCGGAACCGCACGTTCCCACACTCTCTCGAACGCCGACAGGCAAAGCGACACCTGCTCCGGCTCTTCGCGCTTCTCCGGCTGCCGCAGGGACGAACCGTCCCCGGCGAAGTGGTTGAACTACACCAGACCAGTACCGTCCGCCCTGGTCTCGCGCGACCTCTCTTCGTCACTCGGGATGACGAATAGGGACTTTGCCTCCAGGTCAGTCATCATGCGCAAGTCCCGTCGACAGCTCGGGAAATGCGGTGGCGTCGGCGACGAGTTGACGGCCCTTGGCGACGATCCCCTCGACCGAGTCTTCTCCGGCGACCCACCGCTTGGGCGGCTGTTCCATGTCTACGACAGAGACGAACGCGGACGCCAGCTTGTCGCGGTCGCCCGGCTCGTGCCCGTAAAATCCTGACACTCTCGATGTTCTTTTCAGTGGCGTCCGCGTAATCCTCGATGGCGATCGCGGGGAAGACGGTCCGGCCGCTGCCCTTCGGGAGCTTGGTGCGGAAGGCCCCCGGTTCGACGATGGTGGTGGTGATGCCGAATGGCGCTACTTCGGGGGCTATCGATTCCATCCAACCCTCCCCGAATGGAACGGGGCGCCCACGATTCCCAGCAGGGCACTCACGGTGACCACGTGCCCTCGGCGCTGAGCACGCATGACCGGCAGGACCGCCCGGGTGACGTTGAGAGTACCGAAGAAATTGACCTCCATCTGGGCCCGCACCTGCTCCGGGGACAGCGTCTCGAAAAATCCGGTGTAGAAACGGCCGGCGTTGTTCACGAGCACGTCGATGCGCCCGAAGCGGTCCAGCGCATTGCGCACAGCCCCGTCGACAGCGGCGGGGTCGGTGACGTCCATGGCGAGCGCGAGCAACCTCTCGTGCTCACCCACCTCGTCCGTCACCGAGGCGGCGTCGCGCGCCGTGGCGACGACGTTGTGCCCCGCCCCTAGTGCGGCCGTGACGAGGTCGCTGCCGATACCACGCCCCGCGCCCGTAATGACCTAAACCTTTTGATCGGTCACTGCCATTGACTCTGTCTCCTGTCTTCATTCCACTGGTATGGAAAACGCATCCTGCGGTTCCGTCGGCGCATCAATGGATTTGAACTCTTCCCGAGACGACCCGATCCTGCAGCGACGCCGACGAGATCGGCGATAAGACCGCGGCCGGAGCGGCGCCAAGAACACCCGACGAGTCGCGTCTATTTGGGTGCCGCGGCTGGCCGGAGACCGGCGTCGCGGCTCGCAGGCGATGTGGTGGTGAAGCATGTGGCTCCGCCGCACCCTTCAACACCTCCTCCCGCCCCGCTGCTCGACGACGCCCTCGTCGCGGACGATGTCTTCGTGGGCAGCGGCCAGGCGGGCGATGGCCGGGACCGGGGTTCCGGCCGCCGATGCCTGGATGGTCATGGCCCGGCGGACCCGGATCGACTCTTGTACGCCGCGCCGGATGATCTGCACCAGCCGGCGGCCCTCGTCCTGGGTCAACCGTCCGTGCTCTGACCGGTTCTGCCACCAGCCCGCTTCTCCCTCGACGACAATCTGTCGTCATCGAGGGTGACCGATCAACTCCTGCGTCCCGGACTCGGCTCGGCGTGTCTCCCGACATGGTGAACGTTCATGGTCACTGCGCTAGGGCGCCCATAGGTCGTCCGCCGACCTGTGTCTCTGGTCGACACGCAAGCGGCGGCCCCGGTGATCGCGTCGCCTTACCCCGGTTCAAGCCGCTGTGGTCAGAACTGCAGCGCGTTGGCGAGTTCGCGCAGCGCCGGCCGCGGGTCCGTGGTCGCTCCGTCGCCCACGATCTGGACGACGACGTGATCGGCACCCGCATCGAGGTGCGCGGTGATCGAGGCGGCGGCCTGTTCGGCGGTTCCCATGCCGACCAGTGCGCGGGCCAACCTGTCGGATCCGCCGGGCACCAGGTCGGACTCGTCGAAACCCTGCCGTAGCCAGGAGTTCCGGTAGTTCTGCAGGCCTACGTAGAACCCAACGTGTGTGTGCGCTCGTCGGAGCTGGTCTTCCGCGTCACCGCCGATCGCCACGGCCTGCTCCGACACCAGCCACTTCTCGGGACCGAGGATCGTCCGAGTCGCCGCTGTCTGCTCGGGTGTGACGAGATAGGGATGTGCTCCGTCGGCGAGTTCACCGGACAGCTGGATCATCTTCGGCCCGAGAGCGGCCAGCAGGCGGGCGGGCCTGGCGCCTTCCTCGACCTCTGCGGGCACCGAGTTCATCCGCTCCAGGTAAGTACGCATCGTCGCGAGCGGCTTGCTGTAAGTGCCCTTCATGGACTCTTCCACGAACGGGGCATGACCGACGCCCAGGCCGAGCACGAATCGCCCGGGATGCAGGGCCGCGAGGGTACGGGCGCCGGTCTCCGCAGGTGTGGGGATCCGGAAGTGAATGTTGGCGATGCCGGTGCCGACGACAAGTCGGTCGGTGGCCGCCAGGAAGGCTGCGGACTCGACGAGTGCGTCTTTGCCTCCGCCCTCGGGCATGAACAGCGATCCGAAACCCAATGCTTCGATCTCTTGGGCGATGTTCTGCGCGTCACGGATCGGCCAAGGTTCGCTGTTCCACCACACGCCGATACGGCTCGGGAAATCAACACCGACAGTCTTGTTCGTCACTTCTGCTCCCTTGAGCGGTGTAGCGGAGGGCGGGCGGCGAGCAGCAGGAATGTCAGTCGACCGCGGGGTGCGCAAGCCCTTCGAGCGTCTGCCGAAGGTCGTCCATGTCCTGCGAGGTAAGTCGACAGGCCGCCTTTATCTTTGCGTTGATGCCGCGGATCGCGGGTTCCAGCGCTCGCCCGTGATCGGTCAGGTCGACCAGTACCCGGCGCTCGTCGGCCCGATCGCGGGCACGAGTGACCATTCCAGCGGTCTCGAGGCGTTTCACCAGGGGTGTGATGGTGCCCGCGTCCATGTCCAGACGTGCGCCGAGCGCGCCCACCGTCTGAGGCGCACCGTCGAGCAGGGCCAGCATCGCCAGGTACTGCGGAAACGTCAGCCCGAGCGGCTCGAGGAAAGGCTTGTGCAGCCGGACCATCCGGTTGGCCGCCCCGTACAGCGCGAAGGACAGTTGCCGGCCCAACTCGTCCTGATGACTCGACGGCGTCTCTGGACGCGATCCTCTTGAGTGCGATTCCATCGTGCACTAGATAGTAGTACACGAAAGAGGCTCCCGATGGCCGTGGATGGCCCGTTGAACGCGGCGGCGGCAACGCCGGTACACCACCGACCTCATGAACGATCAGCTCCCCTGCCGCGGCAGCGTCGACCGTCCGAGCTGGGCATCTACCGATTCCGGGCTTCAGCACCCTGATGCCTTGGCGACCTCGAGTTCACGAACGGTTCCTCGACTGAGCGAGTCCTCCCCCGGGCCCGCGCCGTCCTGAGGCGTAGCGCCCGTTCCGCGAGATCTACCGTCGGGCACCTCTTGTCGAGTACTCGAATGGGTACTAACGTTCGCAATATCGTACCCAACAGTGCCGTCACGCGCCCTGCCGCTTCGAGGTGAAGAAGCCCATGTCCTTCCGTGACCCCGGACCCGGCGTCGATTCGCTCGGTCGTGTCCGCGAGTTGGCCGCCGTCTACGGAGCCCCGTCCGCCGGAGTCGCCCATCTGCTCTGCGATGGGCATCCGGCCGAGGCGGTCGCCTACACCATCGTCGAGCCGGACATGTCGTCAACCGTGCTCACCTATGGACGGCTGAAGGCCGAATCCGAGCGGTTCGCGGCCGCCCTCGCCGATCTGGGGGTGGGGCCGGGCGATCGCGTCGCGACGCTCATGGGCAAGAGCGCCGACTACCTCGTCGCGCTGCTGGCCACCTGGCGGCTCGGAGCGGTGACGGTGCCGTTGTTCACCGCATTCGCGCCCCCGGCGATCGCGCTGCGGCTGCTGTCCAGCGGAGCCAAGGTCGTGGTCTGCGACGAGGTACAGCGGTCCAAGCTCGATCCGGGCGAGGACATCCCGGCGGACGCGCCCTGGCGGGTGATCGTCAGCGGTGGCGTTCCAGGCGGCGACGACCTGGGGTTCGCCGATCTGATGGCCGCGTACGAGCCAGGTCACCCCGCGGCCGTCCTAGGCGGGGACGCACCGTTCGTGCACATCTTCACCTCTGGGACGACCGGACGACCCAAGGGGGTCGTCGTGCCCACCGCGGCGATCGCGGGCTTTCGCGCCTATGCCGAGTTCGGCTGCGGTGTGCGGGAGGACGACGTTTTCTGGAACGCCGCCGACCCGGGCTGGGCCTACGGTCTGTACTTCGGCGTGATCGCCTCGCTCTCGCTCGGCGTCCCGAGCGTCCTGCTGCGCTCGGGCT
The DNA here is from genome assembly GCF_040679555.1 of Spirillospora sp. NPDC052242. NCBI lineage: Bacteria > Bacillati > Actinomycetota > Actinomycetes > Streptosporangiales > Thermomonosporaceae > Spirillospora > Spirillospora sp. NPDC052242. The sequence continues at coordinate 5,981 of NZ_JBFAUZ010000081.1, forward strand.
TCTCGGCGGAGCTGACGTGGCAGGTCATGGAGAGGTTCGGGGTCACCAACTTCACCGCCGCGCCGACCGTGTACAGGTCGCTGCGCACCTCGGACATCCCGGTTCCGCGGGATCTGGTGTTGCGGTGCGCCTCCAGTGCGGGCGAGCCCCTCACGCCCGAGGTCAATGCCTGGGCCGAGCAGGCGTTCGGCGTCCAGGTGCACGACCACTACGGGCAGACCGAAGCGGGCATGCTGGTCAACAACCACTGGCTCCCGGAACTTCGCCGGCCGGTGCGGCCGGGCTCGATGGGGCATCCGATGCCCGGGTGGAGCCTGCACGTGCTGCACGATGACCGCGACGAGGTCGCGCCCGTCGGGACCGTCGGCCGCATCGCCGTCGACGTCGCCGAGAGCCCGCTGGCCTGGTTCCGCGGGTACGACGGCGATCCCGTCAAGAGCGCGGAGAAGTTCTCCGCCGACGGCCGGTGGTACTACACCGGGGACGCCGGCCGGATGGACGAGGACGGCTACTTCCACTTCTCCTCGCGCGACGACGACGTCATCATCATGGCCGGATATCGCATCGGACCGTTCGAGGTCGAGTCGGTGCTGGTAACCCATCCCGCGGTGGTCGAATCCGCGGTGATCGCCGCGCCCGACGAGGTCCGCGGCGAGGTGCTGGAGGCCTTCGTCGTCCTGCGGGAAGGGCACGAAGCCTCCGAGGACCTCGTCACCGAGCTTCAGCAGCTGGTCAAGAAGCGGTTCGCCGCGCATGCCTACCCGCGCGCCGTGCACTTCGCCGAGCGGCTGCCCAAGACGCCCAGCGGGAAGATCCAGCGCTACGTCCTGCGCGAGCTGCGCAAGAACGAACTGGAGGCCCGTCCGTGACCGCAGCGGTCCTGTCCGGACAGGCCGGGCGCCTGCGCTGGATTCGCCTCAACCGTCCCGAGAGCAGGAACGCGCTCAATCCGGACCTCATCGCGGCGTTCGACGACGCCATCGCCGCGGCGATCGACGACCCCGGCACCGAGGCGGTGGTCATCGCCGGGAACGGCCCGAGTTTCTGCGCCGGGGCCGATCTGCGCCATCTCCTAGACCTCGCCCGTGCGGGCGAAGACCCGATCGCTTTCCTCAGTACCGTCTCCGAGTCCTTCTCGCGCCTGGAGTCGGCCCCGAAACCGGTGATCGCCGCCGTGCACGGGCACGTCGTCGCCGGCGGGCTGGAACTCGCACTGGTCTGCGACGCGGTCGTCGCCCGGACGGGCACGCTCATCGGCGACGGGCACATCCGCAACGGCCTGCTGCCCGGCGCCGGGTCGAGCGTGCGGCTGGCCCGGAAGGCCGGTGAGCCGCTGGCCCGCCGCCTGCTGCTCACCGGTGAGCTGCTGCCCGCCGAACACTTCCTGGCCGGCGGCTTCGTGCACACCGTCGCCGCCGACGAAGAGTTCGACCGGGTGGTGACGGCCGTCGCGGAGTCCTTCACGGGGATGCCGCCGGGCTGCCACGCACGGCTAAAGCGGCTGCTCGGCGCCCCGGACGCACCCGACGCCTTGCGAAACGAACTCAAGGTGTTCGCCGAGCACTGGCACGAGCAGGACATCGCCGCGCAGCTGACCCGCTTCTTCGACCACAGGGCCACGAGGTAACGCCATGCAACGATATGAGAACCGGGTCGCTCTGATCACCGGGGCCGGGCAGGGACTGGGCCGCGCGATGGCCCTGCGCTTCGCCGCAGAGGGCGCGCGGGTGGCGCTGTGCGACGTCAACGAGACCGCGGTGAAGGAGACCGCCGCCGAGTGCGAGGGCGGCCGGGCGCGTCCGTCGGTCGTGGACGTCGCCGACGCCGGGCGGGTCGACGCATGGGTCGCGGACACGCTCGCGGCCTTCGGCCGGGTGGACGTCCTGGTGAACAATGCCGGGGTGATCCGGGACAATCGTCTGGAACGCATGACCGACGGCGAGTGGGACGCGGTGATCGACGTCAGCCTCCGCGGCATGTTCCACTGCGTCCGCGCGGTGTTCCCCCACATGAAGCAGCAAAAGTACGGCCGGATCCTGTCCTTCTCCTCTATGTCGTGGCGGGGCAATTTCGGCCAGGCCAACTACGCGGCCGCCAAGGCCGGCGTGGTGGGCATGACGCGCACGATCGCCCTGGAGGGCGCTCCGCACGGCGTGACGGCGAACGCGATCGCGCCCGGCCTCATCGACACACCCATGCTCGCCTCGATGAACGACGCCGCCCGGGCCAAGCTCGCCGCCCGCGTCCCCATGGGCCACATCGGCGACCCGACCGACATCGCCGAGGCCGCCGCCTACCTGTGCTCGCAGGCCGCGGGCTATGTGACCGGAGTCGTCCTGGACGTGGACGGCGGCATCAGCATCGGCAGCGCTCTGCGCTGACCCCGGACGGAGCGACCTCTGAGCTGTCGGCCCGGCCACGGCCGGGCCGATCTCCGCCTCCGGCACGATGGCCTCTGTCTGAGAACGAGCAGGCGGCAAGGATGGTCGGCGGCTACTGACTGCGGACCGGCGGCGTGAGAAGCGGGTCGTGTACCTTTGCCCGTCCTGTCAGGGGCGCTGGGAACTGAGCCCGTTGAGAAGCAGGTCGCCGAGTTCGGCGAAGGCGTCGCCGGCGCTGAGGCCGGTCGTGCGCAGCAACTCTCCCGATTGCACCCCGTCGATGGCCAAGGCGATCAGCTGGGCGGCGAACGTGCCATCGACCGGCCGGAACACGCCCTGGCGCACCCCGTCGTCGATCATCTCCCCGACCCTGCGGGCAGCGGTGCTCGAATTACGCTGATAGATCTCGGCGGTCGGACGGAAACCGACCATGTCGATGTAGAAGTCCGGGGATTGGCGGCGCATCGCCGTACCCACCCCGGTGAGATAGGTGGCGATGCGCTGCCGCGCGTCGTCCTCGGCCGCGACGGCGGCCTCGATCTCCTCGGCCGCCCGGCCGAAGAAACGCTTCGTCACCGCGATCACCAGCTGTTCCTTGGTCCCCGCGATGCTGTAGAGGGTGGACTTGGAACAGTTCGTACGCGCCGCCAGCTCGTCCATCGTCAGCCCGGTGAACCCCTCGGCCAGCAGGATGCCCTCCAACTGGGCCATGAGGTCCTCGCGCCTCTCCTCGTTGACACGGCGACGGCGGACGCTCGTACGCGTTCCTGCTCCCCCAAGGTCATTGAAGCGCGGCATGCGTCTGAGTCTGTCACGAACCGGCCCGCCCCCGGCTCCATCCCCTCCCAGGCACTCATGGGTACCGACGACCGGTCGCCGGCATCCCTCGGTGCATCGTCGGCTCACCTCGGGTGCGGTCGCGGCGGACCCCTGGATGGGAGAGGGTGGATGGACTGAGCATCGAGTTCGACGTGCCCGTCACCATGCGCGACGGCACCGTCCTGCGCGCGGACATCTACCGGCCCGACGGAGGCGGACCGTGACCGGTCCTCCTGCAGCGAACGCCCTATAACAGGCACAACACCCACGCCGTCCTTCTCGACGTCATCACCGCGGTTCAGCGCGGTTACATCGTCGTGCAGGAGGACACCCGCGGGTGCTTCGGCTCGGACGGCGAGTGGCTTCTGGCACAGCCGCCGCACCTCGTCGCCATCGCTCCCCAGATCACCTGGAGCATCCCGGACGACGGGCTGTTCTTCCGCGGCGGCGCCATCGGACTGGGACCGAACGCAGTCGTCTATCTGGTTGATCGGGCAGCGCACCGCCCGGGGTGGAAACTCCCAGCTGAACGTACTGGCCTCCCGCGAGGCTGTGGACGGCCCGTCGTGCAGCGGCGGGCACCAGCCACGATGACCGCTCCACCCATCGCGCCCGGCCCGCGCGAGATCGTGCGGGCCGGGCGCGGGCGTGGCGGATTCATCGAACACCCCAGGGGCCGCCATGTCCATGACTACCATTGCGCCCCGCCCGGAAGTCCGCCCGGCGAGCGTCCTAGTGTCGGCGGGTGCGGCTCCTGATCAGCAGGGTTCCCGCATGGAGGCGGCAGCCGCTACGACTGCTGAGGGACGATGGGCAGCACGATGTGGGACGGCCGGGCCGCGTCGTGGAAGATCTGCTGGTTGGCCTTCTGGAAGGTGGTGGCCTCCTGGGAGGGTTGTCCGGTGTTGGGGTTGCGGTCCCAGCGGGGGAAGTTGCTGGAAGTGACCTGGACTCTGATCCGGTGTCCCGCGAGGAAGACGTTGCTGGTCGACCACAGGTCGATGTGGTGCTCGCCGACGGCGCCGGGTTCGCCCTGGACACGAAGGATGCCGTCGGTGAGATTGCGCGACACCCCGTGCTCGTCGACGTCGCACAGTCGCACGACCCAGTCGGTGGACGGTGCGTCGGTCGAGGCGAACAGCGTCATCCGGATGCGGCCGGTCACCTCGAGATCGGTCGCCATCGGCGCACTGGTGTAGACGAGCACGTCCGGACGCTGCTCGATGATCGCCTGGTCGAAGGGTCCGGGCGGGAACTCCCCGGGCATCACCAGCGGCCCGCCGCGGGTGATCACCGGGTCCGCCGGATCGTATACGTAGGTGTCGCGGTCCTCGTCGGCAGTGGGCGCGGCGGTGTCCAGACGGCCGTCGGAGCGCAGGTGCCAGGCGGTGTCCACCGCCCGGCTCAGGGGCCATTCGGCCTCGTCGCGCCAGATGTTGGCTCCCATGACGAAGATTTTCACCGGTGCCTCGCCCAGAAGGCCGGTGTTGGTGCCCTTCAGCCAGTGGTCGAACCAGCGGAGCTGGAGATCGGTAAGGGGGCCCGCGCCACCGAGCAGTTGGGCCGAGGAGGCCATGCCGAAGTTGACCTCGCCCACCTGGCCGGGCGCCGTCTCGTTGGAGGACCCGTGTTTCCAAGGTCCGACCAGCAGTTTGGCCGGCACGCCCTGCGCCGCCATCGTGCTGAAGTTCTCCAGGGTGCCCTGTAGGAACACGTCGTACCAGCCGGCGATGTTGAACGCGGGGATCTCGAGGTCGGCGTGATGGCCTTTGACGCGGTTGTAGGCGGCCGTGTCCGGCTCTTGGAGCGCCCGCTGAGCCCCGAGCTCCGGACCGCCGTAGCGGTCGATGAGGGGCAACCGGCCGGAGGGGAGTTCCCAGTAACCGCGCTCGCTCAGGCCGTCGTAGTCGCTGAGGAACGAGCCGAACGCGCTTCTCAACTCCTCCGGGGAGTGCATCCGCGGGAGATGCGCAGCGGCGGTGAGCATGGTCCAGAAGGCGTTCAGCCCGAGTTCGAGCGCTCCGCCGCGCTGGAAGAGCCCGTCGAGCGGATCGGACCAGGTGAGGGCGGGTGTGATGGCTTTGAGCGCCGGTGCTCCGGCGATGGCGGCGCTCCACTGCGTGCTGCCGGTGTAGCTCACTCCGAACATCCCGACGACGCCGTTTCCGCCGGGCAGCGACGCCGCCCAGGCCACGGTGTCCAGGCCGTCCTGCCGTTCGAACTCCCACGGGACCCACTGCCCCTCGGAGGCGAGCCGTCCGCGGGTGTCCTGGTGCACGACGATGTATCCACCGCAGACCGCAGCGAAAGTGTCGAGCATCGGAGGTCCGCCAAGGTTCCGCTTGCCGTACGGGGTTCGATGCACCAGTACCGGCCATGGCCCGTCTCCGGCTTGGTCGCCGGGCCGGTACACGTCGGCGCGCAGGACGGTGCCGTCGGACATCGGGACGGGCACGTCGTAGTCGATGCAGACATCGGTCATGGGTGTCTCTCCTTCGAGAGCAGCGGTGGTGACGGTCGCCGATGGGCCGGGGGGTGAAGGGTGTGCACGCGGGTCCCGCTGACGGCTTCCGGCGCGCCACGGGCGCCTCTGCTCCCCGCGGTCATGCGCTGAGCGGAGGGTGACCGCACTCGTTCGTCCTTCGAATGGGTACGTTGAACGGAACGCTAGTACCCCGATATGTCCCGCGCAAGAGTCGGCCGGTACCGGCTTCAGGCGTTGGTCGTTGCCGGCGTCGAGGGCGGTGCGCCATCGATGGGAGTCGCGCTCCACCGAGGGTGGCGGCGGCCTCGTGCCGCCGGCAAAAGGTTGCCGACCCCCACCTCTATCACTTTCAATACAATCAGCTAATTTAGTCTTTTGTAAATGGCAGCCGACGTGGTCGGCGATGAGAGTTCACGGGTGAAGGGGAGAGTGACGGTGAACACGGGGCCTGCGACAACGCTCAGAATCGAATGCGACGACGAAGTCTCACTGGTCGCGGACGCTTACGGGGATCCGGCCCGTCCACCGGTCGTGCTGCTGCACGGCGGTGGTCAGACGCGGCACTCCTGGCGAGCCACCGCGCGGGATCTCGCCGGCGGCGGCTGGTACGCGCTCGCCGTCGACCTGCGCGGCCACGGCGAGAGCGGATGGTCCCCCGACGGGCGATACGGGCTGGACAGGTTCGCCACCGACGTCGTGCGGATCGCCGAGTACCTCGGACGTCCGCCCGTCCTCGTCGGGGCGTCCCTCGGAGGCAATTCCTCCCTGGCCGCACTCGGGCACCACCCCGAGCTCGCGCTCGGCCTGGTTCTGGTGGACGTGTCGCCGTTCCTGCAGCCGAAGGGCACCGACCGCATCCGCGAGTTCATGAGCACCGGCTCGGAGGGCTTCGCCTCGCTGGAGGAGGTCGCCGACGCCGTGTCCGCCTACCTGTCGCACCGTCCCCGGCCCCGCAACATCGAGGGGCTGCGCAAGAACCTCCGCGAGGTGGACGGCCGATTCTTCTGGCACTGGGACCTCGCGTTCCTCAGCAGCCGCGCGGACGAGGCCGTCCAGCGCGACAAGCTGGTCGATCCCGCACGGCTGGGCGCCGCGGCGATGTCCCTGCGGATACCGACGCTGCTGGTGCGCGGCGGCGAGTCCGACGTCCTGAGCATCGCCGATTCCAAGCGTTTCCTCGAACTGGTTCCGCACGCCGAATTCACCGACGTCGAGGGCGCCCACCACATGGTCGCCGGAGATGACAACGCCGTGTTCGACCGGGTCCTCGGCGAGTTCCTCGAACGCCGCGTCAAGTCGCGCTTGGCCCTGTTCTCGCAGGCCGCCGAGGAGGACGTGTAGCGCCCGCTCGTGCGCGAAGGGGCCCGGTCAGGGAGACGACCGGGCCCCTTCGTGGTCAGCCCAGGAGCGTCCGGCCGCCGCAGAGCATCAGCGTCGCACCCGTGAGGTAGCTCATGTCATCGCTGACCAGGGCCGCGACGGCGCGGCCGATGTCCTGCTCGGGATCGCCCATGCGTCCCAGCGGGATCTGCTGGATGATCTTCTCGAAGCGCTCCGGGTCGCTGTCCCGGTACTCGGCGGCGGCCGGGCTCAGGGCGGCGGGGCAGACGGTGTTGACACGGATGCCGTACCGTCCCCACTCGCGCGCCGCCGTCCGGGTGAGCCCCCGGATCGCCTCCTTGGCCATCGCGTAGGAGCCGAACGTGGGGTCACCCAGCACCGAGGTGGACGAACCGAAGTTCACGACGCTTCCCCCCTCCTTGCGGAGGTGGGGCAGCGCGGCCCGCATGGCGTGGAAGGTCGCCAGCGGACCGGTTCGGTAGGCGAGGTCGATGTCCTCGTCGCTGGTGTCCTTCAGCAACCGCTGGACGGACGACTGCGCGTTGTTGACGAGGACGTCGAGCCTCCCGAAGGCCGAGACGCACTCGGCGACCATGCGTTCGACGTCCTCGCGGCGGCCCACGTCGCCGGTCGCGATATGGGCCCGGACCCCCCGGTCCGCGATCTCGCCCTCGACCGACCGGAGCTTGCTCTCCGTGCGGCCGGTGACGACCACCGCCGCGCCCTCTTCGGCCAGGGCCAGCGCGACACCGCGTCCCACTCCCTGACCGCCCCCGGTGACGAGCGCGACCTTCCCTTCCAGTCGCCGGCCGCCGCTCATCCGGCCTTCTCGTGGTCGCCCAGACCGGAGAACCGCGGCGGCCTCCGCTCGATGAAGCTGCGTACTCCCTCGCGATAGTCGGGGGCCTTCCGGGCCTCCATCAGCAGCGAGCGGGCGTCCTGGTTGCCCTCGGCGAAACCGCGGGCCTGGTCGTCGCGCATCTGCCGCTTGATCAGGGACATGGCGTACGGGCTGCACTGGCGGGCGAGTTCCCCCGCGTACTCCAGCGCCGTCGTGAGCAGTTCCGCGGGCTCTACCAGGCGGTTGACCAAGCCCATCTCCAGGGCCTCGGTCCCGGTCACCTTGCGGGACGACAGCAGCAGGTCGCTCGCGTGCCCGTACCCCACGACGCGCGGCAGGATCCACGCGACACCGTCTTCCGCGACCAGGCCGCGACGGCTGAAGGCGGCGGCGAACTTGGCTCCGGGCACGGCGAAGCGCACGTCGCACATCAGCGCCTGGTTGAATCCGATGCCCGCGCAGGCACCGTTCACGGCGGCGATCACGGGCTTGGGGCAGCCGAGCGGACGCGTGCGCGGCGGGAGCCGGTGCGTCGGGTACGGCTTGGCCCCGGAGGAGGCGGCGTCCAGCACGCTCATGTCCATGCCCGGGCAGAAACTGCGGCCGGCCCCGGTGACCACCACCGCGCGCACGTCCGGGTCGGACTCGGCACGGTCGAACAGCTCGTTGTAGAGCAGTTCCATCTCGAGCGTCCACGCGTTGTGGTGGTCCGGCCGGTTGAGGGTCAGGACGAGCACGCCGTCGTCGGTCAGCTCGCTGAGAACGACCGGCGCCGTTTCGGTGCCTCGGGCTTCCGCCGTGGATCGTGTGTCGGTCATCGTCGCCTCTCCGCTTCGCGTGCCACGGGTCAGGCCCGGACTTCGAGCCTGGCCGCCGCGGTGCCCGTGACCACCTCGACGCCGTCCTGGTTGACGGTGCGCAACGACAACTCGGCCACGGGACCCTGCTCGCCGGAGGCGACGTCTTCGACCGTGGCGGTGACGGTGAGCGTGTCGCCGGGCCATACCTGGGCTTTGAAGCGGACCCCGAAGCGCAGCAGGTTCTCCCTGCCGAACCATTCGGTGAGCACCCGGCCCGTCATGCCCATCGTCAGCATCCCGTGAGCGAAGACGCCCGGGTAGCCGGCGGCCGTGACCGCGAACTCGTGGTCGGAGTGCAGGGGGTTGAAGTCCCCGGAGGCCCCCGCGTACTGCACGATCTGCGTGCGCTTCAGGTCCTCGACGACGACGCGTTCACGGGTCTCGCCGACCTTGATCTCGTCCAGCGGAACGGCCATCAGTTCCCTTCCTTTCCGGAGGCGGCGGACACCGGCGCCTCGGGCACCACTCCCACCGAGCGGGCCGTGACCACGAGGTCGCCCCTCGCGTCCCGGTACTCGGTGATCGTCTCGGTGAAGCGCAGCAGGCCGGCCCGGCCCCTCTTCTCCCAGCTGCGTCCCGGCCGGGTCTCGGCCGTCAGCACGTCGCCCGCGCGCACCGGACGGTGGTACTCGAAGTGCTGCTCGGCGTGCAGGCCGCCGCCGCCCTCCCGGGCCGTCCCCGGCCCCGCGCCGGAGCCGAACCACTCCTCGCCGGGCTTGGGCCGCAACGGATAATCGTCATCGAAGTGCGCCGAGGCCATGACGAAGGTCGGCGGCGCGACGGCGGCGACGTCCGGATCGGCGAGGGCGGCCCGGTAGGCCGGATCGTCGTCGCCGATGGCGCGCGCGAACGTGAGCATGTGCCCGGCTTCGACCGGGAGCCTGATCGTCGGCATCTGTCTGGTCCTTTCACGAGGGCCGCCGCGTCCCGCGGCCGCGGCGGCGGATGTCAGGCGGAGGGTGCGCCGAGTTCTCCGAGCACCTCGGCGGTGTGCTCGCCCAGGACGGGGGCCCCCGCGCGGGGCCCGTCCTCCACTCCCCAGAAGCCGACGGGAACGGCGACGGTTCGCAGCGGGGGCGCTCCGCCCATCCCCGGCTGCTCGACGAACGCGCCGATCGCGTCGGCCTGCGGGTCCGCGACGATCTCGGAGAGCGTCTGCACCGGAGCCCACCACACGTGCGCCGTCTCGAAGCGGGCCGCCCAGTCGTCCAGCGGTCGCCGGGCGAACTCGTCATCGAGGATCTCGATCAGTTCGCGCCGATGCCGACCCCGGGACCTCGCGGTCGCGAACCGCTCGTCCCGTCCGAGGTCCTCCCGCCCCAGTGCTTCGAGCAGGCCGGGCCAGTGGCGATCGCCTTCGAGGGCGACGAGCCAGAACCAGCGTCCGTCCCTCGCCCGGTAGCAGTTGTACAGCGGCGTCTCGTGCTCGGTGCGGGGCCGGGTGCGCCCCCGCTTGCCGAAGTAGTTCTGCAGGGCGAGGTCGTTCCCGATGGCGTAGGTCCCCGAACGCAGCAGCGAGACGTCCACGACTCCGCCCTCGTCCGTGCGCTCCCGCCGCAGCAGCGCCGCCAGCACGCCGGCGACGAGATTGGACGCCGCCGCCCGATCGCCCATGCCCGGACGGATGGCGGGCGGGGCCTCCCCCTCCGGGTTCAGCATCGACGCGATGCCGGACCGCGCCCAGAAGGCGGACACGTCGTACCCTGCGCTGTCGCGGTCGGGACCCGACCAGCCGTATCCGGTCAGGGTGCCGACCACCAGGCGCGGGTGCCGGGCCCTGACCGACTCCGGGTCGAGCCCGAGACGCTCCAGTGCCTTGGGCCGCATGTTGGTCACGAAGACGTCAGAGCGCTCCAGCAGCCGCTCCATCGTCGCCCTGTCCCGCTCCTCGCGCAGGTCCAGGACGACACTGCGCTTGCCCCGATTGTCGGCTTCGAAGGGCGGCGCCGCCTCGATGTCCTTGCCGACGAGCTTGAGCGTGTAGCGGAACGGGTCGCCGGACGGCGCCTCGACCTTGATCACGTCCGCTCCCCAGTCGGCCAGCATCGTGGTCGCCGCCGGAGCCGCGACCCACGTTCCGAGTTCGACGACCCGGTAACCCTCAAGCGGCCGCACGGGACCTCCATCCGCTCTCTTCAGAAGCATCTATGAATCATTTAGCTATATACACTAATCTATCGTCAACCTTCACGGCCAGCCGCCGTGAGGACCGATCCCCCGTCCCGTCCGGAGGCAGGCCGATGCGTCGAACGATCTTCAGCGAGGAACACGAGCTTTTCCGCCAGACCGCCCGCACGTACTTCGAGCGCGAGTGCGCGCCGTACGCCGAGGAGTGGGAGAGCGCGGGCCAGGTCAGCCGGGAGGCGTGGACGGCCGCGGGCAAGGCCGGGCTGATCGGCTGGGAGTTCCCCGAAGAGTACGGCGGTCAGGGCGTCCGGGACTTCCGCTACAACGCGATCATGGCGGAGGAGATGGCCGCGACCGGGTCGGTGGGGATCGGGCTGGGCCTCCAGAACGACGTCATCCCCCCGTACCTGATGAACCTCACCACGGACGAGCAGAAGGCCCGCTGGCTGCCCGGCATCGTCCGCGGCAAGACGATCTGCGCGCTCGCCCTCTCCGAGCCCGGCGCCGGATCGGACCTCAAGGGCATCCGGACGACCGCGCGGCGCGACGGCGACCAGTGGGTGATCGACGGCTCCAAGACCTTCATCACCAACGGAATCCTCGCGGACCTGGTGGTGGTCGCCTGCAAGACCGACCCGGAGGCCGGGCACAAGGGCATCAGCCTGATCGTGGTGGAGCGCGGCGCCGAGGGGTTCGAACGCGGCCGCAAGCTCGACAAGGTGGGCATGAAGGCGCAGGACACCGCCGAGCTGTTCTTCCGGGGCGTGCGGGTCCCGGCGGAGAACCTGATCGGGCAGGAGGGGCGCGGTTTCTACCACATGATGGGCAACCTGCCCACCGAGCGCCTCGCCATCGCCGTCTCCTCCCTCGCCGCGGCGGAACGCGCCTTCACGATCGCCCTGCAGTACGCGGGCGAGCGCACCGCCTTCGGGCAGCCGATCGGCAGCTTCCAGGCCACCAGATTCGCTCTCGCCGACGCGCGCGCGAAGCTCGACGCCGCCCGTGTCTACGTCGACGGCTGCACCATGGCCCTGGTGGACGGGCATCTGACCGCCGAAGACGCGGCGGCCGCCAAGTACTGGACGTCGGAGACCGCGTGGGCGGTCATCGACCGCTGCATGCAGCTCTTCGGCGGCTACGGCTACGTCAACGAGTACGAGATCGCCCGCATCTGGCGCGACAACCGGGTCCAGCGCGTCTTCGGCGGCACGTCGGAGATCATGCAGGAGATCGTCGGCCGCTCGCTCGGCCTGTGACCGATGGACGACCGTCACCGGACGTCCCGTGAGGACACCGCCATGGCCGGACCCGAAGACCCGCTGCCTCTCACCGTCGCACATCGACCGGCGGACGACGACGAGCCCCTCTGGGAGACGACGGTCGGGCAGTTGCTCCGCGACATGGCGGCGCTTCACGAGGACCGTGCCGCGCTGATGTGGCCGGAGGGAGAAGACCTTCGGGAGATGTCCTGGCGGGAACTGCTGGAGGCGGCAGAACGCGCGGCACACCTCATCCTGGGCAGGGTCGCGACCGGGGACCCGGTCGCCGTGTGGTCGGCGAACTCGGCCGACTGGGTCGTCCTGGAGTACGGGGCGGCGCTGGCCGGCACGCCGCTGGTACCGATCAACACCGCCCTCACCGACACCGAGGCCGCCCACCAGCTGCGCGACTCCGGGGCCCGGCTGCTTCTGGTGGCCGAGTCCTTCCGCGGGAGGCCGCTGCGGGAACGGGCCACCGCGCTCGCGGCGGCCCTGCCGACACCGTGCCCGGTCCTCGGCATGGACGCCTGGCGTTCCGCTCCGCGGCCGGGACCGGGCACGCTGCCCTCGCCGGCCCCCGGCTCGCCGTTCCTGATCCAGTACACGTCCGGCACCACGGGGACCCCCAAGGGGGCGATCCTGAGCCACGTCGCCTGCGTGAACAGCGGCAGGTACGGCATGGCGATGCTGCACCGGCCACCGGCCCACGAGATCTACTGCAGTCCGCTCCCGCTCAACCACGTCGGCGCGTCGGTCTGCGCGGTGCTGACCGCCGCATCGGTCGGCGGCACGCTCGTCCTCGCACCGTCCTTCGACGCCGCGACCGTCCTGCGACTGGTGGAACGGTCGCGGGCCACGATCCTCGGGCTCGTCCCCACGATGATGACCGACATCCTGGCCTGCCCCGACCTCCGCACGCGCGACCTGAGCAGCCTCCGCGTGGTCTGCGGCGGGGGCTCGACCGTTCCGCCCGAGCTCATCCGGCGCCTTGAACGCGAACTGGGGGCGCGGCTGGCCATCGCCTACGGGCAGTCCGAGGCCCCCTACGCGACGTCCACACGCCTGTCCGACGACGATGTGACGAAAGCCGAGACCTTGGGCCGCCCGTGCGCCCACCGGGAGGCCCGCGTCGTCCGCATCGGAACCGGTGAGACCGCCGCGCTGGGCGAGCACGGCGAGCTGCTGATCCGCTCGCCCCTGAACATGATCGGTTACCACGCCCGTCCGGAGGAGACCGCACGGACCATCGACGCCGACGGCTGGCTGCACACCGGCGACATCTGCAGCATGGACGCCCGTGGTGTACTGCGCATCCACGGACGCAGCCGGGAAGTGATCATTCGGGGCGGGGAGAACATCTATCCGCGAGAGGTGGAGGAGGCGCTGCTCTCGCATCACGCCATAGCGGACGTGGCGGTCGTCGGGTTGCCCGACGAGCGGCTCGGGGAGAAGGTGGCGGCCTTCGTCCGTCTCGTTCCCGGGACCACCGCAGAGCCGGACGAACTGGAAGCGTTCGCCCGGTCGCGGATCGCGGCGTTCAAGGTGCCGCGCGTCTGGAACGTCGTCGATTCCTTCCCGCTGACCGCCTCGGGCAAGATACGCAAACACGTCCTGCGGGACGGCCTGTTGGGTCGCTCCCGAGGGGCCTCCGACGACACGGACGGTTCGATCGCTCCCCCGGCGTGATGGTCACCATCGAAATCCGCGCGTCCACGCGGATCACCGGCCGGTGTACACCGGTGCGCGCTTCTCCAGGAACGCCGCGCGCGCCTCGGCCGCGTCCGCCGTGGCGTTCGCGAGGATCTGCGTCCGGTTCTCCAGCTCGAGAGCCGTCTCCAGCGACGGCGCATCGAAGTTCCTGCGGTAGACCTGCTTGGTCATCTTCTGCCCGAACGGGCTGAGCGCGGTGATCGCCGCGAGGATCTCGTCCGCCGCCTCGGACAGCTCGTCATCGTCGACGAGGCGGCTGACGAGGCCGATCTCGAGGGCCTCACCGGCGTCCACGTGCCGATTCGTGAGCATGATGTCGGCCGCGCGGCCCAGCCCGACCAGGCGCGGCAGGAAGTAGCTGATGCCGCACTCCCCCGCGGACAGCCCGATGTTGGGGGCGCCGATGATGAAGCGCGCCGACCGGCCGGCGATCCTGATGTCGCCCGCGAGGCTGAGGCCCAGCCCCGCGCCCGCCGCCGGCCCGTTGACCGCGCTCACCACCGGGACCGGCGCGTTCGCGACGATGCGGATCATCTCGGAGAATCTCTCCTGCACCAGGAGGGCGTCCGCGTTGCTCCGGCCGCGCTGCCGCTCGTCGGCGCCGGCGATGTCCACACCGGCGCAGAACCCTCGGCCGGTCCCGGTGACGAGCACCGCCCGCTGTTCTCCGACACCGCTGATGCCGTCGACGATGTCACCGACCATGTCCGGTGTCAGCGCGTTGAGCCGGTCCGGCCGGTTCAGCCTGACGACACGCACGCCGTCGGAGCGATCCTCGACCACGACGTCCGCCATCACATCTCCTTCGTTCGGCTGTTCATGTCAAGACGTGCTCACGCGTCACTCCCCGTACTCGTCGAACGGACGGAACTCCTCCTCGTCCCACCACGGGTAGATGCCGGGCATGTCGGAGCTCACCCTCCCGGGGAAGTCCGGTGCGCGCTTGGCGAGGAAGGACTCGATGCCCTCGGCCGGGTCCGGTCCGCCTCCGATCTGACTCATGATCCGCGAATCCAGCCGGTGCGCCGTCATGGGATGCGGCTCACCGAGCATGCGCCACATCATCTGGCGGGCCAGCGCGACCGAGACCGGCGCGGTGTTCTCCGCGATCTCGCGCGCGATCCCCCGAGCGGCTTCCAGCAGGTCGTCCGGCTCGTGCAGCGACAGCACGAGACCGGCCGCGTGCGCCTCCTCCGCGCCGAACAGCCGCCCGGTGGCGACCCAATCCATCGCACGCTGCATTCCCACCGCCCTCGGCAGGAACCAGCTCGACGCCGATTCGGGGACGATCCCGCGACGGGCGAAGACGAAACCGAACCGTGCCGTGGTCGAGGCGAGGCGGATGTCCATCGGCAGGGTCATGCTCGCACCGACCCCGACCGCGGGGCCGTTGATCGCCGCGATCACCGGTTTGGTGCAGGCGTACAGGCGCAGGGCGACCCGGCCCCCGATGTCCCGGTGGGCGGGACCCGCCTTCCGATGGTCGAAGGAGCCTCCTCCGCCGCTGACATCGGCGCCCGCGCAGAAGCCTCGTCCCGCGCCGGTGACGATGACGGCGCGCACCTCGTCCTCCCGATCGGCCATGTCGAGCACCGAGAGGAGGTCGGCCATCATCTGTGGTGTGAAGGCGTTCAGCCTGTCAGGGCGATGGAGCGTGATCGTCAGGACACGATCGGTCGATTCCGTCAGCAGCGTCTCGTACTCTCGCTCCGGCAGCGCTGGCACGCCCACTCTCCCTCGTCTCGGATACGACCTGCTTCGCAATTAGTTATACTATTCAACTGTAATGCTCGGCAGGGGGCAACCGGCACGGAGATCGATGCGGCCTCTGCCGGTGCCCGTTCACGGCGTTCCGCCGGACGGCACTCGTGAAGCGTCCGGGGCCGGCACCGTCCAGGTCGAGTTCAGCGGAGCCACGATCCCGGACGGCACTCCGGCGTCGCGCCACCGGCCGGCCGTGTCCGGGCGCGCCGGAATGACCGGCGTGTCCCCCTGCGCGCCATCACCGCTTCACCAACCTCGGGAACTTCGCCGCGCTCCGCACGGTCGACATCAGTTCCTCTTCGGTGCGCAGTTCCAGGTGCGCCTCGACACCCGTTCGTTCGGCGATCCCCTCCCGCAGGCGCTCTGTGAGGCCGCCGATGTCCCCGGTGACGGACGGGTCGTAGCCCACCCGAACGTGCAGCCGATCGACCTCACGCGAGGCCCGGACGATCTGGAACACGCCGGCCACCGTTTCCGGCTCGGCCTCCACGGCCTGCCACACGTCGCGCAGGGTCACGAGCCGTCCTCGGACCAGGGTCTCTTCGCCCCGCCGGCCCGCCACCCACATACGCCCGTGCGTGCGCCCGCACGAGCAGGCGTCCCGAGTCAGACGCACCAGGTCCTCGCTGCGGTACCGGATGAGCGGCGCGGCCGGGTTGTCCAGGTCGGTGGCGACCAGTTCGCCCATCGCCAGGTCCTCCACCGGCTCGGAGGTCGACGGGTCCAGGCACTCCGCGTAGACCATGTCCTCCCACAGGTGGAAGCCGTCGTGCTCACGGCATTCCCACGCGGTTCCGGTGTCGGCGGCGCTCGTGAACTCGTAGAGTTCGATGCCCCACTCGTCCTGGATCTTCTGTCGCATCCGCGGGCTGATCGGCTGCCCCGCGCACCCGGCCGCCTTGAGGCACGAGAAGATCTCCTTCAGGTCGTACTCGTTCCCCAGGTGCTCCAGCTCGACCAGTTGGGGGTACATGATCTGCATGTACGCCGGCCGGTAACGCCGGACGATCTCCAGGACCTCGCGCATGCGCCCGAACCACATGTCGGCGGAGATCACCACCGCCCCGAGGGCGTGGTAGCCGTAGTCCATGAGGTTCCGGAACGTGCCCGAAGGGCTCAGTACCCGGTCCCCCGGCCGGAGTCCGAGTTCCCACAGGTCGCGCAGGTGACCGCTGATCAGGGGCGGCGCCCCATCCCAGATCTCCGCGAAGAACTCGGGATCACCGGTCGTCCCGGAGCTGGACGTGATCGAGTTCAGCTCCGAGGCGGCCACGCACAGCCGGCCCCCGAAGGCGTCCCCGGTACGCGCCCGGTGCTCGCGCACCATGTCCTTACTGAAGGAAGGGATGCGTTCTTGGAAGCCTTCCAGGGACTTGACGTCCCGTGGGTGCACGCCATGGGAGTCCCATAGCTCGCGGTAGAACGACGAGTTCTCGTAGGCGACGGGCAACAACTCCAGGATTCGTCGCTCCTGCACCTCCCGGAGCGCGTGCCGAGGCATCGTCTCCACCTCACGCTCGAGATATCTGTCATCTGGCATGTGCCCTCCTCGTTCTGGCCCTGGACGAGCTGGCTCAGATCGGCCATGACCGGAACGCGGCTCCGGTCATGGCCGGTGGGAGCATCGCGCGGCACGAACGTGTCGCGGATGTGACCTGAGGCACATGCATCTTCACCTCTACGCGAAAATGAGGCAACTGATTCAGCTGAATTATTTTCGTTACATGCACCGATCCTCACGCCACGAGCACTGCCGCCGGCAAGGCTCGGCACACCCCCGGGTCGTCGACATCGACTACCGGACGCCAGGCATCCGGACCGGACCTAACGCTGACGACAGGGAACGAACTGGCGGGAACGATGACACGCCCGACACCGGCCCAGGCCGCGCGGACATGCGGGCCCATCACTGCCCGCCTCTCTGGACTTAAATGATTTAACCTATTATTCTGTATCGATGACCGCATCGCCCGACGGCAGGGTTTCCGCACCCGTCGCCGACGAACTTCTCGTCGCGGATCACGGTCCGGTCCGCGTCCTCACGCTCAACCGGCCCCGGTCCTTGAACGCGATAACGACGGCCCTGGCACGCCGTATCAAGCGGGCCCTCGCGGACGCGGACGCCGACCCGTCGATCCGGGCGATCGTGATCACCGGATCCGGCGACCGCGCCTTCTGCGCGGGCGGCGATCTCAACGAGTCGGCGGGCCGGGCGAGCCCGTCCGTGCCCGGTCCACGCGTCATATCGGAACTCGTCCGCGCCCGGACGGCGACGCCGCTGATCGCCGCGGTCAACGGCCTGGCCTTCGGCGGCGGGCTCGAGCTGATGCTCGGGTGCGATCTCGTGGTGAGCGCTGATCACGCGCGATTCGCTCTGCCCGAGGTCAAGCGGGGCGTTCTGGCCAGCGGCGGCGGTCTGGTGAGGCTTCCGGGCATCGTCGGCTCCCGGCGCGCCCTTCACCTCCTGCTGACGGGAGATCCGATCGACGCGGCGACCGCACTCCAATGGGGCCTGGTCAACCAGGTCGTCCGCTCCTCGGAAACGCTCGCGGCCGCCATCGAACTCGCCTCGCGCGTTGCCGCCAACGCCCCCCTCGCGGTGCGCGCGAGCAAGGCCCTGGTGCACGTTTCCGCAGGGCTCGCCGAGCGGGAGGCGTGGGCGCTGAACGACGCCTCCCACGAGGAGGTCACGAAGAGCGACGACGCGCTCGAGGGCCCACGTGCGTTCATCGAGAAACGATCTCCGCGGTGGACGGGCCGGTGACGAACCCGGGCGCGGCGAGCCGCCCGGCGTGCGGAACTCGAATTCCATCAGCCAACGGATCCGGACGGTGCGAGGAGATGACCATGGACCGGGTGCTCTGCAGAGTCGAGGGAGGCGTCGCGGACGTGCGTCTCAATCGTCCGGACAAGCTCAACGCGCTCGACGACGCGATGTTCGCCGAACTCATCGAGGTCGGCGAACGGCTCCGCCATGAACCCGGGCTGCGTGCCATCGTGCTGTCGGGCGAGGGCCGCGCCTTCTGTGCCGGGCTGGACTTCTCCGCCTTCCAAGCCCAGGCGGACGCCCGGCCCTGGCGTCCGTCAGCGGTGGCGGACGCCGAGACCGAAGGTCCACCCGCCTCCGAGTCCGGCGAGTTCGGCGTCCCCGGCCTGGTGCTCGGGCGCGGCCAGAAAGCGGTCTGGATCTGGCAGCTGCTCGACGTACCCGTCATCGCCGCCGTCCAGGGCTTCGCGCTCGGCGGCGGGCTGCAGCTGGCCCTCGGCGCCGACATCCGCTTGGTGACGCCGGACGCGCGGTTGGGCGTCCTGGAGATGGACTGGGGGCTGACGCCCGACATGTGCGGCACGCAGATCCTGCCGCGGCTGGTCGGGGTGGACATCGCCAAGGAACTCACGTTCACGGCCAGGAAAGTCGATGGGGAGGAAGCCGTCCGCATCGGGCTGGCGACGCGCGTTTGCTCCGATCCGCGGGAGGAGGCTCTGTCGATGGCGGCGCAGATCGCCGATCGCAATCCCGATGCGGTGCGTGCCGCCAAGAGAATGCTGAACCTGGCTTGGGACGACGAGAGCATGCGGGCGGGATTCCGCACCGAGCGCGCCTTCATGGAACGGAACGTGGGCAGCACGCTCCAGCGCGAGGCCGTCCGCGCCAAGCTGGAGAGGACGGCACGCCGGTGACCGTCTCGCCCGGCCGCTCGGACGACGTGAGACCTGAGCAGAACCGCGTGGCCGTCGTGACCGGCGGTACCCGAGGGCTCGGTGCCGCGATCACACGCGTCTTGGTCGCCGAAGGCGCGCATGTGGCCGCGGTCTACGCCCGGGACGACCGGGCGGCGCAGCGGCTCGCCGAGGAGGTGACGTCGGACGGCGGTTCCCTGTCACTGCACAGGGGCGATGTGGGTGACCGCGCCTTCTGCCGAGAACTGGTGGCGGAAGTGCTGGCGTCGCACGGCCGGGTCGACCAGCTCGTGAACAACGCCGGACTCTTGATCGAGAACAAGGTCCGCGAGATGACCGAGCGGGAATGGGACGACGCCCTCCGCGCCAATCTGTCCGGCCCGTTCCACCTCGCACAGGCGGTCCTGGAACCCATGACCGTGCGGCGTTTCGGCCGCATCGTGAACATCGGCAGCGTGACGGCCGCGATGGGCAATCCCGTCGAGGCCGGCTACGCCGCCGCCAAGGCGGGGCTCCTGGGACTGACCCGGTCCCTGGCGAGATCGGTCGCCCGCAAGGGCGTGACGGTGAACCTGGTGGTGCCCGGCGTCTTCGAGACGGACATGACCAATGCAATGGACGCGTCGGCTCAGGAGGCGATCCGGGCGATGATCCCGCTGGGACGGCGCGGCGAGCCCGACGAACTCGCGCACGCGGTGAAGTTCCTGCTGGACGAGCGCGCCGGGTACATCACGGGATCGATGATCATCGTGGACGGCGGTCTCAGCATGGGCGCCTAGCCGGACGGGCACGGGCCGTCGGGCGAGCTCGGCCGTCCTGCCCTGCTCGCCGACCTGCCCTGCTCGCCGGCCGGCTCGCCCCTCAACGGACGGAGGAAGCATGAACGATGAGATCACCGTCGGGGTGCGGGTACCCCACGAGCTCTTTCACGATGCGGCGGGACTGCGCGAGTTCGTGGCGGACGCGGAGACCGCCGGGATGGACCGGCTCTTCGTCGGCGATCACGTGACCTTCAAGGGGGGCCAGGGATTCGACGGTCTCCTGCAGGCCACCGCTCTGGCGGCGCTGTCCACTCGCGTCACCGTCCAAACGGCGGTCTACCTGCTGCCGCTGCGTCATCCCGTCCCCGTGGCGCGGCAGGTCGTCTCCCTCGCGGGGCTGGCTCCCGGACGGGTGGCCTTCGGTGTCGGGGTGGGCGGCGAGGACCCCGCCGAGTTCAGGGCGTGCGGCGTCGACCCGGCGACACGAGGACGCCGGATGGACGAGGCGATGGCGCTGCTCCGGAGGTTGCTCCGCGGCGAGGAGGTGTCCGCATCGGGCGAGTTCTTCACGGTCGACGACGTGAGCATCCGGCCCGAGCCGGAGACGGCGGTGCCCATCGTGGTCGGCGGACGGTCCGACGCCGCCCTCCGCCGTACGGCCGAGCACGGGGACGGATGGCTCGGGTTGTGGGTCACTCCCGAAAGGTACGCGGCCTCGTGCGCGCGCATCACCGAGCACGCCTCGGCCCGCGGTCGGCGGATGGATCGCCGGCTGCACGGCATGCACGTCTGGTGCGGCTTCGGCGACTCCCCGGCGGACGCCCGCCCACGGCTCGCCGACATGATGGAGCAGCTCTACCGGACTCCCTTCGAGAAGTTCGAGCGCTACAGCCCGTACGGCACTCCGGAGGACGTGGCGGCGGCGTTGCGGCCGTACGTGCACGCCGGATGCCGGTCCTTCAACCTGATCGCGGGCGACGCGAGCCCCCGGGCGACCATCGAAGGGGCTCTGGCCGTGCGCGCGCTTCTGCGAGGAACCGTCGGCTCCCGACCTCGGTAATCGTCACACACCTGATCGGAGCCCCTGAGGCGGCCACACGTTCTTGCGAGGCTCACCAGGGGCTCCGATCGGATTGTCAGGGGCGTTACTCGACTTATTCGGCGGCGACGGGCTCCTTCTCAGGGGCGCTGCCTTCGCCCTTGATGGAGCGGATCAGGAGCTGGGAGACGTCCACGACTTCCAGGGACTCCTTGGCCGCGCCCTCGTTCTTCTTCTCGTTGATCGCGTC
>NZ_JBFAUZ010000082.1:0-27211 GCF_040679555.1 Spirillospora sp. NPDC052242
TCGGCTGCGGGGGGGGTTGGGCGGGGCGCCCGCCCCGGCCCCGGCGGCGGGGGGGGGGGCCGGCCCCGCGCGGGGACGGCCGCCACCGCGTTCGCGGTCGTCGGCGTCACTGCGACTTGAGCTTGTCCTTCATGCCGTCGAGCCTCATCAGGACCGGGTAGCCGTCGACGCTGAGGGCGTTGCCGTGCCCGGTCTCGTGGATGTCGAACACCGACTGGATCGCGGCGTAGAAGCCCTGCACGTCCAGGGTCTGGTTGACGGCGCGCTTGGCCTGCCGCAGCGCGAACGGGTGCATCCGCGCGATCTGCCCGGCCAGTTCCATCGCCGACGACTCCAGGTCGTCGAGCGGCACGACCTTGTTCACCATGCCGACCTTCTCGGCCTCCCCGGCGGTGACCGCGCGGCCGGTGAACAGGATCTCCTTGGCCTTGCGCGGCCCGAGCTCCCAGGTGTGGCCGTGGTACTCCACCCCGCCGATGCCCATGTGGACGACCGGGTCGGAGAACTCGGCGTTCTCCGCCGCGACGATCAGGTCGCACGGCCAGCACAGCATCAGCCCGCCCGCGATGCACTTGCCCTGCACCGCCGCGATCGACGGCTTCGGCACGTTGCGCCAGCGCAGCGTGTACTCCAGGTACCGGCGCGACTCGACCGAGTAGATCCACTCCAGGGTGAGCTTCTCCGGGGCCCACTCGCGGTCCTTCAGGTCGTGCCCGGCGGAGAAGTGCCGCCCGTTCGCCTTCAGCACGATGACCCGGACGTCGTCGTCGGCCGCGGCCCGCGCCCACGCCGCGTCCAGGTCGTCCAGCAGCGCCCCGGTCTGCGCGTTGGCGGCCTCGGGCCGGTTCAGCGTGATGACCGCGACCTTGTCGGCGACCTCGTAGAGGATCTGGTCCATGGCTCTCCTTACCTGGGCAGGCCGAGGACGCGCTCGGCGATGATGTTGCGCTGGATCTCGGACGTGCCGCCGGCGATCGTCCCGGCGAAGCTGCGGACGTACCGCTCGAACCAGCTGCAGGAGAACGACTCGTTGTTCATGTGGTTGGGCGGCGACGTCCGCTCGGGGTGCACGAGCCCCCCGGCGCCCCGCTCCTCCAGGACGTGCAGGGACGCCTCCTGCACGGCCTCGGAGCCGAGCAGTTTCAGCACCGACAGCTCCGCGGGGTCCACCTGGTCGCCCAGGGCGCGGTACCCCAGCAGCCGCAGCGCCTGGAGGTCCATCTGCAGCGTCGCGTACCACTCCTGGTCGCTGGGCGCGTCCCGGACCAGGTCCTCCAGCCGTTCGGCGAAGCTCAGCCACAGCAGCGTCCGCTCGTGGCCCAGGGAGCCGTGCGCGACGCCCCAGCCCTTGTTCAGCTCCCCGATCAGGTTCTCCTTCGGCACCCGCACGTCGGTGAAGAAGACCTCGTTGAAGTCCAGGTCGGCGGGGTCGGCGATGGAGCCGAACGGCCGGCGCACCACGCCCGGCGTGTCGGTCGGGACGAGCAGGACGCTGATCCCCTTGTGCTTGGGGGCGTCCGGGTCGGTCCGGACGAACGTCAGCAGCACGTCGGCGTCGTGCGCGCCCGACGTCCACACCTTCTGCCCGTTGACGACGAACTCGTCGCCGTCGAGGACCGCGCGGGT
The DNA here is from genome assembly GCF_040679555.1 of Spirillospora sp. NPDC052242. Taxonomy (NCBI): domain Bacteria; kingdom Bacillati; phylum Actinomycetota; class Actinomycetes; order Streptosporangiales; family Thermomonosporaceae; genus Spirillospora; species Spirillospora sp. NPDC052242. The sequence goes on from NZ_JBFAUZ010000082.1 coordinate 1,627, forward strand.
CCGCAGGCCCGCCAGGTCCGATCCCGCGCCCGGCTCGCTCATGCCGAGCGCCGCGGTGATCTCGGCGCGGAGGATGGGGACGGCCCAGCGGCGCTTCTGCTCGTCGGTCCCGAACGTGAGGATCGACGCGGCGATGATGCCGACACCCTGCGGGTTGAAGCTGTGGTAGATCCGCCGCCGCGACAGCTCCTCGAGGTGCGCGAGCTGCTGCGGGAGCGTCGCGTTCCGGCCGCCGAACTCGGGCGGGTTGCCCGGCAGGAGCCAGCCCGCGTCGAACAGCGTCCGCTGCCACCGCCGCGCCCACTCCGGGACGTCCGCGCTCGACTTCGACCGCGGCACGGCCTCGGCCGCCGTCGGCAGGTGCGCGTCGAGGAACGCGGAGAACTCGGCGCGGAACGCCTCGACCTCCGGATCGGAGCCCAACCTCATCGCAGCAACGCCCTCCTGTGCTCGGCCGCCGTTCCCAGCAGCAGGTCGCAGGCCTTCGCCCGCTTGAGATGGATCTGCAGCTCGTTCTCCCAGGTGAAGCCCATGGCCCCGTACAGCTGGAGGCCGTTGCGGAAGACGACCCGCTGGCACTCGCCGGCGGCGGCCTTGGCCATCGCCGCCGCGCGGCCGCGGCGGGGGTCGTCCTCGGCGATCGTCAGGGCGGCGAAGTAGGCGAGCGCCCGGGCGCGCTCGATGGCGACGTGCATGTCGGCCGCCTTGTGCTTGACGGCCTGGAACGAGCCGATGGGCACGCCGAACTGGTGCCGGTCGCGGACGTGCGCGACGACCATGTCGAGGATCCGGCGGCAGCTCCCGACCGCGGTGATCGCGAGCCCCATCAGCGCTAGGTCGGGGACACCGGCGACGAGCCGCGGCCCGTCCGGCCGGGACGGCACGTGCGCCACGTGCAGGGTGGGGTCGAAGGTGTCGACGCGCTCGGCGGCGGCGTCCGCGCCGTCCACGACGACGACGCCGTCCGCCGTGACCAGCGCGATCTCGTCCGCCCGGTCGGCGTCCAGGACGAACCGGCCGGTCCCGTCGCACACCGCCGTCCCCGCGCCCCGCGGCGGCCGCCCGGCGAGCGGGACGAACCACGTCGCGGTGGCGAGGAAGGGCGTCGGGTCGGCGACGTACCCGAGTTCCTCCAGCACGATCGCCAGCTCCACCGGCGGGGCGTCCAGCCATCCCAGCTCGCGGTGGGACGCCCACAGCTCGTCCTCGGGGCGGGACCGCGACTTGGCGACCGTCTCGCGGACCATCTGCCGGAGCAGGCGCTGGTCCTCATCGAACTCGAACTCCATGCGCGCGAGAATATCATTCTCTTTCTTTGTAAGTAAGAGTCTCACATTTCGCTTTACGCGAGTATCATCAGCGAGATGTCCGAGGTCGTGGAAGAACCCGCCTGGCGCCGACGCGCGGTCGAGCGCTCCACCCGAGCCGCCAAGCTCCGCGCCGAGCAGCGCGTGCAGCGCTTCCTCGACGCCGCGCAGGAACTGATGGCGGAGAAGGGGACGACCGACTTCACGGTGCAGGAGGTCGTGGACCGCTCCCGGCAGTCGCTGCGCAGCTTCTACCAGCATTTCGACGGCAAGCACGAGCTGCTGCTCGCGCTGTTCGAGGACGCCCTCGCCGCCGGGGCGGCCGAGGTCCGGGCGGCCGCGGAGCGCCATCGCGAGCCCCTGCCGCGGCTGCGGGCCGCGGTCGACGCCCTCTACGGGCAGTGCCGCCCGACGCCCGGGGTGAGCCGCCCGCTGTTCAGCGACTTCGCCCTGCAGCTCCTCGTCTCGCACCCGCCCCAGGTGGCCGTGGCGCACCGCCCGATGCTGGACGTCTTCACCGAGCTCCTCGAGGAGGCATCCGCGGCGGGCGCCGTCCGTCCGGGCCGGCCGCGCCGCCAGGCGGCCATGGTCATGCAGACGGTCATCTTCACCGCGCACAGCAGCGGCGGCGGCGACGGCTCCGCCGTCCCGATGACCGCGCCGGAGATCTGGCAGTTCTGCCTGCGCGGCATCGCCGCCGCCGACGCGGACTAGCCGGGGCCGCCTGCGACGGCGGCCCCGGCACGGTCCGGCGGCGCGGTGGGGGCCGGTCAGGCCGCCTGTTCCTCAGGCTGCGCCGCGGGCTCGCGCTCCGGACGCCAGAACACGGCGAGCAGTCCCGCGGTCGCGGCGACCCCCACGCCGAGCGCGATGCCGCCGCCCGCCCAGCCGGTGATCTCGATGTCCGCGGCGGCGTCCACCGAGATCGTCCCGGGGCCGAGCGCCGCGAGCGCGACGCAGACGACCGCCAGGACGAGGACGTACTCGTAGCCGTCCTTGAACACGAAGAACCCGTTCGACCGGTGCGCGAGCAGCCCGGCGACGAGCATCACGGACACGATCGCCGCGCAGGCCAGCGGCGTCAGCAGGCCCAGGATCAGCAGCGCGCCCGCGCCGATCTCGGTGAGCACGCTCAGCCACGCCTGCAGCGTCCCGTGGCGCAGCCCGAGGCCGCTGAACCAGCCCGCGGTGCCCGCGATGCGGCCGCCGCCGCGCCAGTGGTTGTACCCGTGGGCGATCATCGTGGCGCCCACGACCAGCCGCACGGCCAGCAGGGCCGCGGCCTCGGCTTCCGGCATCTCATTCTCCCGTCGGGTCGGTGTCGGCTCCGGTGCCGGGTCCGGCTCCGGAGCCGTTGTCGGCGTGGGTGCGGGGTCGGGTGCGCGCCGACGCGCACTCCTCGGCGAACGCCAGCGCCTTCCAGTGGTAGGCCGCCGCGGCGTACCCGAGGCTCAGATTGTGGCCGCCGCCGGCCTGCTCGTCGACGGTGACGCGTGGCGATCCGGTGAACAGCGCCGCGACCTCCTCCAACGCCGCCCGTCCGGGACTCCAGACGGTCTCGTGCTCGGCGAGCGTGTAGCGCACGGGGACGCGCACCCGGGCGGCCAGCCCGGGCAGGCGGGACGGCCAGGGCGGCACCACCTCGCCCTCGTAGGCGGGCGACCGGGATTGCAGGTCCGGGTGGCCGATGACGTCGGGCGGGTACAGCTCGTCCGGTCCCCAGATGAGGCCGCGGATGCTCCGCGCCGCCGGGAGCCGGTTCCCGTCGCCGGGCGCCAGGATCCCGGCGGCCCGGTCGTGGTGCCGGACGCCGGTGCCGGAGAGCTCCAGGCCCAGCAGCGCGTCGCCCCGCTCGCAGGCGGCCATCCGCACGGCCAGCTCGCAGCCGACCGAGTGCGCCAGCACGAACAGGCCCGCGCCGCGCGGGCTCGAGCCCAGCAGGGCGTCCACGGCCCGGTACGCGAGGTCGACCCGCCGCTCGGCGGGCGCCACCCGCTCCGCGTGCGGGGCGGACGCGCCGTAGCCGGGCCGGTCGAGCGCGATGACGGTGAAGCCGAGCGCGGCGCCCGTCCGCAGCAGCGACAGCCGGGGATGCCCGGGGGCGTCGAAGTAGGCGGTGCTCACCGCCCCGCCGTGCAGCGCGAGGACGGTCGCGCGCGGGTGCGGCACCGCCGCGACGCGCGCCGACATCGGCACGCCGTCGACGTCGGCCACGCGGGCCTCCACCGGGCCGCCGCTCCGGTCGCCGTGGTCGCGGGCGCGGTCGCGCGCCGCGGGGGTCCGTTCGCCGAGCGTCATGCGTCCGTCCTGAGGAGCATCGCGCCGCCGGGGGTGAGGCCGCCGCTGCTCACCACGGCGACCCGGGCGCCCGGCACCTGGCGTTCCCCGCCTTCGCCGCGGAGCTGGACGACCGCCTCGTGGACCAGCCCCATCCCGTGCGTCCGGCCGTGGGAGAGCTGCCCGCCGTGCGTGTTCAGCGGGAGGACGCCGTCCCGGGCGATGTTCTTGCCGCCGTCGAGGAAGTCCTTCGCCTCGCCGATGCCGCAGAACCCCAGCGCCTCGATCCAGGAGAGGCAGTTGAGCGTGAACCCGTCGTAGAGCTGCGCGACGTCCACGTCGGACGGCCGCAGCGACGTGCGCGTCCACAGGTGGGCGGCGGGGCCGAGCACCTGCGGTTCGTGCGTGAGGGTGCTCTGGTCCCAGTCGATCCGCTCGGTGATCTGCGTGCCGACCGCCTCGACCAGGACGGGCGGCTTGGCGAGGTCCCGCGCGGCGTCCACGGCCGACACGATCACGGCGACGGCGCCGTCGCAGGGCACGTCGCAGTCGTAGAGGCCGAACGGGGTGGTGATCGGCCGCGCCTCCATGTAATCGTCCATCGTCATCGGGGACCGGTAGATCGCCGTCGGGTTGAGGGCGGCGTTCGCGCGCTGGTTGAGCGCGATCCAGCCGAGGGTCTCGCGGGTCGTGCCGTACCGGTGGAAGTGCCGCTGGGCGTTCTGCGCGAGGGTGTGCGCCGCCGACGTCGACCCGAACGGCGTCCGCCAGCTCGCGGCCCCCTCGACGCGGCCGCCGCCGCCCGCGCCCGCGCCGCCGCGCCGCGCCAGCTCCCCGTGCGTGGTCTCCCACAGCGTCCGGAAGCAGAGGACGTGCCGGGCGAGCCCGCCCGCGACCGCCAGCATCGCCGCGATCAGCGAGCCGCCCGGCCCGAACGTCTCGGCGCCGCCGTTGTACCAGGTCGGCCGCAGGCCCAGCGCGGACTCCAGGGCGGTCACGCCGCCCTCGCCGAACCCGCCGAACGGGCCCGCGCCGGGGTAGGTGGCCAGGCCGTCGATGTCGTCCAGGGTCAGGCCCGCGTCGGCGACGGCGCGCTCGCACGCCTGCACGGTGAGGGACAGCGGGTCCACCATCAGCCGGCGGCCGAGCTCGGAGGCGCCGATGCCGGTGAGGGCGGCCCGGTCCTCGAACTTGTCGGTGGTGAGCATCGGACGGACGAGGGTCGCCATCCGCTCGGGCGGGACCTCGTCGGCGGGCGGCTCGGCCGGCGGGCCCTGCTCGGCGGCGGGCCGGAAGAGCGGCAGCCACACGTCCTCGGCCCGCTGGAAGACGACCTCCATCCGCATGCCGAGCGCCAGCTCGGCGGGGTCGCACTCGACGGCGTTGGTCGTGAGCCGCACGCGGGCGTCGTCCTCGAGCGCCACCTGCGCCACGACGTACGGCGCCGGGAGGCCCGGGAGGCTGAACCGGTGGTTGACGGTGAACCCGATGAGGGTCGCGCGGCCGGAGACCTCCCGCACGCCCATCGCCGTCCCGCGGCAGTACCGGCACACCGGCTGCGGAGGGTGGATCAGCGCCGAGCACGCCTCGCACTCCTGGACGCGCAGGCGCCCGTCCGCGCCGGACGTCCAGAAGAACTCGTTCTCCGGGGTGAGCCGGGGCAGCGGGCGCCCCGCCCCGGCGGCCTCGGCGGCCGCCTCGCCGCCGGTCGCGCTGCCGCCCACCGTGCCTCCTCACTCCATGGCGCCTGGCGTCATGGGCTTCAAGTCATTGAATTATGGTTCATTTTCTTGGATCATCGTTGATCCTACTGATGGGAGGCTCATCTGTGAACAGCGAGGTGCGCGCGCCGTGAGGTCACTGCGAAGCGTCGTCGTGGCGGGCGCGGGGGCGGCGGGCGTCGCCGCCGTCGAGACGCTGCGCCGCGAGGGCTACGAGGGCCCGCTCGTCCTGCTCGGCGACGAACCGGCCCTGCCCTACGACCGTCCCCCGCTGTCGAAACAGGTGCTGACCGGCGCCTGGGAGCCCGACCGCACCGAGCTGCGCGACGCGGACCACTACGCCGGCCTGGACGTCCGGCTGGTGCGCGGCCGGGCGACGGGACTCGACGTCGGGCGCGCGCTCGTCCGGGTCGAGGGCGCGGCGGACCTGCCGTTCGACGGCCTGGTGATCGCGACCGGCCTGCGCCCGCGCCGCCTGCCGGAGTGCCGCGACCTGGCGGGCGTGCACGTGCTGCGGGACCGTCCGGACGCGCTGGAACTGCGGGCGGCGCTGCGGGACGCCCTGCGGGACGGGCGGCGCGCCGTCGTGGTCGGCGCCGGCTTCCTCGGCCTGGAGGTGGCCGCGTCCGCGCGCGGCATGGGCCTGGAGGTGACCGTCGCCGACCCGCTCCCGGTGCCGATGATGCGCCAGGTCGGGCCGCGCGTCGGCGCCGCCGTCGCCGCCCTGCACCGCGACCGCGGCGTGGACCTGCGGATGGGCGCGGGCGTCAAGGAGGTGGCGGCCGAGGACGGCCGGGTCACGGCCGTGACGCTGTCGGACGGGACGACCGTGCGCGCGGGCGTCGTGCTCGTCGCCGTCGGGGCCGAGCCCGCGGTGGGCTGGCTGCGCGGGTCGGGGCTGCCGCTCGGGGACGGCGTCGAGTGCGACGAGCACTGCCGCGCGGCGCCCGGGATCTACGCGGCGGGCGACGTCGCCTCGTGGCTCAACCCCCGGTACGGGCGCCGCATGCGCGTCGAGCACCGGACGAACGCCACCGACCAGGGCGCCGCGGCGGCGCACAACCTGCTGCACGGCGACGTGAAGCCGTTCGCCCCGCTCCCCTACTTCTGGAGCGACCAGTACGACGTGAAGATCCAGGCGCACGGCGTCTTCCCCGAGGAGAGCGACGTGACGATCGAGGAGGGCGCGGTCGAGGACGGGCGCTTCGTCGCGCTGTACCGGTCCGGCGGCGAACTCACGGGCGTCCTCGGCTGGAACCTCCCCGCACGCGTCCTGCCCTACCGGAAGCGGCTGCTCGAGCAGTGACCCGAAGCCGGTGCGACCGCCGCGCCGACGGTCGCACCGGCCCCGGTGCTCCGCTCCCGGAGGGGTCGCCGGGAGCGGACGCGCATCAGTCGATCTTCGCCTGCGCCTTCCGGACGGTCACCGGCTCGGCGAGCCGCTGCTCGTCGCAGACCCGCTGCATCCGCTCGATCGTCTCGTCGAGCCCCGCCCCCAGCCGCTCGCCGGGGGTGAAGGTCGCCGGGAGCTTCCGCATCCCGTTGATGACGCCGATCGTGTCGTAGTGCACCGCGCCCTCGGGGTCGCACCGGTAGTCGGGCATCCGGTCGAGCACCTGCAGCAGCATCCGCTTGAACACCGTGCGGGCGACGTTCGAGCCGATGCACCGGTGGATGCCGATCCCGAAGCTGCTGTGCCGGTTGTTCTTGCGGGCGAGGTCGATCGTGTTCGGCTCCGGGAACACCGTGGCGTCCCGGTTGGCCATGGCCCACGACAGCCAGAGCCGCTCGCCCTCCCGGAAGGCGGTCCCGGCGATCTCGCAGTCGGCGGAGATCGTGCGCCCGTCGCCCGGCGCGGGCGTGTAGAAGCGCAGGAACTCCTCGGTCGCCGAGTTCAGCAGGGTGTCGCGCTCGCGGCTGAGCCGCGCGCGCTCCTCCGGGTTCTCCGAGAGCCACTCCAGCGCGTGCGCGGTGAGGGCCGTCGTGGTGTCGAACCCGCCGCCGATGATCAGCCCGAGCGCCCCGACCTGGTCCTCGAACGGCGGCGTCTCGCCGTCGATCTTGATCCGGGCGATCTCGTCGATCAGCCCCGGCCGCGGGTTCTGCTGGATCTCGAAGAACTGGCCGACGAGATGGCGCCCCATCTCCTTGTGCATCTCGGCGACCCGCTCCGCCTCCGGCGTGTTCGGGCGCGTGTACACGGCGGCGTGCACCGGCTCGTTGTAGACGACCCAGTCCTTCATCGGGATGCCCATCATCCCCAGCGTGAGGACCGCCGGGACGACGTTGGCCAGATCGTCGACGAAGTCGATGCGGCCGCTCTCGATCTTCTCGTCGAGGCAGGCCCGCACCAGCTCGTCGATCACCGGGATCCACCGGTTGATCGCCGCCGGGGACAGGTACGGGTTCAGCGCCTGCCGGTAGTACCGCTGCGCGGGCGGGTCCATCTCCAGGAAGCCGCCGGTGCTCCCCTTCCCCCGTTCCGGCGGCGGGATGGAGATGCCCTGGTAGCCGCGCCGCTCGCCCTTGACGTCGTGGTCGTTCGACACGCGGTCGGCCGACCGGGCGAGCTCGAACACCTCGCGGTTGCCCGCGGCGACCCAGTGGCCGCCGTAGGTCTCCGTCCAGGCGATCGGGCACTTCTCGTGCATCTCCTCGGTGATCGCCTCGAACCGTCCGCGGTACTCCGGCGCGTGCCGGTCGAAATGGTACCGATTCTGTTTACGGTCGTCGTCCGTGACGACGTCATCCGCACCCATATTGCCCTTCTCCAAAGTCACTCGAGGTCGGGGTCATCGCTGTGGGAGCCGGACACGGCGCCGTCAGTCCACGGAGATCGCACGTTCGGGGCACGAGTTGACGGCCTCGATGACCTGCGCCTCCTGGTCCGCCGGCACGTCCTCCTGCACGACGCACGAATGGCCGTCGACGTCGCGGAGTTCGAAGATCTCCGGAGCGATCATCGCGCAGAGCGTGTGGCCCTGGCACCGTTCCGAATCGACGCGCACCTTCACGCTCTTTCCTCCTGCCTTTCGTCCCGACTTCTCGTCCCGCCGGTCCCGTCGCCGCTTCTCAGACGTGGTAGTCGTGCCACTTCAGGTAGCCGCCCGCGTCCACCCGCATCTGCATCCCGGTCACGAACTTGGACTCGTCCGACGCCAGGAAGAGGACCGTGTCGCTGATGTCGCCCGGCTCCACGTAGGAGATGGGGAACGCCTGCTGCACCGCGAACGCCGGCTCGGCGTCCTCGCGAGTGGGGTTCTCCAGGTCGGGGCGGAACGAGCGGTACATCGGCGAGCTCTGCAGCATCGGCGTGTTGCAGTTCGTCGGGTGGATCACGTTGATCCGGATCTTCTCCGGCGCGAGGTTGCGCGCCAGCTCGTGCGCGTACTCCGACAGCGCCCGCTTGGTGAACGCGTAGCCCGCGCCGCCGGGGTTCGACCCGGGCGTCTGGACGATGCCGTGGTTCATCAGCGCCGCCGCGGACCCGGTCGCGATGATCGAGGCGCCCTCGCCGAGGTGCGGCAGCGCCACCTGGATCGCGTTGATCGTGCCGACCAGGTTCACGTTGATGACGTCGGTCCACGCCTGCAGCGGCGGGTTCCCGTGCAGCGGCGCGATCCCGGCCTGCGCGACGACAACGTCGAGCCGGCCGAGCTCGCGCACGCCCCGCTCCACCGCGTCCGCGAGCTGCGCGGCGTCCCGCACGTCCGCCTGCACCGCGACGACGCGGCGGCCCGCGGCCTCGATCAGCCGCACCGTCTCCTTGAGGTCGTCCGGCCCGGCCAGCTTGTAGCCGACCGTCTCGATGTCCGCGCAGATGTCGACCGCGATGATGTCGGCGCCCTCTTCGGCCAGCCGGACCGCGTGGCTGCGTCCCTGCCCGCGCGCCGCGCCCGTGACGAACGCGACCTTCCCCTCGACACGTCCCATTGGTGTCGTCCCTTTCCTGCTCTGCCGCCCGTTTCGGTCAACCGGCGGTGGATGTTCTCGTCCGCTCGCCCGCGGCGGCGTCCAGCGCTCCGGTCAGCGCGTCCAGGCCCCCGCCCAGCGCGCCGAGATCCGCGCCGTGCCCGGCGGAGACCCGCCGGACGACGTCCATGTCCTTGCCGAGGAACCCGCCCACCGCCGCCGCGAACCCCGCGACCGACCCGCGGGCCGCGACGCCCGAAAGCGCCCGGCTCGACGCGCTGCCGTGCCCGAGCGCCTCGAGCAGCACGGACTCCTCGACGCCGAACGCCGCGCCGAGCCGGACCGCCTCGGCCAGCAGCCCGATCTGCGCGGCGAACAGCGCGTTGTTGAGCAGCTTCACCCGCTGGCCCGCGCCCAGCGCCCCGACGTGCAGGACCGGGTCGCCGTAGCAGCCCAGCGCGGGCCGGACCCGCGCCACGGCGTCGTCGTCACCGCCCGCGAACAGGGAGACCCGCCCGGCCGCGATGTCGTGCGGGCCGCCGCTGACGGGCGCGTCCACGACCCGGACGCCGCGCGCGGCGGCGCGCCCCGCGACGGCCGCGGCCGTGTCGGGGTCGCCGGTGGTGTGCAGGACGACGACCGATCCGCGCGGCATCCGGTCCGTCAGCGGGCCGTCGACGCACACCTCCCTGACCTGGGCGTCGTCGAAGACGCACACCAGGACGGCGTCCGCGCCCTCCCCGGCGGAGGCGGCGTCGGCCACGGGGCGGGCGCCGTCCGCGGCGAGCGCCGCGCGCGCCTCGGCCGTCCGGCCCAGCACGCGGACCTCGTGGCCGGCCCGCACGAGGCGGCCCACCATCGGGCGGCCCATCCGGCCGGCTCCGACGAATCCGAGGCGCATCTGCGGCTCCTGTTCGCGCGTGGTCGCCGCGCGGGTCACGGCGCGGCGGCCGGCCCGGACGACGTCGATCCCCGGTGGGGGTCTCAGGTGACCGCGACACTAGCCAGGCTCAACGCTTTGAGCAATAGGTCACCTTGATGAACGACGATTCAAACCACTGATCCGGCTTCCCCAGGAGCTCCTGGGCAGGCGCCCCGTGCACCCTCCTCCCGCGTCGCATCGATGCTGGTCAGAGCACTTCCCGGGCGTCGCGCGCAGCGCTCGGCGACGCGTCCGCCGGTGCCGCGGGACGGCCTCGCGGGGCACGGACGCGCGCCTCGGCGGGGCGGCCGGGCGCTGTTGACGGCCCGCCGGTCGGCTGCTTTCCTTCGCCGTGGGCGGCCGGTCCGCACGCGATCCGACTCCGGACCGCCGCACGGAAAGGCCGACCGGACCAATGCGCGCACCGCCTCCGACCGGGCCGATCCGGCTGCGACGTCGCGGCGGCGTCGCACATCGCGGCCGGGACGTCGGCGCCGTCGGCGCCGGGGTCCCCGGTCGGCGGGCAACGGCTCGACCGGGGCGTCGGCGCCGGGTCACCGGTCCCACCGTCGGGCGGTGGTTCGCGTTCGGGGGGCGCCCGCGCCCGTCCGCCCGGACGGCCGCGCTCCGCCGGAAGCACCCGCGCGCGAGGGCCCACACACGCGGCGCCGCGGCCCGTGCCACCGGCACCGCAGAACCGCCGGCACCGCAAGGCCGCCGGCACCGCAGAACCGCCGGCACCGCAAGGCCGCCGGCACCGCAGAACCGTCCGAGAGAACGCCGTCCGAGGAGGAGCGCCGATGAGCGGACCGACAGTGACCCCACCGCCCGGGACATCGCCCGGGAGCACGTCCGCCGCGAAGGCGCGCGTCGGCTTCGTCGGGCTGGGCAGCCAGGGCGGGCCCATGGCCCGCCGGATCGTCGAGGCCGGGCATCCGACGACGCTGTGGGCGCGCCGCCCGGACTCCCTCGCTCCGTTCGCGGACACGGCCGCGAAGACCGCCGCCTCCCCCGCGGCGATGGCGGCCGACTGCGACGTCGCCTGCGTCTGCGTGGTCGACGACGCGGGCGTCGAGCAGGTCGTCGCCGGTGACGACGGCATCCTGGCCGGGCTCGCCGAGGGCGGGGTGATCGTCGTGCACAGCACGGTGCATCCCGACACCTGCCGGCGCCTCGCCGACCTCGCCGCCGCGCGGAACGTCGCCGTGGTGGACGCGCCGGTCAGCGGGGGCGGGCCCGCGGCGGCCGAGGGGCGGCTGCTGGTGATGGCGGGCGGCGACGACGCGGCCGTCGAGCGCTGCCGCCCGGTGTTCGCGACCTACGCCGACCCGATCGTCCACCTCGGGCCGCTCGGGTCCGGGCAGCTGACCAAGCTGCTCAACAACGTGCTGTTCACCGCGAACCTCGCGACCGCCGCGGGGGCGCTCTCGCTGGGCCGGTCGCTCGGCGTCGACCCGGCCCGCCTCGCGGAGGTCGTCGCGCACGGCAGCGGGGCCAGCTTCGCGCTCGGACGGGTCGCGGCGGCGGGCGGCACGCTCGACCCGCTGGCGGCCCGCGCGGGCGCGCTGCTGCAAAAGGACGCGCGGCTGCTGGCGGCCGTCGCGGAGGCGGCGGACGTCCCCGCGGGCCCGGTCCTGCGGGCGGCGGACGACGCGCTGGGCCTCATGGACCACCGCAGGTGAGAGCCCGCCCGGGTCGTCCCCGCCCGCTCCGGCATTGACCATCTCCGCTAGTGAGATTAACGTTCTCGCTAGCGGAGAGCGAGGTGGCTAAACATGCCGGAGACGCCGCAGGACGGACCGGGCGCCCCGCCCGGGGACGGGCGGGACGAGCGATCGCGGTACCGGGTCGTCCAATGGGCCACCGGGAACATCGGCACGCGGGCGCTGCGGGCGGTGATCGAGCACCCGACCCTGGTCCTGGCCGGGGCGTACGTGCACTCCGCGGCCAAGGCGGGGAAGGACGCCGGGGAGCTGTGCGGCGCCGGCCCGACCGGCGTCACCGCCACCCGCGACGTCGGTGAGATCCTGGCCCTGCGCCCCGACTGCGTCCTCTACACGCCGGCCGCCTGCGACTTCGACACGGTCTGCCGGCTGCTGGAGGCGGGCGTGAACGTCGTCACGACGCGCGGCGAGTTCCACCGTCCGGACAGCATGGACCCCGACGTCCGCAAGCGGGTCGAGGAGGCGTGCGAGCGCGGCGGCGCCTCGATCCACAGCACCGGCAGCAGCCCCGGGTTCATCACCGAGGCCGTGCCGCTGGTGCTCACGTCGATCCAGCGGCGGCTCGACCGGCTCACGATCAGCGAGTTCGCCGACCTCTCGCGGAGAGACTCCCCCGGGCTGCTGTTCGACGTGATGGGCTTCGGCCGCCCGCCCGCCGACATGGACGAGCGCCGCCTGAGCCACGGCCGCGTCAGCTTCGGCCCGTCCCTCGCACTCGTCGCCGACGCGCTCGGCCTGCCGCTGGACTCGCTCGAGGCGTCCGGCGAGGTCGCGACCGCGCCCCGCACGGTCCGCATCGCCGCGGGCGAGATCGCCGCCGGGACCGTCGCCGCGCAGCGCATCACGGTCTCCGGCATCCGCGACGGGCGGCCCCTGCTGCGCTTCCGCGCGACCTGGTACTGCACCACCGACCTCGACGCCGACTGGGACGTCCGCCCCACCGGCTGGCACGTGGCGGTGGAGGGCGACACGCCGCTGGACGTCGACCTGCGGTTCCCCGTCTCCCTCGACCGGATGGCCGCCACCACCCCGGGCTACACCGCCCACCGCGCGGTCAACGCGGTCCCGTTCGTCTGCGCCGCCGCACCCGGCATCCGCACGACCGCCGACCTGCCGCAGATCGTCGCCGCGCTCGGCTGAGCGCGTCCGTCCGTCCACCAGTCCAGCGAGCGAGCACGCGCGACCGAGCCCGAGGAGCAGCCGTTGAGCGTCACCGACGCGAACCCGTCCCTTTTCGACCGGGGCCTGGCGGCCCGCCGGGAGGTGCTCGGCGCCGAGCACGTGGAGCGCTCCATGGCGGGGGCGAGCGAGTTCGCCCGGCCCGTCCAGGAACTGGTCACCGAGTTCTGCTGGGGCGCGGTGTGGACCCGGGACGGCCTGGACCGGCGCACCCGCAGCCTGATCAACCTCGGGATGCTGACGGCGCTGGGCCGCGACCACGAACTCGCCGTGCACGTCCGCGCGGCGGTCACCAACGGCTGCACGGTCGCCGAGATCCGCGAGGCGCTGCTCCAGACGACGGTGTACTGCGGCGTCCCGGCGGCGACGCACGCGTTCCGCATCGCCGAGCGGGTGCTCCGCGAACTGGGCGAGCTCGCGGACGGGCCCGCCGGCGAGGGGACGGCGGAGCGATGAGCGGGCGCGCGCCGATCCGGACGGTCGGGTTCGTCGGCCTCGGCAACATGGGGCGGCCGATGTCCCGGCGGCTGGCGGAGGCCGGGCTGCGGGTCCGGGCCCACGACCCCGTGCCGCCCGCCGGGGACCTCCCGGACGGCCTCGTGCTCGCGGCGTCGCCCGCCGACGCCGCGCGGGGCGCCGACGCCGTCGTGCTCATGCTGCCGAACAGCGACATCGTCGAGGGGGTCGTCGACGGCCTGCTCGACGCGCTCGAGCCCGGCGCGGCGCTGATCGACATGGGGTCGAGCCGTCCCCTGTCCACGCAGAAGCTCGCGGCCCGCGCGGCGGAACGGGACGTCGTGTTCGTGGACGCCCCCGTGTCCGGCGGGGTGAAGGGCGCCGAGGGCGGGACGCTCACCGTCATGGCCGGGGGCGCCGCCGCCGACGTCGAGCGCGTCCGCCCGCTCCTGGACGTGCTGGGCCGCGCCGTCGTGCACGCCGGGGACGTCGGGGCCGGGCACGCGCTGAAGGCGTTCAACAACCTGCTGTCGGCCTCCCACCTGCTGGCGACCGCCGAGGTCATGCGGGCGGGCGCCCGCTTCGGCCTGGACCCGGCGGTCATGATAGAGGCGATCAACGCGTCGAGCGGCCGCTGCGCCTCCACCGAGGTCAAATGGCCGAACTTCGTCCTCACCGGCCGGTACGACTCCGGGTTCGGGCTGTCGCTGATGCTCAAGGACATGCGGATCGCGGCCGAGCTGGCGGAGGCGCAGGGCGAGCCGCTGGCGTTCGGGCGGGCCGCCGTGGACCTGTGGGCGGCCGCCGCCGAGGACCTCGGCCCGGACGCCGACCAGACCGACATCGCCCGGTGGCGGGGCCGCGGCTGACGGCCCGGTCGATGCGGCGGACGTCCGAGGGCGGGACCGCAGGATCGGGATCGCACGATAACGTCGGGGCCGTGCGGCTTCATGTGGGATGCGCGATGTGGAACCTCGCCCCGTGGCAGGGGCGCTACCTGCCCCGCTCGCTGCCCGCCGACGAGCGCCTGCGCGCGTACGCGTCGTGGTGCAACGCTGTCGAGGGCAACACGACGTTCTACGCGACCCCGTCGCGGGACGCGGTCGAGTCGTGGGCGCGGCAGACGTCCGCCGACTTCCGGTTCGTGCTGAAGCTGCCCAAACCGGTCACGCACGGGAGCCGCCTGGCGGGCGCCGACGACGAGCTGCGGGCGTTCCTGCACGCGATCGAGCCGCTCGGGCCGCGCGCCCACGCGCTGTGGGTGCAGCTGCCCGGCTCGTTCGGGCCGGGCGACGTCGGGACGCTCGCGCGGTTCCTGCGGCGGCTGCCGTCCGCGCACCGGTACGCGGTCGAGGTGCGGCACCGCGCGTTCTTCGAGGAGCCCCGGGCGGCGGCGCTCTTGGAACGCGCGCTCGCCGAGACGGGCGCCGAGTGGGTCCCGTTCGACACCACCACGCTGTTCCGGAGCCCGCCGACCAGCGACGCCGAACGGGACGCGTGGCTGAAGAAGCCGCGGATGCCCCGGCGCGCCGCGGCGCTCACCGGGCGTCCGATCGTGCGCTACCTCGGCCGCGACGACACCGACCGCACCGTCGAGGGCTGGCAGGGGTGGGTCGCGACGGTCGCCGGCTGGCTGCGCGAGGGCCGCACGCCGACCGTGTTCGTCCACACGCCGGACAACGCCGAGGCCCTCGAACTCGCCCGGCGCTTCCACGACGAGGTGCGGGCGCAGGTGCACGGGCTCGAGCCGCTGCCGGAACCGGAGCCCGTCGGGCCGCCGACGCTCTTCTGACCCGCCGCTCTCAGCGCCGGGCTCGCGCGATCGAGTCGGCGATCTCCTGGTCGGCGACCTCCCGGTCCTGCCAGCCGCGGACGTCGGCGCTCTTGCCCGGTTCGAGGCTCTTGTAGATGTCGAAGAAGTGGCCGATCTCGTCGAGGGTGTGCGCGTGCACGTCCCGCAGGTCGCGGATGCCCTCGTAGCGGACGTCCCGGGCCGGGACGCCGAGGATCTTCGCGTCCGGCCCCTTCTCGTCCAGCATCCAGAAGACGCCGATGCTGCGGACGGTCACCTGGCAGCCGGGGAAGGTCGGCTCCTCCAGCAGGACCATGATGTCGAGGGGGTCGCCGTCCTTCGCCACCGTGCCCGGGATGTAGCCGTAGTCCACCGGGTACTGCGTCGAGGTGAACAGCATGCGGTCCAGCCGGATCCGCCCGAGCCGGTGATCCATCTCGTACTTGTTCCGCGATCCCCGCGGAATCTCGACGATCATCTCGGTCTCCATCGGTTCCCCCCTCGCGACGCGCGTCCCTCTCCGGGAGTTCGCCGCTGAGAACGTCCCGAAACCGGTTCGGTCACGCCGATCCGCCGGTGAACGCGGCGGCCGTCCGGGCGGCGAGTTCCCGCAGCCAGGTGTGCGCGGCGTCGTGCGTGTGCACGGGGTGCCACCACAGCGCCTCCTGGACGGGCACCGCCTCGAACGGGCACGGCAGCGCGCGAACGGGTGCGACCGGCGCGAGGATCTCGGCGAGCCGGCGCTGGATCAGCGCGAGCCGGCGGGTCCCCGCCACGAGCGACGGCATCAGCTGGAAGTTCTGCACCGACACCTCCACCCGCGGCTCCAGGCCGAGCATGCTGAGCTGCCGCGCCGCCGGCGCGTCGTAGGGACGCTGGTAGACGACCCACGGCAGGCGCGCGAGGTCGTCCAGGGTCAGCTCCTCGCCGATCTCGGGGTGGTCGGCGGCGACGAGGCACACCCACTCGTCCCGGTACAGCTCGACGGTGGGGAAGCCGCCGATCACGCCGTGCGGCATGAGCAGGCCGTCGACCGCGCTGAGCAGCGCGTCGGTGTTGTCGCCGATCTCCGGGCCGACCTGCCGGAACGTCAGCCGCACCCCGGGCGCCGCGGCGTGCACGGCGCGGGCCAGCGCGGCGCCGAACACCGCCACCGCGTAGTCGGACGCCATGATCGTGAACTCCCGCCGCTCGGACGCGGGGTCGAACTCGGCGCGGCTGGTGAACAGCCGCTCCAGCAGCACGCACGCGTTGGCCGCGGGCGCCTCCAGGGCCGCGCCGAGCGGCGTCGGCTCGTAGCTGTTGCCCGTCCGGACCAGCAGCTCGTCGCCGAAGTGGCGGCGCAGCCGGGCGAGCGCCGCGCTGGTCGCGGGCTGGCTGAGCCCGATGCGCTGCCCGGCCCGGGTGACGTTGCGCTCCTCCAGCAGGGCGCGCAGGGCCACCAGCAGGTTCAGGTCGAGGCTGGCCAGGTTCACGGCGGAAGCCTCCATTCACTTCGTGGATGCCAAGCATCTGGGGAATCGATTTCCCAGATCTCCCCCGGGTGCTCCAAGGTTAATGGCATCGCTAGGAGGGACGCCGTGGAAACCACACTCGCCGAAAAGGGGCCCGCCGGCCGGTTCGCGGTCGGCTCGTTCTCCGCCGGGGACGGCCCCGTGTTCCCGGGGCTGGTCACCGGCGACCGGGTCGTCGACCTGCGCACCGTCCCCGGGCTCGCCGCCTTTAGGACCGTCCGGGACCTGCTGGACCGCTGGGACGACGTGCTGCCGCTGCTGCGCGCCGCCGACGGCGACCGCCTGCCGCTGGACGGCCTGCGCGTGCACGCGCCCGTCGAGCCCCGGCAGATCGTCCAGTCGGGCGCGAACTACCGGACGCACGTCATCGACCTCGCCGTCGCGCACGAACCCGAGGGCGGGCGCCCGGCCGAACAGGTCCGCGCCGAGACCGCCGCGATGATGGACCGGCGCGCCGCCGAGGACGAACCGTACGCGTTCATCGGCCTGCCGTCGTCCGTCACCGGGCCCTACGACGACGTGGTGATCCCGTCCTGGTGCACCAAGCCCGACTGGGAACTCGAACTCGCCGCGGTCATCGGCCGCCCCGCCTACCGGGTGCCCGCGTCCGACGCCCTCGCGCACGTCGCCGGGTACACGATCGCGAACGACGTGACGGCCCGCGAGCTCGTCTTCCGCCGCGACATGCCCGAGATCGGCACCGACTGGCTCCGCGCGAAGAACGCCCCGACGTTCACGCCCCTCGGCCCCTACCTCGTCCCCGCCGAGTTCGTCGACCCCGCGGACCTCCGGGTGACGCTCCGCCTGAACGGCGACGTCATGCAGGACGAGTCGACCGCCGACATGATCTTCGACGTGGCCCGCCTGGTCGCGTACGCGTCCGAGACCGTCCGCCTGCTGCCGGGCGACCTCGTCCTCACCGGCAGCCCCGCCGGGAACGGCATGCACTGGGGACGGCTGCTGCGCCCCGGCGACGTGATGGAGGGGACGATCACCGGGCTGGGCGTCCAGCGCAACCGCTGCGTCGCCGAGGAGGCGTGATGCTCGACCGCACCGACCCCGAGGGCGCGATCGCCGCGGCCGCCGCCGCGTACTCCAACTGGGGACGCTGGGGCGACGACGACGTGCTCGGCACCGTCAACTTCATCGACGAGGCCAAACGCCGCGAAGGCGCCGCGCTCGTCCGCCGCGGCGCGTCCTTCTCCCTCTCCCAGCGGTTCGACATGAACGGCCCGCAGAAGGGCTGGCGGCGCCGCACCAACCCCGTCCACACCATGCTCGACACCGGCACCGACGCCGCCCTCGGCAACCAGGGCTTCCCCCACGGGATCGGCGGCGCCGACGACGTCGTGTCGATGCCGCTCCAATGCTCGACCCAGTGGGACGGCCTCGGCCACATCTTCGACCACGGCCGCGCCTGGAACGGCCGCCCCGCCGAGAAGGTCGTCACCTCCGAGGGCGACCTGGTCACCGGCATCGAGCACATGGCCGCGCCCGTCGCCGGACGCGGCGTCCTGCTCGACGTCGGCCGCGTCATCGGCGACGACGGGGAACTCCCCGACGGCTTCCCCATCACCGAGGAGCACCTCCAGGCCACGATCGACGCGCACGGCGTCACCGTCGGGCGCGGCGACATCGTCTGCGTCCGCACCGGCCACCTCACCCGCGCCCGCCGCGACGGCTGGGGCGACTACGCGGGCGGCCCCGCGCCCGGCCTGTCGTTCACCACCGCCTCCTGGCTGCACCGCACCGAGATCGCCGCGATCGCCACCGACACCTGGGGCTTCGAGGTGCGCCCCAACGAGTTCGACGACGCCTTCCAGCCGCTGCACCAGGTCGCCATCCCGAACATGGGCCTGCTCATCGGCGAACTCTGGGACCTCGACGCGCTCGCCGCCGACTGCGCGTCCGACGGCGTCCACGAGTTCTGGCTCACCGCCGGCCCCATCCCCGTCACCGGCGCCGTCGGCGCCCCCGTCAACCCGATCGCGGTCAAATGAACATCGACGTCCACGCCCACGTCCTCCTCCCCGCCATCGAAGAGGCCGTCGCCGACCGGCCCGGCCACGCCGAGCACCGGGCCCTGGACGCCCGCCGCAACGGCCCCGCGTCCCTGCGGGCGAGCGGCGCCATGATCGGCGAACGCCTCCACCGCCTCACCCGGGTGGACGCGCGCCTCGCCGACATGGACGCCGCCGGGGTCGACGTCCAGATCGTCAGCCCGTCCCCGTCCCACTACCACTACTGGGCCGACCGCGACCTCGCCCGCGAGGTCTGCCGCCTCGCCAACGAGGGCACCGCCGCGCACTGCGCCGCCTCCGACCGCCTGCACGGCCTCGGCCTCGTCCCCCTGCAGCACCCGGACCTGGCCGTCGAAGCCCTCGACCACGCGATGGCCCTCGGCCTCGAAGGCGTCGAGATCTCCTCGCACGCCCCCGGCCGCGAACTCTCCGACCCCGCGCTCGCACCGTTCTGGTCCCGCGCCGAAGCGCACGGCGCGGTCGTCTTCGTCCACCCCTTCGGCTGCACCCTCGACGAACGGCTCGACCGCTTCTACCTGTCGAACATCGTCGGGCAGCCCGTCGAGAACGCCGTCGCCCTCTCGCACCTCGTCTTCTCCGGCGTCCTCGACCGCCACCCCGCGCTGAAGGTCCTCGCCGCCCACGGCGGCGGCTACCTGCCCACCTACCTGGGCCGCGCCGACCACGGCCACGCGGTCCGCCCCGAGGCCCGCGAGTGCGCCGAACCGCCGAGCGCCTACCTGCGCCGCATCTGGTTCGACTCCCTGGTCTACGAACCGTCCGCACTGCGCGCCCTCATCGACGCCGTCGGCGTCTCCCAGGTCGTCATGGGCTCCGACCACCCGTTCGACATGGGCGTCGACGACCCCGTCGCCCGGATCCGAGCCGCCCTCCCCGAAGGCCCCGACCGCGACGCCGTCCTGGGCACCAACGCCACCGCCCTCTTCACCCTCGCCGACTAACCCCAAGCCATCGGCCACGCCAGGCACCCGGTCCACGAACCGGCGGGGCCCTGCAACCGGGGGGACGGCGTCGTGCAGGGCACGGGCGCAGCCTGCGAACTCAAAGTCGATCAGGCGCGGATCCGGAGACCGTCGACGTGAACCAGCACGCCGTTGACCTCAGGGTCCCCATTGCCGAGTACCGGGAACGGGTTCCAGATCGGCCATTACGCCGAACGGGGTGTCGCGCCCATCGAGGAAGTAGAAGCCGGCGGCCATCCCAAGGATGCCGGAGGCGAGGGCGGCGCACCGGGCGTCCAGTATGCGGCGAGAAGTACATCGCATTAAAAATGGTGCGGAAACAAACCCTTCCGGGATGTTTGTGGGTAGGTGGTTCTAGGCTGTGCGCCGTGACGTCTGAGCAGGTGGTCGACGGGCGCTTCGAGCTGCGCGGGAGGCTCGGCAGCGGCGGGATGGGCACGGTGTGGCGCGCATTCGATCTCGCGCTGGAACGCGAGGTCGCGCTGAAAGAGGTGCGGCTCGCCGACGCGGATCCGTCTCGGCAGGACCCCGACGTCGCGCGGAAGACGCGCCAGCGGGTGATGCGCGAGGCACGCGCCCTCGCCCGCATCGACCACCCGAACGTGGTGACCATCCACCACATCGTGGACACACCGGACCTGCCCCATCCCTGGCTGGTGATGGAACTCGTCCGCGGCCGGTCCCTCGCGGACCGGCTCGCCGACGGGCCGATGCCGCCCGCCGAGGCGGCGGCCGTCGGGCGCGGGATCCTCGCCGCGCTGCGAGCCGCGCACGCGGCCGGCATCCAGCACCGCGACGTCAAGCCCGCCAACGTGCTGCTGCGGACGGACGGGACGCCGGTCCTCACCGACTTCGGCATCGCCGTGCTGGAGGACGCGTCCCGCGTCACCGCCACCGGCGGCCTCGTCGGCTCGCCCGAGTACATCGCGCCCGAACGGCTGCACGGCCGCGAGGGCGATCCCGCCTCCGACCTGTGGTCCCTGGGCGTCCTGCTGTACGTGGCCGTGGAGGGCGGCAACCCGCTGCGCCGCCCCACCGCCGCCGCGACCCTCGCCGCCGTCATGACGGCGCCGATCCCTCCGCCGCAGCACGCAGGCCCCCTCGCGCCGGTACTCCAGGCGTTGCTGGTGCGCGATCACGCCGCGCGTCCCAGCGCGGAACGGCTCGACCAGCTGCTCGCACAGGCCGCCGACGCCGCCACGGCGTTCCCACCGCCCGCCGACGGCAGTGCGGCGTTCGCGCAGGCCCCCGGACCCGGCACCCATCCGGACGTCCCGCGGGAGGCGACCGGCACCGCGCCGCGGCGGCGGTCACGCTCCACCGGGACGTGGGTGGTCGGCGGGATCGCCGCGGTCGCGGTCGTCCTGGTGGCGGCGATCACGACCACGCTCGTCATCGTCGTCCCGAGGGTCCTGGACGCCTCGCGCGACGCGGCGGCCGGGGCCGGCGACCGTCTCATGCCCACCTCCCCACCGGCGTCCGCGACCCCGACCGACGCGGGCTCGGGATCCGGCACCGGTGCGACGGCTCCGGCGCCCGAGTCGCTGCTAACGCCCGCCGGGATCCGCGACGTGATCGCGAAGTTCGAGGCCGCGTCCGGCGGCACCCAGTTCGCCGGGATGACCGTCCGCCCGGACCGCGCGGACGCGGACGCGCCCGTCCCGGGCCGCCGGACCGCCTTCGACAACTACACGTACGAGGCCGGGGCCGACGCGGCCGTCCGCCGCGGTCCCAGCACCGGCGTCACGACCGGCGACGCGAAAGTCGATCTCAAGAAGTTCGACTGGGACGCCCTCCCGGCGCTGATCCGCCGGGCCGAGCGGACGCTGAACGTGCCCAAGCCGACCAGCAGGTACCTGATCGTCCGGGCGTCCTGGGTGTTCAACGGCGACTCCCCCACGATGATGTTCTACCTGTCCGACGAGTACGGCGGCGGCTACGTGGCCGCGAACGCCAAGGGCAAGGTCATCAGCACCCACCCCGCCGACTCCTGACGGAAGCCACCGGGTCGACCGCCAGCTGACCACGCTACGGGCGTGCAGACGCCGAAGGTCCGGGATCCCCGCTCCGGGGATCCCGGACCTCCGCACGTTCGGAACGCTCGATCGCGCACAGACGCCCCGCTCACCGCGACGACCGCAACCCCGCACCGGCCGAGGCCCGAGCGTCACCCCACCCCGTCGCGATCCCTCGGAGGGGTCGGCCCTTGAGGTGCCGTCGGCCCTCCACAGACAACGGCGCTTCGGCGTGGGTCTTGGACGGCCTGCGTGACAGCGTCAGTCGCCGTGGTGGAGTGCCGGGGACCGCGGGCGACGACGTACACGAACAGGACGGCCATGACACCGACTCCGGCCCACATGGCGTGCTGCCAGCCGTCGACGAACGACTCCTGCGCCGCCCGGACCAGCGCGTGGGCTTGGGGGCCGGCGGCGTCCGCCGCGGCGACGGCGTTCGCGACGCCCTCGCGGGCGGTGTCGGCCGCATCGTCCGGGACGCCGTCGAGCCGACCGTCGATCGCGCTCTTGTAGCCGGCGGAGAGGATCGCTCCCAGCAAGGCAACTCCCAGGGCCGTGCCGAACTCTCGGGTCACGTCGTTGAGTGCGGACGCGACGCCTTGGCGTTCGCGCGGCAGCGAGCTCGTGATCGCCTCGGTCGAAGGCGTCATGGACAGGCCCAGCCCCAGGCCCATGACAAGCATGCCGGGAAGGATCGAGAGGTAGCCGCCTTCGACGGACACCAGGCCGGCCATCAGGGCGAGGCCGACGCCGCCCAGGAAGATGCCGGTGGCCATGGTCGCCCGGGCTCCGATGCGAGCGGCGACCTGCGTGGCGAGGCCGGACGCGAGCATCATCAGCAACGCCATGGGCATCATCGCCAGCGTGGCCCGCAGCGCCGACCAGCCGAGCACGGCCTGGAGGAACGGGAAGAGCACCACGAAGATACCGGCCTGCACACCGAAGACCGCCAGCAGCGAGACCGACCCGCCGGCCAAGCCCCGTTCTCCAAAGAGCCGGACGTCGAGTACGGGTGCCGCGTGGCGCAACTCCCACACGACGAAGGCGATCGCGGCGAGGATGCCGCCGACCAGGCCGACGAGGGTCGCCGGCTCCGTCCAGCCGTGCACCGCGCCCTCGTGGAGGGCGAAGATCAGCCCGATGACGGCGAGGACCGAGGTGGCCGAGCCGATGGTGTCGAACCGGTGCACGGAGCGTTCGCGGGAGTTGGGCACCGACCGCACGATCAGCGCGGCCGCGACCAGGACCAGCGCGACGGGCAGGACGAAAAGCCAGCGCCAGGTGGCGACGTCGACGAGCACCGCGGACAGGTACATGCCGAGGATGCCGCCACCGCCCGCGACGCCGGTCCACACGCCGATGCCCTTGGCGCGTTCCTCCTCGGGGAAGGTCGAGGTGATCACGGCGAGGGTGACCGGCATGATCATGGCCGCGCCGACACCGGCGGCGAACCGGGAGGCGAGCATCATCTCCGCGGAGGGGGCCAGCCCGGCGGCCACGTTCGCGACGCCAAAAACCGTCAGGCCGGTCAGCAGCACGGGCTTGCGGCCGAGCCGGTCGCCGAGAGCGCCCAGCGGCAGGAGCAGTGCGGCGAGGCTGATCGTGTAGAGGTTGATGAACCACAGCACGGTGCTCTGCGAGGCGCCGAACTCCACGGCGAGCTCGGGCTGGGCGACGTTGAGGCCGGTGACCGAGGCGATGACCGCCATCAGCGCGATGCAGACCGCGATCAGGATCGCGCGGCGCTGCCGCGCGTCGTGGATGGTCGGGTCGCCCGGCTCGCCGTGGGCGACGGCGACGGAAGGCGGGTTCGTGCTCAATGGATTTCCTTTCACGACCTGCACGGAGGCAGGACGAGTCGGCGCCGGCCCCGGAGAGGCGCCGGCGTGCCGGACGGCCGGGTCAGCGTCGGCGGGTCGCCCGGACGACGACGTCGTGCACCATGACCGCGTGCCCGCCGTGGCCGGTCACGGTGCGGTGCGCCTCCTCGGCGGTCACGACCGTCCACCCGGCGGGATCGAGGCGCGCCGTGATGTCGGCCGCGGTCACCGACGCCGAGGCCGGCGGTTCGGCCCCGGCGGGTCCGTGCCCTTGCCGGTGACCGTTGTGGTGGAGGTGCGCGACGATCAGCAGCGTGCCGCCGGGGGCGACCCAGGACGCGATTCGGTCGTAGAACTCCAGCTGCGGCATCGCGGGGTGCGCGTAGTGGGTGGTGACCAGGTCGTACGTCGTGTCCGGCTCCCAGACGGACAGGTCGGCCCGGACCGGTCGCACCCGATCCGCGACACCGCTCGCGGCCGCGCGCTCGGCCGTCCGGGCCAGGGCTTGGTCCGCGATGTCCGCGCCGGTGACCCGCCAGCCGCGCGACGCGAGCCAGACCGCCTCCGCTCCGGCGCCACAGCCGGCGTCGAGCGCCGTCCCGGGTTCCAGGTCGTGGACCTCCCGCACCAGGTGCGGGTTGGGCGGGCCGACGGCCATCGCAACCGGGGCACCGGCTCGGTCGCGCCGCCAGCGCCGGTCCCAGTAGTCCTTGTCGAACGAGTGCGTCATCGGTGAGCCCCCTCACGGCCGAGGACGGCCGCGGCCTCGCCGGCGTCCTCCATAACGAGGTCGGCATCGATGCGCCGGGCCACACGAGCCCCCTCCGCAGCGACCGCACTGACCTGGCCAGAGAGACCAGCGGCGTTGCCGACACCCCACACCCCGGGGACGCCGGTCCGCCCGGTGACCACCGCGACGTCGACCTCGATCAGCCGTCCACCGGCGAGCCGCACCCCGCTCACGCGATCACCGTCGACCTCGAGCCGCGAAATCGCCCCCTCCACGTCGGCGGGTGCGTTCCGCGGCTCCCCGGCATCGACGCCCCTGACCCCGCGCCGTGCCCGCGTCGGCGTCAACGCGGCGCTCAGTCCAGCCGCGCCGCCACCGACGATCACCACTTCTCGCACTGTGTCGTGCCCTGCCATGTCACTCCTCCAAGCCGAACCGCGGCCATCGGTCGACGTCCGCGTGCTTGGATGGTGCGCACCACCAGGGAGATTCGCAAACCTTGTTGCCGAATGGCAAAATCGAGGGCATGGACGACACGACCGACCGCACCCTCAACGCGGTGGGGCCGCGGCTCAAGCAACTCCGTCAACGACGCGACATCACCCTCACCGGCCTCGCCGAGGAGACCGGCATATCGACCAGCACCCTGTCCCGGCTCGAGGCCGGCCTGCGGCGCCCCACCCTGGAGCAACTGCTGCCCTTGGCCCGCTACTACGGCGTCACGCTGGACGAACTCGTGGAGGCCCCGCCCACCGGCGACCCACGCGTCAACCTGCGGCCCATCCCGTGCGCGGACGGTTCCACGATCCTGCCCCTGACCCGCAGGCCCGGCGGGATCCAGGCCTACAAGTTCGTCCTCCCCGTAGGCCGCGACGACGCCGAGCCCGACCTACGCACCCACGAGGGCTACGACTGGCTCTACGTCCTCAACGGCAGGCTCCGCCTCGTCCTCGGGGAACACGACCTCATCCTCGAACCCGGCGAAGCCGCAGAGTTCGACACGCGCACCCCGCACTGGACCGCGGCCACCAGCTCGGGCCCCGTGGAGTACCTCAGCCTGATCGGCAAGCAAGGCGAACGCGTCCACATCCGAGCCGCTCCCAAACCACACAGATCCCGCTAGTGTCCTGAGTCTTAATTTCGCCTAGGGTTCTGGCATGACGCGTCCGGGGCCAAAGCTTGCGCCGTTGGAGTTGACCGCCGAGGAACGGG
>NZ_JBFAUZ010000083.1:0-26187 GCF_040679555.1 Spirillospora sp. NPDC052242
TCGGGATGCTGCTGCACCCAGGGATGGTCGGGGGAGCACTGCAACGCCAGATCGAGGGCCACTTCCAGGCCGTGGTCGTGGGCGTGGGCGACGAACGCGTCGAAGTCCTCGATCGTCCCCAGATCCGGATGGATCGCGTCGTGGCCGCCGTCTGCTGATCCGATGGCCCAGGGGGATCCGGGGTCGTAGGGTCCGGCGTCCAGGGTGTTGTTCGGCCCCTTACGTTCCGTCCTGCCGATGGGATGGATCGGGGGCAGGTAGACGACGTCGAAGCCCATCTCCGCGATGGCCGCGAGCCGTTTCATCGCGGTGCGGAAGGTGCCCGACATCGGGGGGCGGCGGCCCATCGGGTCGAAGGTGGCGCCTTCGGATCGCGGGAAGAACTCGTACCAAGCCCCGTAAAGCGCCCGCTCCCGGTGCACGGCCAGGGGAAACCACTCCCCGGCCGTGACCAGGTCGCGTAGCGGGTGACGCTCCAGGATCTCGTGGGCTTCCGGGTCGGCGGCCGCGTCCATCCGGTCGCGGACCGGGATCGTCTCGTCGGCGAGGCGGCCGGCGATCCGGGCGAGGGGGGCCGCGTCCTTGGACGGGACGGCGTCGGCCGCGCGCTCGAACAGCTTCGCGCCCTCGGCGAACATCAGCTCGACGTCCTGGCCGGCCGGGATCTTGATCTGGGCGTCGTGCCGCCAGTGCGCGATCGGGTCGCCCCACGCCTCCACCCGGAACGACCACGACCCCGGTTCGGTCGGCGTCACCAGCGCCGCGAACCGATCGGTGCCCGGGGCGACCTCCCGCATCCGCGCGGGCGGGCACTCCTCGCCGTCCGGCGTCCGCAGCACCACCGCGGCGCCCAGCATCTCGTGCCCCTCGCGGAACACGGTCGCCGACACCTCGAACGTCTCGCCCACCACCGCCTTGGCGGGCCACCGGCCGCACCCCACGACCGGCTCCACGTCCATGATCGGAATGCGGCCGATCCCGGGAGCACCGAGCCCCGAAAAAGCGGTCATACGGGACGTTCCGGACTCGACGTGCATGTGGCATCCCCTACCCGTGCGAGGCTTCCGAAACGTCCATGCCCGCGAGCAGGGGCTTACCGCCCCGTAGCTTTGGGTAACTTTACGTAAGTGATCCGCTGCTCAGCGCATCCGTTAGAAAAGGCGTGATCCGGTTAGGGGATGGTCTCCTCGCGTTGGTCGCGCCATGGCCGGACGGCCGCATACCGTGACGACGGGTGACGTCCGCGCCGCGAAACCCTGTGACTACGCTGAGTCATGGTCGGGTTTCGTCTCGAGACCGGAAGAAGCAGAAACGGAGCCGTTCGTTGAGGAACCGTGCGCACCCGGGGTGGTCGGGCTTCGCCCGGACGCCCCTTCGCGGAGCCCGGTTTCCTCCCCGGCCCGGAGGCCGGGGCATCTCCTGGAGGAACCCGTGAAGGCGATACGACGATTCACCGTCCGCACCGTCCTTCCCGAGCCGCTCACGCAGCTCGAGGAACTCGTCCTCAACCTGCGCTGGTCCTGGCACCACGAGACGCTCGACCTGTTCCGGGCCGTGGACCCCGCGCTGTGGAAGGCCGTCGACCACGACCCCGTCCGGCTGCTCGGCGAGGTGTCCCCGGAGCGGCTGGACCGGCTCGCCGAGGACCGCCGCTTCCTGCGCCGCCTCCGGGACGCCGCCGAGGAGCTGCGCGAGTATCTGACGGCGCCCCGCTGGTACCAGACGCGGCCCGGCGTGCCGTCGTCCATCGCGTACTTCTCGCCGGAGTACGGGATCACCGCGGCGCTGCCGCAGTACTCGGGCGGCCTCGGCATCCTGGCGGGCGACCACCTGAAGACCGCCAGCGACCTCGGCGTCCCGATCATCGGGGTGGGCCTGCTGTACCGGCACGGGTACTTCTCGCAGTCGCTGTCGCCGGACGGCTGGCAGCTCGAGCGGTACCCGCCGATCGACCCGAACGGGCTGCCGCTCACCCTGCTGCGCGAGAAGGACGGCGCGCCGGTGCGGGTCCGCATCGGGCTGCCCAAGGGCGGGCCGCTGCACGCACAGGTGTGGCTCGCCCGCGTCGGCCGCGTCCCGCAGCTCCTGCTGGACTCCGACGTCGAGGAGAACGAGCCGTCCGCCCGGGACGTCACCGACCGGCTGTACGGGGGCGGCGGCGACCACCGGCTGCTGCAGGAGATGCTGCTCGGCATCGGCGGGGTCCGCGCGATCCGCGCGTACTGCCGCATCACCGGGCACGCGGCCCCCGAGGTGTTCCACACGAACGAGGGCCACGCCGGGTTCCTCGGCCTGGAGCGCATCCGGGAGCTGGTCGCCGAGCGCGACCTCGCCTTCGACGAGGCCCTGGAGGCGGCCCGCGCGGGCACCGTGTTCACCACGCACACGCCCGTCCCGGCGGGCATCGACCGGTTCCCGCGCGAGCTGGTCGGACGGTACTTCGGCGGGGCCAACGAGGAACCGGCGGTGCCCGTCGACCGGATCCTCGCGCTCGGCGCCGAGGACTACCCCGGCGGCGACCGGACCGTGTTCAACATGGCCGTCATGGGCATGCGGCTCGCGCAGCGCGTCAACGGCGTCAGCGAGCTGCACGGGCGGGTCAGCCGGGAGATGTTCGGCGGCCTGTGGGGCGGGTTCGACACCGCCGAGGTGCCCATCGGGTCGATCACCAACGGCGTCCACGCCGGCACCTGGGTGGCCCGGGAGATCCAGGAGCTCGCCGCCCGCGAGATCCCGTCGCTGGTGGAGACCGGCAGCGGATGGGAGGAGATCCTGTCCCGGCCCGGCACCGAACTGTGGCGGGTGCGGGGCGTGCTGCGCCGCCGCCTGGTCCTGGACGCGCGGCGGCGGCTGCGCGAGTCGTGGCGGCAGCGCGGGGCCAGCGAGGCCGAGACGTCCTGGATCGACGACGCCCTCGACCCCGACGTCCTGACGATCGGGTTCGCGCGGCGCGTCCCGTCCTACAAGCGGCTCACGCTGATGATGCGCGACCCCGCCCGGCTCCGCCGCATCCTGCTGGACCCGCAGCGGCCCGTGCAGATCGTCATCGCGGGGAAGGCGCACCCGGCGGACGAGGGCGGCAAGCGGCTCATCCAGGAGATCGTCCGGTTCGCCGACGCCGAGGACGTCCGGCACCGCATCGTGTTCCTGCCCGACTACGACATGGACCTCGGACGCCTCCTCGTGCAGGGCTGCGACGTGTGGATGAACAATCCGCTGCGCCCGCTGGAGGCCTGCGGGACGTCCGGGATGAAGGCGGCGCTGAACGGCGCGCTGAACCTGTCGGTGCGGGACGGCTGGTGGGACGAGTGGTACGACGGGCAGAACGGCTGGTCGATCCCGTCCGCCGACGGCCTCGCCGCACCGGACCGGCGCGACGAGCTGGAGGCCGCCGCGCTGTACGAGCTGATCGAGGACCACGTCGCCGTCACGTTCTACGACCGCGACTCGGCCGGGCTGCCGCGCCGCTGGCTGGAGATGGTGAAGCACACGATCGCGACGCTCGGCCCGAAGGTCCTCGCGACCCGGATGGTCCGCGACTACGTCGAGCAGTACTACACCCCGGCCGCCGGGTCGGCCCGCGCGATGGCCGCCGACGGGTACGCGGGCGCCCGCGAGCTGGCCGCGTGGAAGCGGCGGGTCGCGCAGGCGTGGCCGGGCGTCACCGTCGAGCACGTCGACGGCGGCGGGGACGACAGCCCGCACGCCGGCGCGCGGATGCCGGTCCGGGTCGTCGTCGACCTCGGCGGGCTCGACCCCGCCGACGTCGCCGTCGAGGTCGCCTTCGGGCGGGTCGACGCGTCCGACACGCTCGTCGACCCGGCGTACCTGGAGCTCGGCGGCGCGGAGAAGGCCGACGGCGGGCGGCTCCGGTACGCGGGGGAGATCCCGCTCGGGCGCAGCGGCGCGTTCGGCTACAGCGTCCGCGTCGTGCCGAGCCATCCGCGGCTGTCCGGACGGGCCGAACTGGGGCTCGTCGCGCTGCCGCCCGCGCCCCACGGCATGACGAACGGGGACCTGCGCTAACGCTCGTCGAGGTCGTCCGGGTCGTCCAGGTCGTCCTCGTCGTCGGGCGGCGGGTCGGGCAGCCGCCAGCCGGCGACGAGGACGGGCAGCGCCAGGTGCGTGCTGAACAGCGCCACGACGCCGGTGACGATCGCCGCCATCGGGATGAACGTGCCGCGGTCCCCCTCGACGCCCAGCACCACCACCACCAGGACGACCAGCAGCATCAGCATCGTCCGGTGCGCGATCGTGTAGGCGCGGAGCCGGTCGGCGACCTGCCGTTCGTCGAGCCGGTCCTCGGCCAGCGAGGTCGTCCCGCGGGTGGCGATGTTCAGCGCGCCGTACACCGGCACCACGATCACGACGTAGCCGATGAACAGCCCGATCGTCCAGTACATCGCGGTGTCGCTGGGCGCCAGGTGCCACGACACGACCGTCCCGGCCCACGGCATCGCCAGCCCCAGCGCGCCCGCCGCGACGGTGACGCGGCGTCGCGTCCGGGTCCGGTGCCAGGACCGCAGGCGGTCCTCCTCGAGACTCTTCTCCTGGGTCCTCGCCCATCGATCGGCCAACCGCCGCACTGTCGCCCCCCTCACCCGGTGCTCCCCAGCCTCGGGAACGGCGCCAGCGAGAACACGACCTCCACCGGCACCTCGAAGAACTCCGCGATCCGCAGCGCGAGGTGCAGGCTCGGGCTGTACTCGCCGCGCTCCAGATACCCGATCGTCTGGTAGTGGACGCCCAGCGACTGCGCCAGATCGCGGCGCGACACGCCCCGTTCGGCGCGCAGCACCGCGATCCGGTTGTAGACGGTCTCCTTGTCCCCTGGCACCGCCCCAGTCTCCCGCACTCCCGCTCAGAGCGCGCCCTGCGCGGCGCGCCTCTCCTGGGCCCGCGCCAGCCGCGTCCCCGACTCGCGGCGCGCGGCGCGCAGCAGCAGGACGGGCGCCAGCAGCAGCCCGAGCAGCGACCAGGCGCCCAGCACCGCCGCGGCCTCCGCGAGGCGCCAGCTCCCGCCGATCTCGGCGGCCAGCATCGCGTCGGGCAGGAACACCGACCGCAGGCCGAGCCCCTGCCAGTACAGCGGGAACGCCTGCGCGACCCACTGGACGGGCTCGGGCATCGCCGTCACCGGGAACATCACGCCCGAGACGAGCATCAGGCCCATCATCGGCAGCGACAGGATGCCGGCCGCGTTGCGCGCGCCCGGCAGCAGTGCGCCCAGCGCGGCGCCGAGCGGGACGACCGACAGCGTGCCAAGGACGAGCACCCACGCCAGCGTCAGCCAGTCGCCGACGGCGGTGGGCAGGTCCAGCCCGGCGAACGCGACGCCCGCGACCAGCATCAGCGCGATGTACGTGGCGATCTGCGCGAGGACGTACACCGCGCGCCCGATCAGGTACGCGGGGACGCCGTTCGGGACCGTCCGCATCCGCAGCAGCGTCCCCTCCTCGCGGTCCGCCGCGATCGACATCGGGAGGCTCAGCAGCCCCGCCGTGTACACCGCGAACGCGACGAACCCGGCCGTCATCAGCACGGCCTGCGACGCGCCCGCCGCGCCCTGCACGTCGTGCCCGCCCTGCCACAGGACGAGCGCCAGGTAGACGCCGACCGTCCCGATCAGCGCGCTGACGAACTCCTGCCGGTTCCGCAGGAACTGCATGTACTCGGCCCGCCCCCGGCGGAGCCCGATCTTCGCGATCCGGATGTTCACGCGGCCCTCCCGCTCTCGAGGATCTCTCGCTTCTCGGTGCCGTCCCGGCCGGTGGCGACCAGGCCGAGGTAGGTGTCCTCCAGGGACGCCCGCCGGACCTCCAGCCCCGGCACCGGCCCGCCGAACCGCCGGTGCAGCTCGAACGCGAGCCGCGACGGGTCGGACGTCCGCTCGCCGCGCGGCTCGCCGTCCTCCACCCAGCGGACCTCCGACGACGCCTGCGCGGTCGCCGCCAGGCTCGCCGGCGTCCCGCACGCCATGACCTCCCCGCCGACCAGGATCGCGATCCGGCCGGCGAGCCGCTCGGCCTCCGCGAGGTCGTGCGTGGTGAGCAGCACCGCCATGCCCTCGTCCCGCGCGAGCCGCTCGACCAGCTCGTGGAACTCGCGGCGCGCCTGCGGGTCGAACCCGGTCGTCGGCTCGTCCAGGAAGAGCAGCTCGGGGCGGCCGACGATGCCGAGCGCGACGTCCAGCCGGCGCCGCTGCCCGCCCGACAGCCGGGAGACCATCTGCCCCGCCTGCCCGGTCAGGCCCATGACGGCCAGCAGCTCGTCGGGGTCGCGCGGCCGCTCGTACAGCGACGCGACGTGCGTGAGCAGCTCCCGGGCGCCCCAGCGCGGGTGGTCCCGCCAGTTCTGCAGGACGATCCCGAGCCGCGCCCGCCACGCGTTGCCGCCCGTCCCAGGGTCGGTGCCGAGCACCCGGACGTCGCCGGACGACCGCCGCCGGAACCCCTCGAGGATCTCGATGGTCGTCGTCTTGCCCGCCCCGTTCGGCCCGAGCAGCGCCACGACCTCGCCCGCCGCGACGTCCAGGTCGACCCCGCGCAGCACCTCCGTGCGCCCGTACGTCATGCGCAGGTCGCGGGCCTGCACCACCGGCTCGCCCATCCGTCCCCCTCCATAGTGGTCCTCGGACCATGTGCCGTGCCTCTACTGCGAACGATAGCAGAAGTACTACATCCCATCGCAGTCGTGCGAGGAGGCGTGCGCGGAGGGGCCCGGCGGGGCACCATGACGGTCATGAAGGTCTTCGTTTCGGTCGACATGGAGGGCGTCTCGGGACTCACCGACCCCGAGGAGATGCGCGCGGGCGGGCGCGGCTACGAGCGCGGCTGCGAGCTGATGACCGGCGACGCCAACGCCGCGGTCCGCGCCGCGTTCGACGCCGGGGCGGAGAGCGTCGTCGTCACCGACGCGCACGGCGGCGGCCGCAACCTGCGCGCCGACCTCATCGACGAGCGGTGCACGCTTGTCCGCGGCCCCTACAAGCCGATGCGCATGGGCGAGGGCCTCGACCCGACCTTCGACGTCGCGCTCTACGTCGGGTACCACGCGCGCGCCGGCGCGGAACGCGGCGTCCTCAACCACACGTGGATGGGCCGGGAGATCCAGAACCTCTACCTCAACGGGGAGGTCGCGGGGGAGATCCGGCTGATGGCCGGGTACGCGGGTTCCCTCGGCGTCCCGATCGGCCTCGTCGCCGGGGACGAGGCCGCGTGCGCCGAGGCGCGGGACGTCCTCGGCGACGTCCCGACGGTCGCCGTCAAGCGGGGCCTCGACCGGTACGCCGCCGAGCTGATCCCGCCGGCGCGCGCGCAGCAGCGCATCTACGAGACCGCGCTGCGCTCGCTGCGGGACGAACGGTGGCGGCAGCTCACCGTGCCCGCGCCCTACACCCTCGCGGTCGAATGGAACGCGACGGCGATCGCGCAGTCGTGCGCGGTCATCCCGGGCGTCCGCCTCGCCGGCCCGCGCACCACCGAGCTCACGACCGACGACTACGCCGACGTCGTCGGCCTGCTCGGCGTCTGCGCGACGATCGCGGGCGAGGTCGGCTGCACGGGCCGCAACTACGGCTAGTGCCTGCGGTGGCGCCCGCCCAGGTAGCTCTCGAAGAACGCCAGCCGGCGCCGCACCTCGGCCATGAGCATGCCGAGATCGGTGGGCCGGTCGTGCTGGAAGTAGCCCTTGACGAAGTACTCGACCGGCCCGGGCGGCGAGTACTCCGGAACCGCCAGCGGCTCCGGCACCGCGGTTCCGGCGTCGAGACGTTCGACGCAGACGGCGCACAACGCGCGCGGGGCGGTCGCGTTGCGGAACACCAGGTCGCGGTGGTCAGACGCGGGCTCGTGCAGCGGGTTGCGCCAGCAGAACACGGTGGAGGCGTCCACCGGCACGCCCGCGCGCAGCGCCCGCACCCCGGCGCGGGCCAGGACGATCACCGCGAGGCGCTCGCCGCTGCCGGATCGGCCCTCGTGCCCCGACCCGTACCGGCCGATCGCCTCCGCCAGCTCCAGGCACTCGGCGGCCTGCGCGCGCGCCGGGCCGTCCGGGACGCCGCCCGCCAGCTCCTCGCGCAGGGTCTCGAGTTCGAGCTTGCCGGTCTTGTTCAGCTCCGTCTCGTTGAGCCGCTCGTACGGTTTCGGCGGCTTCTCGCCGCGCTGGAAGATCCCTCGGAGCATGCGCTCGAACCCCGATTCCGCCGCCCGGGACATGTCAGTTCACGACAGAATATAGGGGGCGAAAGTGATCTAGGTCGAGATTCCGCCGCGTGCGCCGCGCGGAGTCCGTATCGGCGACGGGCGCGCTCTATCCTGCCCGCAGAAGATCGACGGACCGGATGTTCGACGGACGAAGGGTGCGCCGTGGAGGCACTTGGCCCCGATGACCCGCGCGGTGCAGGGGCGTACCGGCTGATCGCCCGGCTGGGCGCGGGCGGGATGGGACGGGTGTTCCTCGGCCGGTCCGCGCGCGGGCGCATGGTCGCGGTGAAGCTCGTCCACCCGGACCTGGCCGGCGACCCCGAGTTCCGGCGCCGGTTCCGGCACGAGGTCGCCGCGGCCCGCAAGGTCGGCGGCGAGTGGACCGCGGCCGTCCTGGACGCCGACACCGAGTCCGACGCGCCCTGGGTCGCGACGGCCTACGTGCCGGGCCCCAGCCTGCGGGAGGTCGTCGACGCGCACGGGCCGCTGCCCGAGGCGTCCGTCCGCGCCCTGGCCGACGGGCTCGCGCGGGCGCTGCGGGCCGTCCACGGCCACGACCTCATCCACCGCGACGTGAAACCGACGAACGTACTCGTCACGATCGACGGGCCCCGGCTCATCGACTTCGGCATCGCGCGCTCGGGCGACGGCGACGTCGCCACCCGGACGGGCGTGCTCGTCGGCTCGCCCGGGTTCATGTCGCCCGAACAGGTGCGCGGCACGCCGCTCACCCCGGCGTCCGACGTCTTCTCGCTCGGCGCGGTGCTGGCGTTCGCCGCGACCGGACGGCCCCCGTTCGACGGCGCCGCCGATGTCCGGCTGTACCGGCTCGTGTTCGAGGCGCCCGACCTCGACGGCGTCGACGGGCCCGTCCGCGACCTGATCGAGCGCTGCCTGGCCAAGGAACCGGACGCGCGGCCCGCGCTCGGCGAACTCCTCACCGAGCCGCCCGAGGACACCTGGCTCCCGGCCGCCGTCGTCGCGGACCTGGGCCGCCACGCCGCCCGCCTCCTCGACTTCGAGGACCCGCACGCCGAACCCCCCGCCCCGATCGCGCCGACCCCCGCCGTACCGCCGCACACACCGCCGCCGACACCGTCACCGACACCGCCGCCGACACCGCCGCCGGGCCCGCCGCCCGGCGTGCTCCACGGCCCGCCGCCCGGACCGCCGCCGGGGCGGACCGGCCCCGCCGCGCCCGCGCGCTCGCGGACGCCGCTCTACCTCGCGATGGGCGCCGCGGCGACGGTCGCCGTGGTCGCGGCGGCCCTGGTGTTCATCCTCGCGCAGGACGACGGCCGCGGCGGCGGCGCGCACGCGGACGGGCGCTCCGGCGGCCCGGCGCCGTCCGGGACCGTGACCGGCAGGAGCGCGAACGGCGGGAACGCGCAGGACGAAGCCGGGGCGATCCCCCGCGAACTGCTCGGCACCTGGGAGGGCGGCACCGCGAGCGCCACGTCCCGGATACGGCGGTTCACCGTCGCGCAGGGCGAGGTCGGCGAGGCCGTCGTCACGCTCCGCTCGGTCGGCGAGGACATCCTGTGCGAGTACGAGGGACGGCTGCTGTACGGCGGGTCCACCGTCGGCCTGGACGTCCGCCGGACCCGCGCCGTCCCCGGCGGATGCGCGGAGAGCACGGAGATCACCCTCACCCGCGAGGGGGAGCGGGTCCGCTGGCGGGACGGCGAGGCGTCCGGCGTGCTCACCCCGGCCCGGCGCGGCGACGTCCCCGCGCAGTACCGGGGCACCTGGGAGGGGACCGTCGGGCGGCCCACGGCGGACGAGCCGGACCCGCCCCGCAAGCGGTTCGAGCTGACCGCCGGGACCGTCGGGACCGAGGCCGTCAAGATCACCGTCTCCGGCGGCGGCCAGTCCACGTGCGAGGCCATGGCCGTGCTGGTGTCCGCCGAGGACGACATCCTCGTCTACTCGAGCCGCCTGCTCACCCACACGTCCCAGTGCAGCCTGGCCGGCCTGCAGAAGCTCACCCCGCGCGCCGACGGAACCCTGTTCTGGGAGGTTCCGGAGTCGGGGCAGTCGGGCGCCCTGCGGCGGGCCTGACCCGGCGAACCGTCCCCGGGCTCACTCCTCCCCGGCGAGCGCCTCGTACGCGGGGGCCAGGACGTCCGTGAGCGGGCGGCGCCGCACCTTGACCGGCGGCGGCGCCGCGACCCGCAGCACGAACCCGGGCGGGACGGGCGGTGCCGCGCGGCGCTCGCGGAGCCGCGCGAGCCCCGACGGCGCCGTCCAGAAACCGTCCGCCGTCAGCGGCTCGTCGTCCATGTCGAGCGGGTCGGGCTCGGTGGCCGAACCGCGGCGGAGGGCCGCCAGCAGCGCGTCCCGTCCCCGCCCGTTCCACTCCAGGATCAGGAACGGGTCGTCGTCGAACGCCTCCGCCAGCAGGTAGAGGACGGCCGCCGCGTGCTTGCACGGGTCGCCCCAGTCGGGGCAGTCGCACATCAGGTGCAGGTCGGCGGCCGACCCGGGGAACAGCGCCAGCCCCAGCTCGGCGAACACCCACTCGATCTCCGGGGGCATCTCGCCCGCGAGGAGCCGCGCCCGGAACACCGCGCGGGACGCCAGTTCCGCCTCGGCCGCCCGCCAGCCCGCCGCGTCGATCGCCTCGATGCCGAGCGCCACCGTGTACGGCTCGGGCGCCGAGCCGTGCACCTTCGCCGTCACCTCGTACGCCGCGACCTTCAGGTCCGTCACGTTGCCCTTGCGCGCGTACGTCCGGCCGCGCGCGAGGCGGCCCTGGTCGGCGAACGACTCGACGAGGTCGATGAACCGCCGCGACCACCACCGCTCGCCGATCGACCCGCGCCGGTTGCGGGCCCGGATCCCGTCGCCCGGGACGTCCATCAGCCGCTCACCGCCCCCGGGTCGAGCCGCAGGACGTCCCGCAGCTCGGCGACCGACAGCTCGGTCAGCCAGTCCTCGCCGGTGCCGACGATCGACTCGGCGAGGGCCTTCTTGCGCTCGATCATCTCGTCGACGCGCTCCTCCATCGTCCCCGCGCAGATGAACTTGCGGACCTGCACGTTGCGGGTCTGCCCGATGCGGAACGCCCGGTCGGTGGCCTGGTCCTCGACGGCCGGGTTCCACCAGCGGTCGACGTGCACGACGTGGTTCGCGGCCGTCAGCGTCAGGCCCGTCCCGGCCGCCTTCAGCGACAGCAGGAACACCGCCGGTTCGGGGTCGTGCTGGAAGTGCCGCACCAGGTCGTCGCGCGCCTGCTTGGACGTCCCGCCGTGCAGCCACAGGACCGGACGTTCGAGGTGCGCCGCCAGGTACGGCTGGAGCATCGACCCGAACTCGGCGTACTGCGTGAACACGAGCGCCTTCTCACCCTGCTCGACGATCTCGGCGCAGATCTCCTCGAGCCGCTCCAGCTTCCCGGAGCGGCCCGGCAGCCGCGACCCGTCCTTGAGGAGCTGCGCCGGATGGTTGCAGACCTGCTTGAGCTTCGCCATCGTCGCGAGGACGAGCCCGCGCCGCTGCTTCTCGTCGGCCTCGGCGATCTGCGCGAGCATGTCGTCCACGGTCGCCCGGTACAGCGACGCCTGCTCGGCCGTCAGGTTGCAGTAGACCTTGATCTCCTGCTTCTCCGGCAGGTCCGAGATGATCGACTTGTCGGTCTTGAGGCGGCGCAGGACGAACGGCTGCGTGGCCCGCTTCAGCGCGGCCGCCGCCCGCTCGTCCCCCTCCTTCTCGATCGGCACCGCGAACCGCCGCCGGAACTCCGCGCGCGGCCCGAGCAGCCCCGGGTTCGCGAACTCCATGATCGACCACAGTTCGGTCAGGTGGTTCTCCACCGGCGTGCCGGTCAGCGCGATCCGGCTGCGCGCCGGGATGCTCCGCACCGCCCGCGCCTGCCGCGTCGCGCTGTTCTTCAGCGCCTGCGCCTCGTCGCAGACGACCCGCTCCCAGCCGACCGCCGCGAGCGCCTCGGCGTCCCGCGCGGCCGTCCCGTACGTCGTCAGCACCAGGTCGGCCTCGGCCGCGGCCCGCGCCACGTCGTCCCCGCGGTGCCGGGACGTCCCGTGGTGCACGTACACGCGCAGCTTCGGCGCGAACCGCGCCGCCTCCCGCTCCCAGTTCCCCACCAGCGACATCGGCAGGATCGCGAGGGTCGGGCCGGGGCGGGGGGCGCCGTCCCGGCGCTCGTGCACCAGCAGCGACAGGATGGAGATCGTCTTGCCGAGCCCCATGTCGTCCGCGAGCAGGGCGCCCAGCCCCAGATCGTTCATGAACGACAGCCAAGACAATCCGCGTTCCTGGTAGGGGCGCAGCTCGGCGTCCAGCTCGTCCGGGGTGCGCATCGGGACGAGGCGGCGGTCGGCCTCGCCGGACAGCAGGTCGCCGAAGGCGCCGTCGGCGTCGACGCCGACGAGCGGGAGGGCGTCGTCGCCCGCGTGGACGATCGCGCGGATCGCCTCGGCGGCCGACATCCGGCCCCGCCGGGGCTGCCGCAGGAAGTCGAGCGCCGCCTCGAGCTGCTCCCGGTCGAGCTCCACCCACTGGCCGCGCAGCCGGACGAGCGGCGTCTTCAGCCGCGCGAGCTCCTCCAGCTCGTCCTCGTCGACGGTCTCGTCGCCGATCGCCAGATCCCAGCGGAAGTCGATCATGGCCTTGAGGTCGAAGCCCGACGGGGCCGCCGCGCCGGACGCCGCCTCCGGGTCCTCGGTGCGGGTGGTGAGCCTCATCCCGAGCTTCGCCTTGCCCGCCCACTGCGGCAGCAGGACGCCGAACCCCGCGGCGGCCAGCATCGGCGCGGCCTCCCGCAGGAACCGGAACGCGCCCGCGGTGTCGAGGACGAGCTCGTCCGGCACGGGGGAGTCGAGGGCGGGCGCCAGGTCGGGGAACAGGCGCAGGGCGCGGCCGAGGCCGGTGAGCAGCGTCTCCTCGGCGTCCGCGATGGTGGGGGCGTCGCCCGCCCACACCAGGGACGCCGGGACGTACAGGCTCGGGTCGTCGGTGCCCTGCAGCGCGAACTCGACCCGCCACGCGTCGTCGCCGCGGGGCTCCCGCGACTCGCCGGTCTCGTACTCGTCCGCGCCCGGTTCGGCGAGCCGGAAGCACACCCGCAGGGGCCCGGACGGACGGCGCGCGGCGGCGGCCCACGCGTCCAGTTCGGCGATCAGCTCGTCGGGGTCGTCGCGGGGCTCGCGGGCGACCTCGGCGGACGGGCCGGTGAGCGCCGCCACCCAGCGTTCGGCGAGCGGCAGGCGGTCGGGGACCGCCCCGCGCCGGGCGGGCAGCAGGGGGTGCGGGACGACGCCCCGGACCGCCGTGTCGACGAGCCCCGACAGCGCCTCGCGCAGGACGTGCGCGGCGGGGCGGCCGCCGTCGGCGGCGCGGCACGCGGCGGGCATCGCCCGGACCAGCGCGCGGAACCGCGCGGGGTCGTCCAGGACGGGCCGCCACCGGGCCACCAGGTCGCCGTCCTCGCGCAGCAGCGCGGGCAGCACGTGGCCGCGCCCGGCGAGGGACACGGCCTCCTCGGCGAGCAGGCACAGGAACCGCAGGTCGGTGCCGGGGATCACGTCGCCGCTGTGCTCGGCGGCCTGCAGCAGGGCCATCGCCGGGAACGGCTCCAGCACCAGCGCCGGGACGCGCCACGGCCGCAGCCCGGGTTCGCCCGCCACCGGTTCGGGCCCGAGTTCGGCCGACGGCAGCGGATGGTCGCCGGCGGTGGGCAGCGCGAGCGCGAGCTCGACCCGGGCGGCGCCGCGGACGAGCGGCTCGTAGGAGGTGCCGGTGAAGTCGCGGGTGGCGAACGGGTGGACGTCCCCGGACGGCTCGTGCGGGCCGGTGCGCTCGGCCCACAGGCACAGCGCACCGCCGTGCCAGGTGGCGTGTCCGACGAGCATGGACACCGAAGTTACCAGCGGTGCCCGACGGTCCCGCGCGGCTTGTTAGGTTCGGGAGGTCGTAAATCCGCCGGATCATGGAGGCGTTCGTGGGCGAGTTCGTTCGGGTCGAGATCGAGGACGGGATCGCGACGATCAGGCTGGACCGTCCGAAGATGAACGCGCTGGACGCCGCGATGCAGCGGGAGCTGGTCGACGCGGCCCGGCAGGTGTCGGAGGACGGCACCGTCGCCGCGGTGATCCTCTACGGCGGGGAGAAGGTGTTCGCGGCGGGCGCGGACATCAAGGAGATGGCCGGGATGTCGGCCGCCGAGATGACCGCGGGCCACTCCCACCTCCTGCAGAACTTCACCAAGGCCCTCGCGGGCATCCCCAAGCCGGTCATCGCGGCGATCACCGGGTACGCGCTCGGCGGCGGCCTGGAGGTCGCGCTGACCGCCGACTTCCGGGTGCTGGGCGAGGGCGCGAAGGTGGGGCAGCCGGAGATTCAGCTCGGCATCATCCCCGGCGCGGGCGGCACCCAGCGGCTCGCCCGGCTCGTCGGCCCCGCCAAGGCCAAGGACCTGATCTTCTCCGGGCGGCACGTCAGGGCGGACGAGGCGCTCGCGATCGGCCTCGCCGACCGGGTCGTCCCCGACGCGGACGTCTACCCGGCGGCGCGCGAGTGGGCGGCGACGTTCGTCGGCGGCCCGGCCCTCGCGCTGCGCGCCGCCAAGCAGGCGATCGACGAGGGCCTGGAGGCCGACCTGGACACGGGCCTGGAGATCGAGCGCGTCCGGTTCTCCGCCCTGTTCGCCACCGAGGACCAGGCGAACGGCATGAAGAGCTTCATGGAGGAGGGCCCCGGCAAGGCCAAGTTCACCGGCCGCTGACCTTCGCGCTCTCCCGCGCCTCCTCCCGGACGGCCTGGGCGTCGAGCACCTCGTCGGCGTAGCGCTCGGTCCACCGGCCGAGCGCGTCGAGGGGCTCGATCAGCCCGCGCCCCGGGCCGGTCAGCCCGTACTCGACGCGCGGCGGCGCCTCGGCGTAGCGGCGGCGCGTCACCAGGCCGTTCGCCTCGAGGCGCCGCAGCGTCTGGGTGAGGACCTTGTGGCTGATGCCGCCGATCCGCTCGCGCAGGTCGCCGGGGCGCATCGGGCCGTCCCGCAGGGTCCACAGCACGACGCCCGTCCAGGTGCCGGAGAGCAGATCGAGGCCGAGCCGGGTCCGGCAGTCGGCGGTGAACTCGTCCATGATCTCGTTGGACATCCTGCCTCCTCCGATACGCACCGGATGGTGCGCGATGACCCGCCTAGCGTCCCGTCCGACGGTAATCGACCGGAGGAGGACGATATGCGGATCGGTGTGCTCGGCGCGGGGAACATGGCGGACGCCCTCGCGGGGCAGTGGGTGCGGGCGGGGCACGACGTGCGGATCGGCGCGCGGACGCCCGCGAAGGCGGCGGCGCTCGCGGGGCGGCTCGGCTGCGCGGGCGGCGCGCTGCGGGACGCGGCGGAGTTCGGCGAGACGGTCCTGCTCGCCGTCGCCCACGACGGGTCGATGGACGCGCTGCGGGACGCGGGCGCGGCGGAGGGCGTCCTGGCGGGACGGGTCCTGATCGACTGCACGAACCCGATGGCGCCGCCGTTCGAGGCGCTGCTGACGGACGGCGGCCCGTCGGCGGCGCGCCGGATCGCCGACGCGTCCGGCGCGCGGGTCGTCAAGGCGTTCACCCTGTGCCCCGATCCCGTGTGGCGGATGACGCCGCCGGCGTTCGGCGGGCGCCCGCTCGGGGTGCCGCTGTGCGGCGACGACGAGGACGCTCTGGAGACCGTCCGGGAGCTGGTGCGGGACCTCGGGTGCGTCCCGATGCGCGGCGGGAGCCTGGCGCGCGCCGCCCTGCTGGAGGCCGCGGCCGCGTTCACCGTCGGCCTGCTGGCCGCGGGCGAGGACCCGGCCGCGATGATCCCCCCGGTCGCGTTCATGGGGGAGCCGCGGTAGCGCGCGGGGCCGCGCCCTTTTCGCGCGTGTTCCCCGGACGGGCGAAGATCGCCCGATAGGCTCGGCGCCCATGCGGCAGGCGTACCGAACGGCGCTCGTGACGGGCGCGTCCAGCGGGATCGGGGAGAGCTTCGCGCGGCTCCTCGCCGAGCGGGGCGCCGACCTCGTGCTCGTGGCGCGCCGGACCGGCCTGCTGGACGGCCTGGCCCGCGAGCTCGTCGAGCGGTACCGGGTCGGGGTGGAGGTCCTCGCGGCCGACCTCACCGACCCGGAGCGGCGCGGCGAGGTCGAGCGGCGGCTCCGCGACGAGCCGGTCGAGCTGCTGGTGAACAACGCCGGGTACGGCGCATTCGGGGCGTTCGCCGAGGAGCCGCTGGAGAACCAGCTCGCGCAGATCGAGCTGAACGTGACCGCGCTGGTCCGGCTGACGCGCGCGGCGCTGCCGGGGATGGTGGAGCGCGGCCGCGGCGGGGTGCTGAACGTCGCGTCGGTCGCCGGGTTCGCGCCGTCGCCGGGCAGCGCGACGTACGGGGCGACGAAGGCGTACGTGGCGTCCTTCTCGGAGAGCCTGCACGCGGAGGTCGCGGGGAAGGGCGTGCACGTGACGGCGCTGTGCCCCGGGTTCACGCGGACGGACGAGGCGTCGGCCGCGAACCTGCTGTGGCTGCGGCGCGACGACGTGGCCCGCGCCGGGCTGGAGGCGGTCGCGGCGGGGCGGGCGCTGTGCGTCCCCGGCGCCCAGTACAAGGCGGTGATGCCCGCGCTGCGGATGCTGCCCCGGCCGCTGCTGCGGGCGGCGGCCGGCCGGATGTGGAAGCAGGCCGCCGACACGCGGTGAGGGGCCCCGGACGGCCCGTCCCGAGCGCGCGGTGCGCCGTGAGCAGCAAAGGAGGGGCGTGCGTTTCGTCCGGGTCTACAAAAGTCGCGCGCGGTTGATTGTTCTCGGAGTTACTTGACGGCGGTACCGCGGACTCGCGACCATCGAACCTACGGTTCAGTAAGTTAGGAGCGAGGAAGCACATGTCCGAGAGCCCCGAGAAGAAGTTCCAGCACGGCCTCCTGCTCGAGCTCGAGCAGGTCGTC
Source organism: Spirillospora sp. NPDC052242 (assembly GCF_040679555.1). Taxonomy (NCBI): domain Bacteria; kingdom Bacillati; phylum Actinomycetota; class Actinomycetes; order Streptosporangiales; family Thermomonosporaceae; genus Spirillospora; species Spirillospora sp. NPDC052242. The sequence goes on from NZ_JBFAUZ010000083.1 coordinate 17,141, forward strand.
GAGAAGGAACTGGACCGCCACCTGTCGATGGCCAAGGAGTGGTTCCCGCACCAGTACGTGCCGTGGAGCGAGGGCCGCGACTACGACGGGCCCCTCGGCGGCGAGGAGTGGTCGCTGGAGCAGTCCAAGCTCAGCCAGGAGGCCCGCGAGTCGCTGATCGTCAACCTCCTCACCGAGGACAACCTGCCCGGCTACCACAACGCGATCGCGACCGTCTTCGGCCAGGAGGGCGCCTGGGGCGCCTGGGTCAACCGGTGGACGGCCGAGGAGAACCGGCACGGCATCGTCCTGCGCGACTACCTCACCGTCACCCGCGCCGTCGACCCGATCGCGCTCGAGCGCGCCCGCATGCAGCACATGGAGCAGGGCTACGCGGCCACGCACGGCGACTCGTTTCTGCACGGCACGGCGTACGTCTCGTTCCAGGAGCTGGCCACCCGCGTCTCGCACCGCAACACCGGCAGGGCGTCCGGCGACCCGGTCTGCGAGCAGATGATGGTCCGCATCGCCGCCGACGAGAACCTGCACATGATCTTCTACCGGAACCTGCTGGGCGCCGCGCTGGAGATCGCCCCGAACGAGACGATGCGGGCGATCACCGACGTCGTCAAGGCGTTCGAGATGCCCGGCACCGGCATCGAGGGGTTCCTCAAGAAGTCCGTGATCATCGCGAACGCCGGCATCTACGACCTGCGCCTGCACCACGACGACGTCCTCGTCCCGGTGCTGCGCAAGTGGAAGGTGTGGGACCGCACCGACCTGACCGGCGACGGCGACAAGGCCCGCGACGAGCTGAACGACTTCCTGCGGCAGCTCGACGCCGCCGCGACCAAGTTCGAGACCCGACGCGAGGAGCGCCGCGCCCGCAGGGCCGCCCGCGAGTCCTGACGCGCCACGACGGCCCGGCCCCCGGCCGTCCCGCCGCGACCCCGCCCCGACCTCGCGATCCCCGATTTCTTCACCCTCCCTTCACCCGGGATGTCGTCCGAGCCGGAACCCGACAGGGGGTCGGCGGCGTCAAAGAGGACGTGAGAGAACTCAGGAGGAGGGGCGGCGACCTCCTGTCGGCATCCTTTCGGGGAGCGTGCGAAGGGTAGGGTTTTCGCAAACGATGAGGGGAGCTGTCACGTCCGGGGACCGAATCGGCCACTACAGCGTGCTCCAGACTCTCGGGGAAGGGGGCATGGGCGTCGTCTATCTCGGCGCCGACCCCGAGGGGCGCAACGTGGCCATCAAGGTGCTGCGGCCCGCGGTCGCGGGCGACGCCACGGCGCGCCGCCGGCTGGCCCGCGAGGTCGACTCGATGCGGCGCGTGCACAGCCCCCACGTCGCCGAGATCCTCGACGCCGACGTCACCGCCGAGCAGCCGTACATCGTCACCCAGTACGTTCCGGGCCGCACCCTCGAGGAGGTCGTCGAGGAGAACGGCCCCATCGACGGGACCGACCTGCAGCGCCTCGCGGTCGGGCTGGCGTCCGCGCTGTCGGCCATCCACGGCGCGGGGATCGTGCACCGCGACCTCAAGCCCGCGAACGTCATGCTGATGGACGGCGGCGAGCCCGTCGTCATCGACTTCGGCATCGCGCAGGCGGCCGACGCGACGCGGCTCACCGCGACCGGCATGGTGATCGGCACGCCCGGCTACCTCGCCCCCGAGATCATCGAGGGGCACGAGGCGGGCCCGCACTCGGACGTGCACGCGTGGGCGGGCTCGCTCGCGTTCGCCGCGACCGGCCGCCCGCCGTTCGGCTCCGGCACCTTCGAGGCGATTTTCTACAAGATCATGGCCGGTCAGCCGGACCTGGACGGCGTGCCCGCGCCGATCCTGCCGGTGCTGCGCGCGGCGATCGCCCGCGACCCGTCCGAACGGCCGAAGGCCGTCGACCTCGTCCAGCTCACCCGGCGGCTCCACTTCGACTCCACCGTCACCGACCAGACCCGCGTGGACCGGCACTACCCCGGCGCCGCGGCGGGGGCCGCGGGAGCGGCGGCGGGTGCGGCGGCCGCCGGTGCCGCCGTCGGCGACGACCCCGACCAGGCCGGGCAGTTCAGCATGCCCCCGGGCGCGGGGGAGGGCCCCGAGCGGACGGCGACGCCGCCGCCGATGCCCGCGCCGGCGCCCGTCCACGCCCAGCCCAGCGACTTCGTCGGGCAGCTGCCCCCGGCCGCGCCGCCGCCCGCGCCGCCGCCGCCCGAGTACGCGCCGGGTCCGTACGACCGGTACGGGGCGCCGGACCAGTACGGGCAGCAGGGCGGGTACGCGCAGCCGTACCCGCCGCAGGAGCGGTACCCGGAGCCCTACCCGCCGCGCGGGGGGCTGCAGCGGCGGCCGCCCGAGCAGCCGCCGCAGCACGATCCGCGCGCGGCCCGGGACGAGCGGACGCGCGACGACCGGACCCGCGACGACCGGGAGGCGCGCAAGCCCTACGGCTGGTACCGGATCATCAGCTTCCTCGTCCTGGTCGCGCTGCTCGGCTTCGCGAACATCGCGCCGCTGCTCGCCGTCGCCGTCACCCTCGGCGGGGTGCTGGTGCTGCGGATGGGCGACAAGGCCGCCAAGGGCATGGAGGGACGGCAGACCCGGCGCGGCCCGCGCTCCGGCGACGCGTTCGCGGCGGCGATCCGGACGCCGCTGCACCTGCCGGGCGCCCTCACGATGACCGCGCTGCTGTCGGCGCTCAGCCTGCTCGCGGGCGTCGTCCTGCTCGCGGTCCTGATCTTCGCGGATCCCGACATGACCGCCTCCCGGGCCATCGCCTGGTCGGCGATGCTGGTGATCGTGCTCATGTCGCTGGCCCCGGGCAGCGGCGCGCCGCGCCGGCAGCTCGCCCGGGTCTGGGGCGCGCTCATGCCGCGCGCCGAGGCCGCCCTCATCGGCGCGCTGATCATCGGGATCTTCGCGGCCGTGCTCGTCGGCCTGTCCCGCCAGCAGCCCCCGGACACCACACCGCTGGACGGAATGAGCCAGAACCTGGAGAGCCTGCGCAGCGATGTCCACGACCTCGTCTCCGGGGTCCCGTTCGTCTGACGGAGCCTGGAGCCCCCCGCCGACGTCCGGTTCCCCGCCCCCGAGCGGACCGCCCGCCGGTCCGCCGCCGTCCCCGCGGCCCGCGCCCGTCCCGCAGCCCGCGCACGCGCGCCCCGGCGGGGAACTGCCCGCGGCGATCGGGCCGTACCGCCCGCTGGAGCTGATCGGCGCGGGCGGGATGGGGCAGGTCTTCCGCGCCACCGACCCGCGCGGCGGCACGTACGCCGTCAAGATCCTGCACCCCCACCTGGTGGACCAGGGCGACTCGCGGGCCCGGCTGCGCCGCGAGGTCGAGACGATGGGCCGCGTCACCACCCCGCGCGTCGCCGAGATCGTCGAGTTCGACGTGGACGCCCGCGTCCCGTACATCGTCACCCGGTACGTCGAGGGCCGCTCCCTGCAGGACGCCGTCCGCGAGGGGCGCGTCGCGAACGGCGCGGCGCTGTGGCGGATCGCGGTCGGGACGGCCGAGGCGCTCGAGGCCGTCCACCGCGCGGGCGTCGTGCACCGCGACATCAAGCCCGGCAACGTCCTGCTGGAGGGCGGCGAGCCGGTCGTCATCGACTTCGGCATCTCGCAGGGCGTGGGCGACACGCGCCTGACCAGCACCGGCGTGCGCGCGGGCACGTGGCGGTACCTGTCGCCGGAGCTGCTGGAGGGCCACGACGCGGGCCCGGCCGCCGACGTGTTCGCATGGGCGGCGACCGTCGCGTACGCCGCGACCGGCCGCGACCTGTACGACGCGCCGAACGACGCGGCCGTCTGCCTGCGGATCATCCGCGGCGACCACGACCTGAGCGACGTCCCGGCGGAGCTGCGGCCGCTGCTGGAGGAGGCGCTCGCCGCCGACCCAGCCGCCCGGCCGTCCGCGGAGCACCTGGTGCGGCGGCTGCGCGCGCTGCGCCCCGACTCGATCGGGCTGCGCGCGTCCGGCGGCAGCCAGCCGTCCGTGCGGGGGCCGGTCCGGTCGCGGCCGCTCGACCCGATCGGCCCGTACCGGCCGCTGCAGCGGCTCGGGCGCGGCGGCATGGGCGAGGTGTTCCTCGCCCGCGCCGACGACGGCCGGATGGTCGCGGTCAAGATGCTGCACGCGGCGCTGCCCGCCGAGTTCCAGGCCCGCGACCGGCTGCGCCGCGAGGTCGAGGCGATGCGGCGGATCAACAGCCGGTACGTGGTGGAGCTGGTCGACCACGACCTGGACGCCGACCAGCCGTACATCGTCACCCGGTACGTCGAGGGCACCTCGCTGCTGGAGACCGTCAAGGGCCGCGGTCCGCTGCCCCGGGACGGGCTGCTGCGGCTCGCCGGGGGCCTGGCGGAGGCGCTCGCGGCGGTCCACGCGGCCGAGAGCGTGCACCGCGACGTCAACCCCGGCAACGTGATGCTGGTCGCGGGCTCCCCGGTGCTGATCGACTTCGGCATCGCGTACCTGTCGGGCGCGACGCGGCTGACGCAGGGCCCGATGGGGACGCCCGGGTACGTGTCGCCCGAGGTGCTGGAGGGACGCCCGTCGGGCCCGCCCACGGACGTGTTCGGCTGGGCCGCGACGATCGCGTTCGCCGCGACCGGGCGCCGCGCGTACGAGGCGACGAGCCCGGCCGCGTTCGTCCGCCGGGTGCTGACCGGCTGGCCGGACCTCGCGGGCATCGAGCCCGACCTGAAGGAGGTCCTGCAGGACGCGCTGGCCCGCGACCCCGCGGACCGTCCGGACGCGCAGGAGCTCGCCGCCCGGTTCGCGAACCCGGGGTCGATCGCGCCCCGGCTCAACCTGCGGCCCGCGCCGAAGCCGGAGCCGGAGCCCGAACCGCCGCCGCGGCCGGCGCCGCGGCCCCCCGCGGACCAGGTCGTCGCGGGCCGCGCCGCGTTCGCCCGGTCCGGGTTCGCGCTGACGGTGTCGGTGATCGAGGTGTCGCTGGCGGAGGCGAAGCGGGAGCTGGTCGCCGCCGAGCGCGCCCACGCCAAGGGCGGGTCGTGGATCGAGCACGGGCACGCCGCGAAGTACGCGCAGAAGGCGCTGGCCGCCGCCGGGCGCGCCGCGCGCGACGCCCAGACCGGTACCGGCATCCCCGCGAACGGTCCGCGCCTCGCCGAGATCTACCGGGCGGCGAGCCTGTACGGCCGGCACGCGCAGGCCGTCCTGCAGAAGCAGCCGGTGATGCCGGGGCGGCTCGTGGACATCCGGCGGGTCGTCGGGCTGCTGCAGAGCGCCCGGTTCACCCGCGTCCGGTTCAAGGAGGGCTACGACCCCGCCGAGGTGGACGAGTTCGTCGCGCGGGCCCTCGGCTGGCTGACCGGCGACCGCCGCGCCCTCGCCGAGGTGATCGGCGCCGACGACGTCCGCGCCCGGACGTTCACGCTGCGCCGCCTCCGCGAGACCTACGTGAAGGCGGAGGTCGACGCGTTCCTCGCCGCGCTCGAGACGGAACTGCGCCGCACCGGCTACGCCTGACCGCGCGGTCCGGGACGCGGGCGGCGGAGATCGGTAGGGTGCCGACCATATGATCGGCGAACACATCGGCCCGTACCGGCTGCTGTCCTCGCTGGGCGGCGGTGCCGGGGCCGTCCACCGCGCCACCGGCCCGGACGGCCGCGACGTGGCGATCCGTGCCCTGCCCGCGGGCGCCGCGCCCGACATCGCGCGGATGCGGGAGGTGCGCAGCCCGTACGTGGTGGACGTCCTCGACGGCGAAGCCGCCGGTGACGCTGTCGGCGAAGCCGCTGGGGCGGGGTCGTCCGGTGCCGGCTACGTGGTGACGCGGCTGGTGCCGGGGCGCCCGCTCGCGGACGCCGTCGCGGAGCGGGGCCCGCTGGCGGGGGCGGCGCTGCACCGGTTGGCGCTCGGCCTCGCCAAGGCGATCGCCGCGATCCACGACGCGGGCCTCGCGCACGGCGACCTGCGCCCCGGGACGGTGCTGCTGGTGGACGACGCCCCCGTCGTCATCGACTTCGGGCTCGTCCCGGGCGCCGATCCGGCCGACGACGTCCGCGCGTGGGCCGCCGCGGTGCTGTTCGCGGCCGTGGACCCGGCCGCCGTCCCGGCGGGCCTGCGCCCGCTGGTGGAGGCCGCCGCGTCCGCCGACCGGGCGGCCCGCCCGGCGTCCGCCGAGCTGGCCGCGGCGGTCGCGCGGCTGGAGCCGCCGCCCGGCGAGGGCCCGGGGGTGAACGTCCGGCGCCCGGCGCCCGAGGCGACGCCCGCACCGCCGCCGTCCGGGACGCCGCCGGACACAGCACGCACGGACACGGCACGCACGGACACAGGACGCACGGACACAGGACGCACGGAAACAGCGCGCACGGACGCGGACGCGCACCGGCTCGCCGTCGCGCGGGGCTGGTCCCGGCTGCTCGCCGCCATGGTCGTGGTGATCGCCGTGGGTGCGGCGATGATGATGCCGGTCGCCGGGCTGGCGCTGTCGCTGGCCGCGGTGACCTGGCTGCGCGCGGTCACGGCGGTCTCGTTCCGGGACTGGACGCTCGCGTTCGGCCGGACGCTGGCGACCGTCCCGTACGCGGCGGCGTGCACGGTCGCGGTGCCGCCTGCGCTGCTCGCCGCCACGGTGTTCGGCGTCGAGATCGACGCGCTCGCCGCGTGCGCGTTCGGCGCGGGCGCGGGCGCGGCCGTCCTGTGGACGGCGCCGGGCGTGCGGGGGCCGCGCCGCAGGCTGGAGCGGATGTTCCTGCGGATCGCCGGCTCGCCCCGGACGATCGCGGGGCTCGGCGCCGTGCTCGCGGTGCTGACGCTGGCGGCGGTGGTCGGCGCGCTGTCGCTGACGCCGAGCTTCGCGCCGATGTACGGGCTGGCCGGCTGGCTGGAGAGCACCCTGGACCGACTGCACGGGGCGTTCGACCGCGTGTGACGTGTGAGGTGCGTCACGTCCGATTTCTGGGTGAGACCGGCACGCCGGGCGCCCCATCGACGTGGGTAAGGTCTCACCACCTGGGATTTGCCGCTAGGCTACTCGCGGGTAACATTCGACTGGGCACGGCCGAAACGGGGACCCGGATCCGAAGGGCGTTCGGGTGTTTGGCAGGCTGTGACCAACGAAAACGCACGTCCGCGTCGACCCGTCATGGGCGGCGCCCCTCTGTCCGCTGCCCCAGCGGCCAACCGAGTGCAGGGAGGTCGGCCACCGGCCATGAACATCGTCGTCCTGGTGAAGCAGGTTCCCGATACGGAGAGCCCGCGCAAGCTGAAGTCCGATGACAGCACGCTCGACCGCGCTGCCGCGGACGGTGTCATCAACGAGCTCGATGAGTACGCCATCGAAGAGGCGCTGCGCATCAAGGAGGCCCAGGGCGGCGAGGTGACCGTTCTGACCATGGGCCCGGACAAGGCGACGGAGTCGATCCGCAAGTCGCTGGCCATGGGCGCCGACAAGGCCGTCCACCTCGTCGACGAGGCCCTCGCCGGCTCCGACGCGCTGCAGACGTCCTACGCCATCCAGCAGGCCCTCGGCCGCACCGAGTTCGACCTGGTCGTCCTCGGCTCGGAGTCCACCGACGCGCGCACCGGCGTGCTCGCCGCGATGCTCGCCGAGCGGCTCGGCGTGCCGCAGCTCTCGCTCGCCAACAAGGTCGAGATCGAGGGCTCGTCCATCAAGATCCAGCGGCAGACCGACTACGGCTACGACAAGGTCGAGGCGACCCTGCCGGCCGTGGTCAGCGTCGTCGAGAAGATCAACGAGCCGCGCTACCCCTCCTTCAAGGGGATCATGGCGGCCAAGAAGAAGCCGGTCGAGACGCTCGGCATCGCCGACGCCGGCATCGACGCCGCGCAGGTCGGCGTCGCGAACGCGGCCACCGAGGTGGTCGACTTCGCCGACGCCCCGCCGCGCGCGCAGGGTCAGATCGTCACCGACGAGGGCGACGGCGGCGCGAAGATCGCCGAGTTCCTCGCGTCGAAGAAGTTCGTCTGACCGGGGAAGGGGATTCAAGAACCATGGCTGAGATTCTCGTCCTCGTCGACCACGTCGACGGTGAGGTCAAGAAGGTCACCCTCGAGCTGCTGACGCTGGCGAACCGCCTCGGCGAGGCCGCCGCCGTATGGGTCGGCCCCGGCTACGAGAACGCCAAGGACAGGCTCGCCGAGTACGGCGCCGGCAAGGTCTACGTGGCCGCCGACGAGGAGCTCACCTCCTACGTCGTGGCCCCGAAGGCGACGCTGCTCGCCCAGCTCGTGTCCGAGAAGTCCCCGGCCGCCGTGCTCGTCGCCGCCACCGGCGAGGGCAAGGAGATCGCCGGCCGGCTCGCGGTGAAGACCGGCTCCGGCGTGCTCACCGACGTCGTGGACGTCACCGACGGCTTCGTCGCCGAGCACTCGATCTTCGGCGGCGGCGTCATCGCGCACGCCAAGGTCAAGACCGGCACGCCGATCATCGCGGTCCGCCCGAACTCCATCGCCCCCGAGGCGAACGCGGCCACCCCGGCCGAGGAGCAGGTGTCGGTCACCCTGTCGGACGCCGACAAGGGCGCCAAGATCGTCGAGAAGGTCGTGCAGGAGAAGGGCGAGCGCCCGGACCTGACCGAGGCCGCGATCGTCGTGTCCGGCGGGCGCGGCGTCGGCGGCGCCGAGAACTTCTCGATCATCGAGGGCCTGGCCGACTCGCTCGGCGCGGCCGTCGGCGCCTCCCGCGCCGCGACCGACGCCGGCTGGTACCCGCACTCGTTCCAGGTCGGCCAGACCGGCAAGACCGTGTCGCCGCAGCTGTACGTCGCGGTCGGCATCTCCGGCGCCATCCAGCACCGGGCCGGCATGCAGACCTCGAAGACCATCGTCGCCATCAACAAGGACCCCGAGGCGCCGATCTTCGAGCTCGTCGACTACGGCGTGGTCGGCGACCTGTTCCAGGTCGCGCCGCAGCTCACCGAGGAGATCAACAAGCGCAAGTGAGCGCCTGACGACTCCTCCCGGACGCCCCGGACGGTTCGGGCCCGGCGCGGTCGCGAGCGTCGCGGCGCTCGCCGTCGTCGCGGCGGGGCTCGGCACGTGGACGGCGCGGTGGACGTCGGTCGGCAAGGG
>NZ_JBFAUZ010000084.1:0-25228 GCF_040679555.1 Spirillospora sp. NPDC052242
CACCGCGTCCCGGCCGCCCGCCGTATACGCGTCCCGGTCAGGACGGCGGCCACCTGACGATCGTGTGGCCCCAGGTCAGGCCCGCGCCGAACCCCGCCAGCAGCACCAGGTCGCCGGGCGCGGCCGGACGGGCCCGCAGCGCGGTGTCGAGCGCGTAGGGGAGGCTCGCGGCGCCGATGTTGCCGACGTCGTGCCCGGCGATCGCGAGCTGCCCGGCCTCCAGCCCGGCGTCGGGCGCCAGCGACGCCACCAGCGCCGGGTTCGGCTGGTGCGGCACCACCAGCGCCAGGTCCGCGGGCTTGATCCCGGCGCCGTCCACCGCCTCGGTCACCAGCCGTGGGAACGTCGCGGCGATGAAGTCGCGGACCGCGCGGCCGTCCATGTGGATGGTGTGGCCGCGCTCCGCCAGCGTCTCCGCCGACGCGGGGCGGCGGCCCCCGCCCGCGGGGATCAGCACGTCCCCGGCGCGGGTGCCGTCCGAGCCGAGCGTGATCGGCCCGATCCCGTAGGGGGAGGGGACGGGCCCGACGACCGCCGCGGCGGCGCCGTCGCCGAACAGCGCGGCCGTCCCCCGGTCGCCGGGGTCGAGGAACTTGGAGTACACCTCCACGCCGATGACCAGCGCGCACGGCGGCGCGCCCCGCTGGGTCGCCAGCCACCCCACGGCGGTCTGGAGCCCGTAGACGAACCCGGTGCAGGCGGCGGCGACGTCGAACGCGGCGGCGTGCCGGGCGCCCAGCAGCGCCTGCACCCGGCACGCCGTGGACGGGCCCAGCTCGTCGGGCGTCGAGGTGCCCAGCACGATCAGGCCGACGTCGTCGGGGCGGATCCCGGCGTCGGCCATGGCGCGGCGGGCGGCCTGCGCGGCCAGGTCGGAGGACGCCTCGGTGTCGGCGGCGACCCGGCGCTCGCGGATGCCGGTGCGGCGCTCGATCCAGCCGGGGTCCAGGCCCAGCGAGCGCGACACCTCCTCGCTGCGGACCCGCCGCCGCGGCAGGTGGGAGCCGGTGCCGCGGATCGCCCAGCCGGGGGCGCCGGGCGCGGCGCCGTCCGAGGCGGGCCCGGCAGGTCCGGGACGCGGGGATTCCTGCGGCCCGCTCGTCGGTCGCTGGTTCGGCCAGGTCATGCGTCGCTCCCTCGCGCCCGGCTCGCCGCCGGTGATCGTGGTCGGCTGCATTCTCGGCTGACGTTCTCGATCGGCCCTTTTCGGTCAGGCCCTTCCGGACGGCCGTCCCGCCGACGCCCCGAGCGCGCGGAAACCCGCCGAACACCGGATCCGGGCGCGCCACCGACGGTTGCCAGACCGATCCCATGAGTGAATAATCCCATTTCGGGATTTCCGTTCTATATCGAGACGTTCAGCGGCCTTTATCCAAAAAGAAATGAGAGTCTTCCTTCCAGGTAAGGAGACACCGCGTGGCCTCGCCCTCCTTCCGCCCGGCCGACGAGCTCAAGCCCGATGACGTGTGCGCGTTCCTGTTCGCCGGAACCGGATCGGCCGCCGTCCCCGACCTCCCCGCACTGGCCCGCTCCGGCCCCGCCGCCGCCCGCGCCGTCGCCGACGTCCTGGACGCCGTCCAGGAGGGCCTGCCCCGCACCGGCTGGCCGTCGCTGCGGACGATCCTGCTGGACGACCCCGCCGCCTACCGCGACGCCGCCCGCGCCCCCGGCGTCGCCCAGCTGTGCGGGTACGCCGCGTCCGTCGCCGTCGACCGCGCGCTGCGCACCGCCGGGGTGACGCCCCGCATCGCCGTCGGGCAGAGCTTCGGCGAGATCGCCGCGACCGTGTCCGCGGGCGTGTTCACGATCGCCGACGGCGCCCGCATGGCCGTCGCGCTCGTGGACGTCCTCGCCCGCCGCGGCGCCGGCGGCGGCATGGCCCTGCTGGAGACCGGCGAGGACGGCGCCCGCGACCGCATCGCCGCCGCCGGGACCCCCGACGTCGTCGTGGCCTGCCTCAACGCCCCCGGCGTCACGGTCGTGTCCGGCCCCGACGCGGACCTGGGCAAGGTCCTGGACGCCGCCCGCGACGGCGGCGTCCGCGCCGTGCGGCTCGCCGTGCCCTACCTGTCGCACCATCCCGCCATGGCCGGCGCCGACGACGAGTGGTACGAGACCATCCGCGCGTTCCCGCAGCGGCCCCTGGAGATCGCCGTGCACTCCCCGGTGCGCGGCCGCGCCTACCGCGACGACGACGACCTGCACCGCGCCCTGGCCGACTGCATCGTCAAGCCCGTCCGGCTGCCCGACACCCTGCGGCAGGTCGACGCCGCGGGCGCCACCGTGTTCACCGAGGCCGGCCCCGGCGACGCCCTGTGCCAGTGCGCCCGCCTCACCCTGCCCGGCGCCCGCCTCCTGATCCCGCTGCGCGACCGGCCCCGCCGCTCCGCCGGCGGCGCGACCGGCAAGGCGTCCGCCAGCGCGATCACCGACCCCTCCGCCTGACGGGAGCATCCGCGATGACCCACACCACGCACGACGGCGGACCCGAGACCGGACCCGAGACCGGGCCGGGCGGCGCGGAACCGGCGCCGATGAGCGCGCACGGCGTCCCCGACCCCGCCCTGCTGGCGTTCGCGCGCGGCGCCGCCCGCGACGACAAGGTCCGCGCCCGGATCGCCGAGGCCGTCCCCGCCGACTGCTTCGCCTATCCCGACGGGCTCACCGCCCGCGAGCACCAGGCCCTCACCTACCGGCGGCTGCGCCGCGCCGGGCTCGCCGCCCCGCCCGCCGCCGAACTGCTGGACGACCCGCCGCTGCTGTGCGCGCTGCTGGAACGTGCCGCGATCGCCGACCCCGCCCTGTTCCACGTCACGATGCTGCACTACACCCTCGCGTTCGGGCCCGTCCTGCGGTTCGGCGCCGGACAGGACGGGCCCGGCGGCGCGGCGGGCGCGGCGCTGGAGTCGATGGACTCCTTCGGCACCCTGCTGATGACCGAGGTCGGCCGCAGCAACAGCCACCTGTCGCCCCGGACGATCGCGCGCCACGACCCCCGCACCGGCGGGTTCGTCCTCACCACCCCCGACGCGGCGGCCGCCAAGTTCCCCACCAACACCGCCCACCCGGAACTGCCCAAGACCGCCGCCGTCTACGCCACCCTCGAGCACGGCGGCGAGGAACGCGGCGTGTTCGTGTTCATGGTGCCGCTGCGCGGGCCCGGCGGGCGCATCGCCGACGGCGCCCGCATCGTCCCCGCGCCCGAGACGACCGGCCTGCAGATCGACTACGGCGCCGTCCGCCTCGACGGGCTGCACGTCCCCTACGAGGCGTGGCTGCGCGACGGCGCGGGCATCGGCCCCGACGGCGCCTTCCACGACCCCGCCGGCACCCCCGCCGCCCGCCTCACCCGCTCCATGGCGATCGCGCCCGCGGTGTGGCGGGCCGTCATCTCCGCGTCGGCCGCGATCACCCGCGCGTCCGCCGGGATGCTGCTCGCGCACTCCGCCGGCCGCGCCACCCTCGGCCGGCTCGCGCCCCGCCGCGCCCTCACCGACTACCGCAACCAGCGCGAGGCGGTGCTGTCGGCGCTGGCGTCCGGGTACGCGCTCACCGCCGTCGCCGCGCACGTCCAGGCCCGCCGCACCTCCGCCGACGCGCCCGGCGCGACCGCGGCGAGCCCCGGCGACGCCGGGCCCGACACCGCGTGGGCGCCCTGGTCGGCCGTCGACCGCGACCTGGCGCTGCTGAAGGCCGCCGCGACCGTCCAGGCGCAGGAGACCGTCTCGGCCTGCCGCGTGCACAGCGGCGCCCCCGGCTTCGCCGCCGTCGAACGCCTCAACGCCTACCGGGGCCTGACCCACGCCTACATGAACGCCGGCGGCGACAACGAGCTGATCCTCTACGACACCGCCCGCGCGATGGCCGACTTGGACCGCTACACGCCCCCGCCCGCCGAACCCGGCCCGCCCGACGACGGCGACCTGGCGTCCCCGGCGGTGTGGCGGTTCCTGGCGTGCGAGGCCGAGCGGCGGATGCGCGACCGGCTCGCCGCCCGCGTCGCCGCGGCCCGCGCCGCGGGCGCCGACGCGTTCACGGCGTGGAACGACAACCTCGTCCTGGCCGCCCGCACCGCCACCGCCTGCGCCGACCGCATCACCCTGGAGATCCTCGCCCGCGCCCTGGACACCGGCCCCGCCGCGCTGCGGCCCGTGCTGACCCTGCACGCCCTCAACTGGATCGACCGCCGCGCGGGCGACCTGCTCAACGAGGGCGTCCTGCCGCCGGGCGCGCTGGACGAGGCGTGGGCGGCGCGGCGCCGCGTCTGCGACGACCTCGCCCCCCGCGCCGGGGACCTGGCGGCCGCGTTCGACCTGCCCGCCGAGATCACCGCGCCGACGACCTTCCTCACCGGCTGACGCCGTCCCGCCGCCCGGGGACCGCGGGGCGGCGGGACGGTGAACGACAGGTCGCCGAAAGGGGAGAAAAGCGCGCGCCACGCCGTGACTTGCCCGAGGATGCGGGGGAACCCGCGCGAGGTGACTACCGTTCTCGTAGGAGACTCGTAGAGACCCGCGCGGGTGACCGGCACCCGCATTCGATACGGAGGTAGCAACAGTGGGAGTCAGTCTGAGCAAGGGCGGCAACGTCTCGCTGACGAAGGAGGCTCCCGGACTGACCGCCGTGGTGGTGGGTCTGGGCTGGGACGTGCGCACCACGACCGGGACCGACTTCGACCTGGACGCCAGCGCCCTGCTGCTCGACGCGGAGAACAAGGTCCTGTCGGACCAGCACTTCGTGTTCTTCAACAACCTCAAGAGCCCCGACGGCTCGGTCGAGCACACCGGCGACAACCTCACCGGTGAGGGCGAGGGCGACGACGAGCAGATCCAGGTCGGGCTGTCCGTCGTCCCGGCCGAGGTCAGCAAGATCGTGTTCCCGGTGTCGATCTACGACGCCGACAGCCGCCAGCAGAACTTCGGCCAGGTCCGCAACGCGTTCATCCGCGTGGTGAACAAGGCCGACAACAGCGAGATCGCCCGCTACGACCTGTCGGAGGACGCCTCGACCGAGACCGCCATGGTGTTCGGCGAGCTGTACCGCAACGGCGACGAGTGGAAGTTCCGCGCCGTCGGCCAGGGCTACGCCTCGGGCCTGTCGGGCATCGCGTCCGACTTCGGCGTCAACGTCTGACGCGCACGGCCGCACGAGGCGGGCCCGGGACCGGATCCCGGGCCCGCCTTCGCCGTGCCGGGCGCGGCGGCCCGGGCGGGCGTCACGGGCGGGGGGTCACGGGCGGAGGTCGACCGAGACGTGCGGAGACAGCGCGCCCAGGAAGTCGGGCGCGTCGAAGATCTCCCCGGCGGACGCGACGCCGGCGGCGCGGACCCGCCCGGTGAGGACGCGGTCGACCGCCTCCACGACGAGCGGCGCGGTCACGGCGTAGATGTCGCGGCCCCGCGCCACGGCGCGCCGCTCGGCGCCGCCGGAGCGCACGACGACGTCGACGAGGAACGTCTGCGCGGAGCGCCCGGTCTCGTCGGCCGCGGCCGGCGCGGGCGTGTCCGGCGACGCCACGTCCCCGGCCGCCTCGACCGTCATGTAGGTGCGCACCTCGGGGATCGGCAGATGGCGGGGGACGGTGACGACGTCGGCCATCGAGAACTCCCCGACGACCGGCCGGGGCCCCAGCGGCGCGGGGAACGGCCACTCCAGGACCGGCGGGTCGTCGCGGCGGTACTCCAGCCGCCCGTTCGCGTGGCGGACGCGGACGCCGCCGCCGCGCCGCTCCCGCGACACCCGGCCCGAGGCGCGCGTCCCCTCCGTGGGGTGCCAGCCGCTCAGCCCGTAGGCGATGTGCGCCTCGTCGGCGGACGTCCAGTCGCCCATCGCCGCGGTGACCAGCAGGTCGCCGAGGCCGCCGAAGAACGCCATCGCCGGGACGACCACCGCCCCCGCGGCGCGGGCGCGGTCGCCGAAGTGCGCGAACGTGTCGGCGTTCGCCTCGATCTCGGCGGCCACGTCCAGGTACGGGACGCCCGCCCGCAGGGCCGCCTCGATCACGGGTGCGGCCGTCGCGGCGAAGGGCCCGGCGGCGTTGACCACCGCCGCCGCGCCCGCCAGCGCGCGGTCGAGCGAGGCCGGGTCGTCGACCGTCGCGGGCCGCGCCTCCACCCCGGGGCGGGACGCCGCGAGCGCCCGCAGCCGCCCGGCGTCGCGGCCGGACGCCACCGGGACGAACCCGCGCTCCAGCAGCTCGTCCACCACGAACCGCCCGGTGTGCCCGTACGCGCCGAACACCGCCACCGTCTGTCCCGATCCCACGGTCACTCCCCTGTGCTTGAACGATCAACCGTGTACATCCTGGCGGGGACGGGCGCCCGCCCGCGAGCGTCCGGAACGCCATGATCCGTACACTTTCGGACATGGATACCGTCGCGCTGGCCGTCACCGACGGGATGCTGCACTTCGAGCTGTCCCTGGCCTACGAGGTCTTCGCCGCCGCGCCGGCCGGCGTGCCCGGCCCCTGGTACGACCTCGCCGTGTACGGGCCGGCCCCCGTGCGGGTCGGCCGGTTCGCCCTGGAACCCGACGCCGGGCTCGACCGGCTCGCGCGCGCCGGGACCGTGATCGTCCCGGGCTGGGCCGACACCGACGCCGACCCGCCCGCCGAACTGGTCGGCGCGGTGCGCGCCGCCCACGCCGCCGGGGCGCGCGTGGCGTCCCTGTGCACCGGCGCGTTCGTGCTCGCCGCGGCGGGCCTGCTGGACGGCCGGCGCGCCACCACGCACTGGGCGCACACCGCGGCGCTGGCCGACCGCCACCCCCGCGTCCGGGTCGACCCGGACGTCCTCTACGTGGACGAGGGCAGCGTCCTCACCTCCGCGGGCAAGGCCGCCGCCATGGACCTGTGCCTGCACCTCGTCCGCCGCGACCGCGGCTCCGCGGTCGCCAACGCGGTCGCGCGCCGCCTGGTCGTGCCGCCGCACCGCGACGGCGGCCAGGCCCAGTTCGTCACCGCCCCCGTGCCCGCCCCGGACGGCCACCCCCTCGCCGAGCTGTTCGCGTGGGCGATCGAACGGCTCGACCGGCCGCTGACCGTGACCGACCTGGCCCGGCGCGCCCGGATGAGCCCGCGGAACCTGGGCCGCCACTTCCGGGCCGCGACCGGCACCACGCCGCTGCAATGGCTGCTGACCCAGCGGATCCGCCTCGCCCAGGAGCTGCTGGAGACCACCGACGACGGCGTCGACGCCGTCGCGGCGGCCACCGGCATGGGCTCCGCCGCGACGCTGCGCCGCCACTTCCACCGCACCGTCGGCGTCCCGCCCGACGCCTACCGCCGCACCTTCCGCCGCCCGCACGGTGCCGGGCCGGCGCCCACCGCGCCCGCCGGGCCCGCGGCTACCGGGGCGCGGCCAGCAACTCCTCCCGCAGCCGCGTCTTGAGGATCTTCCCGCCGGGGTTGCGGGGCAGCCCCTCCTCGCGGAACCACCAGTGGGCCGGGACCTTGAACGCCGCGATCCGCCCGGCCAGGAACTCCCGCGCCTCCCCGGCGGTGAGCGACGCGCCCGGCCGCGGGACGATCACGGCGCCGACCTCCTCGCCCAGCACGTCGTGCGGGACGCCGATCACCGCGCAGTCCGCCACCGCCGGATGCTCGTACAGGGCCGCCTCCACCTCGGCGCAGTACACGTTCTCCCCGCCGCGGATCAGCATGTCCTTGGCGCGGTCGACGATGTAGACGAACCCGTCGGCGTCCACCCGGGCCAGGTCGCCGCTGTGGAACCAGCCGTCCACGAACGCGCGGGCGGTCTCCTCGGGCCGGTTCCAGTAGCCCTTGATGACGTTGGGTCCCTTGATCAGCAGCTCGCCGACCTCGCCCGCCGGCAGCTCGGCGCCGTCCGGCCCGACGACCTTCACGTCGCAGACCGCCACCGGCGGGCCGACGCTGTCGGGACGCTCCAGGTAGTTCACGCCGCCGTTGTAGGTGGTGACCGACGACGTCTCGGTCAGCCCGTACCCGTTGCCGGGCACCCGGTCGGGCAGCCGCTCGCGGATCGTGTCGACCAGCGCGGGCGCGGCCGGCGCGCCGCCGTAGCTGACGCCGGTGAGGCTGGAGGTGTCGTAGTCGCCGAAGTCGGGCGCGGTCAGCACCTGCCAGGCCATGGTGGGCACGCCGCCGAACCCGGTGACCCGCTCCCGCTCGATGAGCCGCAGCGCCGTGGTGACGTCCCACTTGTACATCAGCACGACGGTGCCGCCCTGCAGGGCGCTGGACACCAGCACCGAGTGGCAGCCGGTGGCGTGGAACAGCGGGACGCTCAGCAGCGTCACCCGGCGCTGCGGCGCCGTCAGCTCGGCCAGCGGGCGGCCCGCGCGGACCCCGGCCGAGGCCAGCCCGTAGGCGAGGCCGACCGGGTTGCCGGTGATGTTGCGGTGCGTGCCCAGCGCGCCCTTGGGGCGGCCGGTGGTGCCGGACGTGTAGAAGATCGTCGCGTCGTCCTCGGGCTGGAGCGCGACGTCCGGCGGGACAGCCGCCGCCGCGCCCCCGGCGGCGCGCAGGGCCGCGTCGACGACGGCGTCGAAGTCCGCGGCGCCCGGCGGCGGGCCCGTCTCGCCGGGACGGGCGACGAGGACGGCGACGTCCAGGCCCGGCAGCACGCCGGCGAGGCGCTCGGCGCGCTGCGCGTCGGCGACCAGCACCCGCGCGCCGCTGTCGCGCAGCCCGAACTCCAGCTCCCCGGCGCTCCACCAGGCGTTCAGCGGGACCGCGACGGCGCCCGCGGCGGCCGCGCCGAAGAACGCCACCGACCACTGCGGGTAGTTGCGCATCGCGATCGCGACCCGGTCGCCCTTGCGCACCCCGTACCGCTCGATGAGGACGCGGGCGAACGCCGCCGCGCGCGCGTAGTGATCGGTGAACGTCAGCCGGTCGTCCTCGTAGACGATGAAGTCGGCGTCGCCGTGCGCGCGGGACGTCTCCAGCACGTCCCGCAGGGTGGGCGGGGCGTGCTTCCACACGCGGGTCCGCACCCCGCGGATGTCGATCTCGTCCATCTCGAACGGCTGCCCGGGGGCCGTCATGGCCGCCCGGACCTCGGCGATGCTCTGCACGTTCGCGCCTCCAGCGGGTCGCGGCGCCCCCCGCCCGGCACCGTACGCCGAACGTGGTTCGGTGCGCCGTCCCGGAAATGTATGACCCGCGTCACGTCCCGGTCAACGCCCCGCCGCGCACCCTTCGCGCACCCGGCACCTCCCCGGCCCGCCCGGGCCGCGCGCCCGCGCGGCGGTCCGGAGGCCGCGTCCGTTCGTCCGGAGCGGTGATCTCCACCTGCGACAATGGGGACATGACCGAGCGCGGGCCGATCGAGTACTGGCTGTCGGACATGGACGGTGTCCTGGTGCACGAGGGACGGCCCGTCCCCGGCGCCGAGGAGTTCGTGGACCGTCTCGCCGCCTCCGGCAAACCCTTCCTGATCCTCACCAACAACTCCATCTACACCCGGCGCGACCTGTCGGCGCGGCTCGCGGCGCTGGGGCTGCGGGTGCCCGCCGAGTCGATCTGGACGTCGGCGCTGGCGACCGCGCGGTTCCTGGCCGACCAGCGCCCCCAGGGGTCGGCGTACGTGATCGGGGAGGCGGGGCTGACGACGGCGCTGCACGAAAACGACTTCGTGCTGACCGACATCGACCCCGACTACGTGGTGCTGGGGGAGACCCGCACCTACAGCTTCTCCCAGATCACCAAGGCCGTCCGGCTCATCGAGGGCGGCGCCCGGTTCGTGGCGACCAACCCCGACCCGATCGGCCCGTCGCCCGAGGGCGCGCTGCCCGCCACCGGCGCGGTCGCCGCGATGATCACCCGGGCGACGAACGTGGAGCCGTACTTCGTCGGCAAGCCGAACCCGCTGATGATGCGGACGGCGCTGAACGTCGTCGGCGGGCACAGCGAGTCCACCGCGATGATCGGCGACCGGATGGACACCGACATCGTCGCGGGCGTCGAGGCGGGCCTGGAGACGATCCTGGTGCTGACCGGGGTGACCCGCGAGGACGAGATCGGCCGGTTCCCGTTCCGCCCGTCCCGCGTGGCGGCGTCCATCGCCGACCTGATCGAGCTGATCTAGCCCGCCGCCGGCGCGGCGCCCCGGCGGCGCCCGCGCCGGCCGCCCCCGTTACGATCGGTGACGATCATCTTCTCGCACCGGCGGGCCACGGGGGACGTCCGCGGGCGCGGCGCCCGGCCGTGCGGCGACGTCCCGGCCGAGTGTCCCCGGTGCCCGACCGCCGAGCGGAGCACCGTGCACGATCTTCAGGACCCGGCCGCCGCGCCACGCCCGTCCCACCGCCGGCGGCGTCCGCGCCGCCGCGCGCGGTGGGCGGCCGGGACCGCCGCGGCGCTGACCGTGGCCGCCGCCGGGGTGACGGTGGCGGTCGTGTCGTCGTCCGGGGACGGGCGCCCCGCCGGAGGGGCCGCGCAGGCGAGCCCGACGGCGACGGCGCCGAGCCGCCCCGCCCGCACCCCCGCGACCCGCCCGCCGAACTCTGCGGAGTCCGGGCCGCTCGTCAACGGGCGGCGGCAGCCCGTGCCGGTGGAGATCCCGCGGTCGGCGAGCGGCGACTACGCCGTCGTCCCCGGCACGGCCGCGCCGCCGGACGGGACGTCCGGGCCCATCGTGGACTACCTGGTGGAGGTGGAGCGCGGGCTGCCGTTCACCGGCCCCCGGTTCGCCGACCAGGTGCACCGCATCCTCAACGACCCGCGCGGCTGGGGCCACGGCGGCGCGATGCGGTTCCGGCGGGTGAGCGAGGGCCCCGTGCGGTTCCGGGTGTCGCTGTCGACCCCGGCGCTGACCGACCGGGTGTGCGCGCCGCTGATCACCGGCGGGGAGCTGTCGTGCCGCGAGGGCGAACGGTCGGTGATCAACGCGCTGCGGTGGGCGTCCGGCGACGACTCCTACGGCCGCGACGTCCTGTCCTACCGGGAGTACCTCATCAACCACGAGGTCGGGCACGCTCTCGGGCACGGGCACCGGTCGTGCCCCGGCCCGGGCGAGCGGGCACCGGTGATGGTGCAGCAGACCAAGTCTCTGTACGGGTGCCGCCCCAACCCCTGGCCCCACCCCGGCGCGGGCGGCGGCCCGGCCGGGCGCCGGTAGGGTGCGGGCGATGATCCCCTGTCCCCGGCGCCTCCGGCGGTCCCCGTGCGCATGATCGGCGGCGGCGTGACCCGCGAGCTGGAGGTCCGCCGGTCCCGGTTCGTCTGCACGCTGGCGCGGGTCGCCGACGAGGACGCGGCGGTCGCGTTCATCGCCGGGCACCGCCGCGCGCACCGCGACGCCACGCACAACTGCACCGCGTACGTGGTGGGCGAGCACGGGGAGATCACCAAGAGCAGCGACGACGGCGAACCGGCGGGCACGGCCGGGATCCCGATGCTGGAGGTGCTGGTGCGGCGCGGCCTGACCGGGACCGCGGCGGTCGTCACCCGCTACTTCGGCGGGGTGAAGCTGGGCGCGGGCGGGCTGGTGCGCGCCTACGGGCAGGCGGTGTCGGCGGCGGTCGACGCGGCCGGGGTGGTGGAGCTGCGGCCGGTGGTGACGGTGACCGTCGCGGTCGGCCACGAGCTGGCCGGACGGTTCCTCGGCGACCTGCACGCGCGGTGGGGGCAGCCGTCCGGCGTCCGCTACGGTGCGGGCGTGGAGGCGGACGTGACGGTTCCGGCGGAACGCGTCGCGGAGTTCACGGCGTGGGCGGCGGAGGCGACCGCGGGACGCGCGGTGGTGCGGCCCGGCGCCGCCGGGCACGTGGAGGTGCCGATCACGCCGTGACGACGCCGGTACCCTTGGGGCGATGACCAGGAGCACGGTGCGGCCCGACCCTGTCCGGACGGGGATCCTCGACGCGGCGGCGACGGTGCTGGCCGAGGACGGCGAGCAGGCGAGCATGGCCGACATCGCGCGGGCCGCGGGCGTCGCCCGCGCGACGCTGGACCGCTACTTCCCCGACCGCGACGCGCTGCTGCGCTCCCTCTACGAGGCCGCGTTCGCCGACCTGGGCGAGCGGCTCGCCGCCGCCCGCCTCGACGCCGTCTCCACCGAGGAGGCGATCGCCCAGACGACCCGCGCGACGATCGCCGTGATCAGCAAGTACCGGGCGCTCGGCCTGCTCGACAAGGGCCCCGCGGAGGTCCGCCGCGTCGACGCCCGGCTCGTCGGGCCGCTGCGCACGGTGTTCGAGCGCGGCGCCGCCGGCGGGTCGCTGCGCCGCGACATCCCCGTCCACACCCTCGCCGAGCTGTACTTCAGCCTGCTGGAGGGCATGGTGTCGCGGGTGGCGCGGCGGCGGATGGGCGTGGAGGAGGCCTGCGCGGCCGTCACCGCGCTGTTCCTGACCGGGGCGCTGGCCCGCCCCGACCGCTGACCCCCGCCCCGCAGGGCCCGCCGGGGGCGGGCGGTCAGGCGCGGGCGCGCAGGCGGCGCAGCATGCGGGCGTCGGCGAAGCCGACCGCGCGGGCCGCGGACTCGACGGTCGCGCCCTGCCCGATGAGGTGCTCGGCCCGTTCCAGGCGCAGCTCCTGCTGGTAGCGCAGCGGGGTGAGGCCGGTCGCGGCGGCGAACCGGCGGGTGAGGGTGCGCTCGCTGACCCCGGCCGCGGCGGCCAGCGCCGCCAGCGGCAGCGGCCGCGCGTACCCGGCGTCGATCGCGTCCTGCACGTGGTGGACGGTGTCGCTGAGGTGCGCGCGGTGCCGCAGCATGACGCCGTCCTGCGGCTCCTCGCCGTTGCGGCGCGCGTACACGACCATCGTGCGGGCGGCGCGCGCGGCGACGCCGGGCCCGTGCCGCGCGGCGACCAGGTGCAGCGCCAGGTCGATCCCGCTGGCGATCCCCGCGGAGGTGACGACCCGGTCGTCGGTCACGTACAGGACGTCGCGGACGACGGCGGCGCGCGGGTGGCGGCGGGCCAGTGCGTCCTGCAGTTCGTGGTGGGTGGTGCAGCGGCGGCCGTCCAGCAGCCCGGCCTGGCCGAGCGCGAACGCGCCCGCGCAGACGCTGGCGACCAGGCCGCCGGCGGCGTGGTGGGCGGCGATGCGGCGGGCCGTGTCGGCGCCGACCGGGGCGGTGTGCGGCGCGCCGGCGCGCCACCGCCAGCCGGGGACCAGCAGGACGTCGCCGGGGTGCAGGTCGGGCCAGCGGGTGCCGGCGTCCAGGCGCAGCCCCTGGGCGCTGGGGACGCCCTCCCGCTCGGCCACGTACAGCAGCCGGTACCCGCCGGCGCCCGCGGCGGCGGGGCCGTGGTCGGCGGGTTCGGCGTCGGCGGGGTCGCCGAGGACGTCGGAGGCGGCGAAGAACACCTGCGCGGGCCCGGCGAGGTCGAGCAGGTGCACGCCGGGCACGAGCAGGAAGACGATTCGGGTCACGATCCGGTCAGCCTACCGGGCGGGCGCGGGGGCGAGGTCGTCCAGGGAGGCGATCGCGGCGAACCGGCCGGCGAGGGCGTACTCGGTGCGGGCGATGATCTGGTCGGTCGGCAGGGTCGCGGGGTCGGCGAGGATCCGGTCGAGGTCGCGG
The DNA here is from genome assembly GCF_040679555.1 of Spirillospora sp. NPDC052242. Taxonomy (NCBI): domain Bacteria; kingdom Bacillati; phylum Actinomycetota; class Actinomycetes; order Streptosporangiales; family Thermomonosporaceae; genus Spirillospora; species Spirillospora sp. NPDC052242. Next base: position 13,515 of record NZ_JBFAUZ010000084.1, read on the forward strand.
CCGGGCGGCGCGTCGCGGTGCTCGATGGGGAACGTGGCGGTGGCGTCGGTGACGAACACGACGCCGTAGCCGAGGTCGGCGGCCAGCCGCGCGGTGGTCTCGCAGCACTGCTCGGTCTGGATCCCGCAGATCACCACCTCGCGGACGCCGCGGGCGGTGAGCAGCCGCTGCAGCCCGGTGGTGGTGAACGCGTTGCGGGAGGTCTTGGTCACGACGGGCTCGCCGGGCGCGGGCTCGAGCCCGTCCATGAGCCGCACGTGCCCGAGGGCGGGATCGAAGGGGGTGCCGCTTCCGGGCGCGGCGTGCAGCACCCACACGACGGTGTCCCCGGCGGCGCGGGCGGCGTCGACGAGCCGGGCGGCGCGGGCGGCGATGTCGGGCGCCGACACGGCCCGCCAGTTGGGCCGCCGCCGGAAGGACTCCTGGACGTCGATGACGAGTAGCGCTCGGTTCATGCCCCCGATCCTGCCGGGGCGGGGCGCCCGTCCGGCAGGCCCGATCCCGGCGCGGACCGGAACGATCCGGTCAGGGCCCTGCGCCGACGCCCGTGCCGCGGTCCGGGGCCGGGCCCCGCGGCGCCGGGCGTCCCGCCGGCCCCGGCCGGTGTGACCGGTCGCATGGCCGGGGCGGCGTATGGGCCCCCGGTGAGCGGGTACCGGGGGGCGACGGGATCCGACCACGGGAGGGGACATGACAGTCGAGGAGAGCGCGCCGCCGCTGCGGCGGGGCGGGAGGGACGCGGCGCCCGTCCTGCCGGAGCCGCGCGGCCCCCTGTCGCGCGCCGTGATCGAGACTCTGGCGGGGCGTTCGCCGGGCGGCCCGGCGCGTCCGGGCGCGGCGCCCCTGCCGCGGGACGCGGGGTCCGCCGACCCCTACGGCGACGACCTGCAGCTGGCCCTGCACGTCTGCTACGAGCTGCACTACCGCGGTTTCGCCGGCGTCGCCCCGGACTGGGAGTGGGATCCCGAGCTGCTGCGGCTGCGCGGCGCGCTCGAAACGGTCTTCCTGGACGCCCTGCGCGCCGACACCGCGACGCCCGACACCGCGACGCCCCGCTCCGGGCGGGCGGAGCTGGAGCACGTGCTGGACGAGCTGCTGGTGGAGCCCGCCGACGGCGGCGGGGGCGTCGCCGGGCACCTGCGGGACGCCGGGGAGTGGTGGCAGCTGCTGGAGCACGCGGCGCACCGCTCGGTGTACCACCTGAAGGAGGCCGACCCGCACGCCTGGGTGATCCCGCGGCTGCGGGGCCGCGCCAAGACTGCGCTGGTCGCGGTCGAGCACGACGAGTTCGGCGGCGGCCGTCCCGACCGCATCCACGCCGGCCTGTACGCCGACCTGCTCGAGGATCTGGGCCTGGACTCGGCCTACGGCGCCTACGTGGACGCGGCGCCGGCGGCGATGCTGGCGACGGTGAACATGATGTCGTGCTTCGGGCTGCGCCGGTCGCTGCGGGGCGCGCTGGTGGGGCACTTCGCCGCCGCGGAGATCACCACGGCGCCCGCCGCGCGGCGGATGGCGCGGGCGCTGGAGCGGCTGGCCGCGGGGCCGCGGGCCCTGCTGTTCTACACCGAGCACATCGAGGCCGACGCCGTCCACGAGCAGGTGCTGCGGCACGACGTGATCGGGGGGCTGCTGGCGGACGAGCCGGAGCTGGCGGCGGACGTGACGTTCGGGGTGCGGGCGACGGGCCTGCTGGAGGACCGGCTCGGGGCCCACCTGCTGGGCGCCTGGGGATCGGACCCGCCGCGGTCGTCGCTGCGCCGTCCCCTGCCGGGGGCGGCGCCCGATGACCGGATCGCACGCGACTGACGGGGGGTTTGTCATGGTTTTCTCGCGGTACAGGGGCGATGTGCCGATGCTGAGGCCGCCGGGCGTGTACCGGCCGCAGGCCGACACCGCCCTGCTGGCGGGCGTGCTGCGCCGCGCGGGGGTCGCGGCGGGCGCCCGGGTGCTGGACGTGGGGACCGGGACGGGCGCGGTGGCGGTGGCGGCCGCGCGCTGCGGGGCCCGCGAGGTCGTCGCGGTGGACGTGGCGGCGGGCGCGGTGCTGGCGGCGCGGATCAACGCGCGGCTGCGGAACCTGCCGGTGCGGGTGCTGCGCGGCGACCTGTTCGAGCCGGTGGCGGGGGAGCGGTTCGACGTGATCGTCGCCAACCCCCCGTACGTGATCGGCGACGCGCTTCCCGAGGACGTGCACGGCCGGGCGCGCGCGTGGGAGGCGGGCCCGTGCGGGCGGGCGCTGCTGGACCGGATCTGCGCGCAGGCCCCGGCCCATCTGGCGCCGGGCGGGACGCTGCTGGTGGTGCAGTCGGCGCTGAGCGGGGTGGCGGCGACGCTGGTGGCGCTGCGGGACGCGGGGACGCGGCCGGTGGTGGCGGCGCGGCGGGACGAGCCGTTCGGGCCGGTGATGCGGCGCCGGGCCGCGAGCCTGGAGGCGCGGGGCGCGGTGCGGTGCGGGCAGCGCCACGAGGAGCTGGTGGTGGTGCGGGCCGACCTGACCGGGACGCGCGGCCACGGAGACCACGGGCACGGAGACCACGGGCACGGAGACCACGGGCACGGAGACCACGGGCACGACGGGCGGGGCGGGCCCGCCGGGGGCGGTGAGCGAGGTGGACGGCGTGACGGCGCCCGGCGGGCCGCCTGACGAGCGGCCTGACGGGCGGGCCGACGAGCGGCCTGACGGGCGGGCTGGAGCGGACCGGCGCCGGGTGCGGCTGGTCCCGGGCGGCCCGGTGCTGGTGGAGGGCCCGGTCGAGGTGGAAATGGAGGACGGCCGGGTGGTGGTCTCGGACCGTTTCACGGTGGCGCTGTGCGCGTGCCGCCGCAGCCGCGCCTACCCGTTCTGCGACACCAGCCACCGCCGCCGGGCCCGCCCCGCGCGTCCGTCCCGCGGGGCGGACGGCTCGGCCGAGGCGGGCTCGGAGGAGAGCGGCGGGGAGGAAAGCGGAGGGAACTGACCGATCGGGACGATCGGCCGGGGAGGCACGGTCCGGTGGTGGCTGCGGAACGGGTCCACGAACGGCCGGTGGTCGTTCCGCGCGACCTCCCGCGTTCGACATCCGCGGACGCCGCCGCACCGCTCATCCGCTGCGGCGGCACCGCCGCGAGGATCTGCCCGCTCACGTCACCGGCCTACGGACCCGGGCCGCGCAGCAACCGGGCGCACGGAACGCACACGAACGGCCCGGACGCCACGGCACGGGGCCGTCCCGGCCGGGTTGTTGCCCGGGGCCGTGCAGGTGTAGGCCGGGCCGGGGGCGGTGTCAGCCGCCGAGGCTGTCCAGGGCGACGTCGAGGCGCTGGGCGAGCTGCTCGATCTGCTCCTCGTTCGCGCCGGTGTCGAGTTCGGCGATCACGGCGTCGCGGGTGGTGATGACCATGGCGTCGTCCGGTTCGCCGGTCCGGGTGGGCGACGACGGGACCACGGCGGCCCGGCCCCCGATGACGACGAGCGCGGCGTCGCGGTCGGTGGAGGCCAGCAGGTCGTGCAGGTGCGCGGAAGTGATCGTGGCCATGAGTGCCCTCCTCGGGTGGCCCGGCCCCGGGGCGCGTCCCGGGGCCGGGGCTGTCGGTGTGGTCGGTGAGACGCGGCCGCGGGCCCGGCCGCCGGGCCGTCCGTGCGTGCGGTCGGGGCCGTGCGCGCGGTCAGGGGCGGCGGCCGACGCCGGTGGCGAACTCGCGGGCGCGCATCGGGCCGCCGGTGCCCGGCGCGAGCGGCGGGGTGTCGCGGCCGGCGCCGGTGCGCAGGCCCTCCAGGAACTCCAGCAGCGCCTCGCGGGACGAGTGCCGCGGCGTCCAGCCCAGTTCCGTGCGGGCCCGCGCGGTGTCCATGACCGGCAGTTCCATCGCCAGGTCGAACAGCCCGGGCGAGGCGGGCACCAGGTGCATGCCCCACGCCGCGGCGAGCGCGGCCCGCACGCCCCGCTGCGGGACCCGCACGGTGCGGGCGCCCAGCATGTCGGCGAGTTCGGCGGCGTCGATGACCGGGTCGGCGGCGATGTTGAACGGGCCGCGCACGTCCCGGACGGCGGCGAGCCGGAACGCCTCGCCGGCGTCGGCGGAGTGCAGCACCTGGAACCGCAGGCCGGGCATGTCCGGGACGACCGGGATGCGGTCGGGGCGGGCGAGGCGGCCGGGCAGCAGCGGTCCGGCGAACAGCCGCCGCTGCTGCGCGGCGCTCTGCCGCTCGAACACGAACCCGGGGCGGATCCGCACGACGCGCCGGTCGGGGTGGGCGGCCTCGAACGCGTCCAGGAGCCGCTCGACGTAGGCCTTCTCGCGGCTGTAGGCGGCGCCGGGCCAGCCGTGCGTGGGCCACGACTCGTCCACGGCGCGGTCCTTGGGCCCCGGCGAGTAGGCGCCCACCGACGAGGAGTACACCAGCGCGGGGACGCCCGCCTCGGCGGCGGCGTCGAACACGCGGGCGCTGCCGACGGCGTTGGCGTCCCACGTCACCGCGGGGCGGTGGGTGGGCTGGAACAGCCAGGCCAGGTGGATCACCGCGTCGGCGCCGCGCATCGGCGCGACCAGGTCGCTGTCGGTGACGTCCGCCTCGACCCATTCGGTCTTGTCGGTGTCGCCGGCGCCGGTGCCGGGCAGCCGGCGGGCCAGCGCGGTGATCCGGGTGACGTCCGGGTCGGCGGCCAGCGCCCGGACGGTGCTGGTGCCGATGTTGCCGGTGGCGCCGATCACGACGACGCGCATGCTCGTTCCCCTCCTTGGGTCGTCCCCGCAGGTGGACGCCCCATTCCCGCCATGTGCGGAACTATGCGCGGCCCCGGCGGAGGCCCCGGCGGAGGGTCCGGGACGGGGCGTGCGCGGGGGCGGGTCAGGCGGGGCGGCAGCGGGCGCACGGCCGGTACCCGGCGGCGCGCGCGGCGGCCAGGTTCGCGAAGCCGCGGCGGTGTGCGGGGGTGATGCGGCGCGCGTCGCCGCAGGTCGGGTAGCACACGATGCCGGTGGTGTCGCTGCCGATCAGCCGGGTGCCGTGCCGTGCGAGGTCGGCGACGGCGTCCACGTCGACGTCCTCGCCGCGCAGCAGCCGCAGCTTGGCGTCGGCGCCGAACACGTACTGCCCGGCGGACCCGTCGGAGCGGGTGACGCGGTGGCAGGGGATCAGCAGCGGGACGGGGTTGCGGCCCAGCGCCGTCCCGGCGGCCCGCACCGCCCGCGGGTGGCCCGCCTCGCGCGCGACCCACGCGTAGGGGCGGGTCTGGCCGCGCGGGATGGCGGCGGCGGCGCGCAGCACCGCGGCCTCGAACTCGCTGAGGCCGCGCAGGTCGAGCGGGACCCCGGCGGCGCGGCCGGTGCGCAGCGCGGGCACCAGCCCGGCGGGGGGACGGTCGGCGGGCAGCAGCGGCCGCGCGAACCGTTCGCGGAACGCGGCGGTGAACGCGTCGGCGTCCAGTCCGGCGCGCAGGAACGCCACGCCCCGGTCGGTGAAGGCGACGTGCAGGTCGGGCAGGGGGCCGGGGACGCGGGCGCGGCGCGCGGCGATGCGGTCCAGCAGGCCGGGGGGCGCGTCGGCGGCCAGCCCGGCGAGGTCCGCGGAGAGGTCGCCGGCGAAGTCGGCCGCCGGGTCGGGGGCCGATGCGGGGACGGTCGGCCCGGCCGGGCGGTCCGGGGTGCCGTTCGCGGGATCGGTGCGGGTCATCGGTTGCCCCCTCGCTGTGCGGGACGCCGCGTCCCCTGGTCGTTCTCGCGGGCGGCGCGCAGCCGGGCCAGTCCGCGGGAGATGTGCGACTTGACGGTGCCCTGCGGCAGGCCGAGCACGTCGGCGATCTCGGCGACGGGCAGGTCGGCGACGTGCCGCAGGACCACGGCGGCGCGCTGCCGTTCGGGCAGGCCGGCCAGCAGCGCGGCCAGTTCCCGGCCGGTCTCGTGGCGCGCGGCGGCGTCCTCGACGCCTTCGGCCGGGTCGGGCGGGTCGCCGGCGTCCTCCAGCGGGCCCGGCCGCGGCCGCCGCGCCGCCGACCGCAGCCCGTTGCGCCACAGGTTCATCAGGATCGTCAGCAGCCAGGCGCGGGGCCGCAACTCGGCGATCCGGTCCGGCTCGTACCCGCACAGCGCCCGGTAGGCGCGCAGGAACGCCTCGGCGGCCAGGTCCTCCGCTTCGGCCCACCGGCCGCACAGCCGCAGCGCGGTGGAGAACACCACGCCCCGGTACGCCTCGTACAGCACCGCGAATCCCGTGTCCAGGTCGCCGGCGAGGGCCGCGGCGACCTCGGCGCCGCGTTCGTCCGGCGGGGCCGGGACGTCGCGGGCCGCCGATGCGTCGCCGATCGCCGGTGCCTCCGTGTTACCGTCACTTCTGTTCAACACCGCGCCGCCCGGACCGGTTGCACCCTGACCGACGTGTTTCAGCCGGGGGGCGGGGTCAGCCGAGCCAGCCGGGGCGGATCATGCCGGTCTCGTAGGCCAAGACGACCAGCTGCGCCCGGTCGCGGGCGCCGACCTTGGCCAGGATACGGCTGACGTGGGTCTTCGCGGTGGCGGGGGACAGCACCAGCCGCCCGGCGATCTCCTCGTTGGACAGTCCCGCCGCCACCAGGGCCAGCACCTCGCGTTCCCGGTCGGTGAGGGCGTCGAGCCGCGCGGCGGGCGGCGGCGCGCCGATGCGGGACGCGAACTCGGCGATGAGCCGCCGCGTCACGGTGGGCGCCAGCAGCGCGTCGCCGCGCGCGACGACCCGCACGCCGTGGATCAGCTCGGGCGGCTCGGTGTCCTTCACCAGGAAGCCGCTGGCGCCCGCCTTGATCGCCCCGTAGACGTAGTCGTCGAGGTCGAAGGTCGTCAGGATCACCACGCGGACGTCGTCGAGGCGGGGGTCGCCGGTGATGCGGCGGGTGGCCTCGAGCCCGTCGAGGACGGGCATGCGGATGTCCATCAGGACCACGTCGGGCCGCAGCTCGGCGGCCTGCCGCACGGCCCGTTCGCCGTCGCCGCACTCGGCGACGATCTCGATGTCGTCCTCGCCCTCCAGGATCGACCGGAATCCCGCCCGCACCAGCGTCTGGTCGTCGGCCAGCACTACCCGGATCACGCCATCTCCTCCTTCAGCGGCGCCCGTCGCGCCGCGCTCACCCGTTTCCGCGCCCGCCCGGCGCGTCGTGCGTCCCGCCGCCGGGTCAGGCCCGGCCGCGGGTCCCGGACGCGCCGTCCGGCGGCCGGCCCAGCGGGAGCCGCGCCCACACCCGGAAGCCGCCGCCGGGGGCGGGCCCGGCCGTCAGCTCGCCGCCGACGGCGACGGCGCGCTCCCGCATCCCGCGCAGCCCGTTCCCGCCGCCGTCCCCGCCCCCGCCCGCGTCCGCGGCGGCCGCGGGGGCGCCGTCGCCATCGTCGACGACCTGCACGATCACCGCGGCGGGGGTGCGGCGGATCTCGACGGTGACCTCCTCGGCTCCCGAGTGCCGGACGGCGTTGGTCAGCGCCTCCTGCACGATGCGGTACCCGGCCAGGCCGACCGGCGCGGGCAGCCCCGCCAGCCCTGCCCGGTCGGCCGCGGGTTCGTCGGGGGCGGCCGCGAGGTCGCCCGCGCGCCGCACGACGAGCCCCGCCGCGGCCGTCTGCTCCAGCAGTTCCCCGACGCGCGCCAGCGACGGCACGGGCGCGACCGGGCTGCCGCCCGGCGCGCGACCGTCCCCGATCCCGGCCGGGGCGTCGTCGTCCTGGTCGACCTGCCGCAGCACGCCCAGCACGCCGCGCAGTTCCCGCAGCGTCTCCTTGCTCGCGGCCTTGATCGCCTCGAGGGCCGCGTAGGCGCGCTCGGGGTCGTCGCGGCGGTGCAGCGCCGCGCCCGCCTGCACGTTGATCAGGGAGATCTGGTGGGCCAGCACGTCGTGCAGTTCCCGCGCGATCCGCAGCCGCTCCTGCGTCTCGCGGCGCCGCGCCTCCTGCTCGCGGTCGCGTTCGGCGGCGGCCGCGCGCCGTTCGGCGGCCTCGGCCTGCGCCCGGCGGCCGCGGATGTACTGCCCGGCGCCGACCGTGGCCAGCAGGCCCAGGGTGAACGCGGCCAGCCCCTGGGCGTCCAGCGGCGCGTCCGGGTCGGAGACCGTGTCGCCCCACAGCACCGACGCCACGATGAACCCGGCGTTCGCCGCGAAGACCGCGCTGAGCGACACGATCAGCCGGCATTCGACCGCCGCGCTGAACAGCGCGATGTACGAGACGAACATGATCGGCCCGTCGGGGTACCCGAGCGGGTAGTACACCTGCGGCACCGTGATCGCGACGGCCAGCACGATCGCGGGGTGGCGCCGCCGCGCGGCCAGCGCCAGGGTCACCGCGACGATCATCGCGGCGCCGGCCGGCCACAGGTCCCGGTCGCCGGGCCGGACGGCCGCGATGCTCAGCCCCAGCGTGACCAGCAGCGCGACGGCGGCGAGCACGGCGTCGCCGCGAGGGACCACCGGCCGTCCCGCGGCGCGGGCCCCGGTCGGCGAGCCGGTGGCGGGGCCGGTCCCCGGGTCGGCGCCGAGGGCCGCCGCGCGCCCCCGCAACCGCCGGACGAGCGGACGCCCGCGCCGGTCGGGGCGCCCCGCCTCGGGACGTCCCGCGGGATCGCCCGGGGAGGCGTCTGCGGAAGCGTCCGGGGGGAGGGCCGGTGGGGTGGTCACGGGCCAACCGTAATTGAGTCCGCCCCCACCACGTGACCGGCCGGGTGCCCGGCCATGTGACGGCTGGGAGGAGGGGGCCGTGACCTCGGTGCGTGACCGGCAAGGGGGAAAGGGTGCCGTGACTCGGTGCCGTGACCGGGCGCGGGAAGGACGCAGGCATCTTGCGGGCAGGATTCTGGCGGACGGGCCGGGTGGTCGGGGCCGGGGAGCGGGCGGGGGGAGAGGGCCGTGGACCTTGACTTTCGTCAGTATCAGCGCAGATCGTCCCGCTTGTAACGTGGGCGGGTGAACGACTACGCATCCCGTGTCCACGAGGGTTCCGGACGGGACGCGCCTCCAGATCCGGCGGCGCCCGCTCCGGTGCGCGTGCCGATCGCGGCCAGGGTCGCGGCGGGGATGGGCGCGGTGCGGGAGGCGGTGCGGCGGCCGACGCGCGCGATGAGGGTGCGCGACACGCTGCTGTGGGCCGTCCTGGTGCTGCCCCCGGCGATCAACTCGATCGCGCCGATCGAGCCGGACTCGGCGGGCTGGTGGCTGCAGATCGCCGGGATCGCGGTGATGGCGGTGGTGGTCGCGATGTCGCGGGCCCTGCCGATCGCGGCGCTGATCCTGGGCATCTCGACGACCGCGCTGCACGGCAACTTCGTGTTCGCCATGCCCGTCCTGGCCTATCTGACGGGCCTGCGGTCGCAGCGGTCGCGGCCGGTGCTGTGGGGGTTCGCGTTCGTGCTGGCGGGCGGGGTCGCGCTGAGCATCGTCCGCGACCTCGATGTGACGGTCTGGTTCCCCAGCACGGTGTGGCTGGTGCTGCTGGGCGTCCTGCCGTGGCTGATGGGCCGCTACTGGCGGCAGTACCAGGAGCTGGTGCGGGCGGGCTGGGAGCGTGCCGAGCGGCTGGAGCGCGAGCAGCGCATCATCGCCGAGCAGGAGCGGCTGCGCGAGCGGGCCCGCATCGCGCAGGACATGCACGACTCCCTCGGGCACGAGCTGGCGCTGATCGCGGTGCGGGCGGGCGCGCTGCAGGTCGCGCCGGGGCTGGAGGAGCGGCACCGGCAGGCGGCGGCGGAGCTGCGCGCGGGCGCGGCGGAGGCGACCGAGCATCTGCGGGAGATCATCGGGGTGCTGCGCGAGGACGCGGCCGCGCCCGCGGGCGCCGCGCCGGAGGCGCCGACGCGGCCGGGCCGCGAGAGCATCCCCGAGCTGGTCGAGCGGGCCCGCGCGTCGGGCGTCCCGGTCCGCCTGGACGTCGACCCGGCCGGCGACCCCGCGGACGAGCTGGACGGCGGCGGGGTGGCGGCGCTGCTCGCGGCGGAGCCGATGGTGCGGCTGGCCGCGCACCGGGTGGTGCAGGAGGCGATCACCAACGCCGCCAAGCACGCGCCGGGCGCCGCCGTCACCGTGCGCCTGTCCCACCGCGCCGCCGACGCCGCCGACGGGCTCCCGGACGGTCCCGCCGGGGAGGTGATCGAGGTGTCGGTCGTGAACGGGCCGACGCCCGAGGGGGCGCCGCTGCTGCCGTCCGGGGGCGGGCGGGGGCTGACCGGGCTTTCCGAACGGGTCCGGCTCGTCGGGGGCGTGCTGCAGGCCGGGCCGGTGCCCGGCGGCGGCTTCCGGGTCACCGCGCGGCTGCCCGCGGTCCCGCAGGGGCCCGGCGGACGCGCGCGGCATGCGGCGCCCGCCCCGTCCGCGGGTGCCGGGACGCCGGCCGGTTCGGCGCTGCGCGCCACGTTCGGGTTGCCTCCCGGTGAGCACGGTGGCCAGGGCGCGGGGCCGGTGAGCGAGTCCGCGCGGTACCTGGAGTGGGCGCGCCGCCGGGTGCGCCGCGGACTGATCACCGCGATCGTCGTCCCGGCGGCGCTGCTGGCGCTGCTGGGCGCCGTGATGGTCGGCCACCACGTGTACGTGACGCTGAACTCGGTGCTGGAACCCGCCGACTACCGGGCACTGCGGGTCGGCGGCGACCGGGAGGACGTGGAGCGGGCGCTGCCGTCCGTGCAGACGGCCGGGACCGGCGTCGTCCGGGAGACGGTGCCCGAGCCGCCGGGCGCCCGCTGCCGCTACTACAGCCCGGAGGCCAACCTGCTGGGCACCGAATGGGTCTACCGGCTGTGCTTCGCCGATGGACGCCTCATCACCAAGGACGCCTACAGCACCTCGGTGCTGTCGCGGCGGCTCGACGAACGAAGGGAAACCCCGTGATCCGCGTACTGCTCGCCGACGACGAGGCCATGATCCGGGCGGGGGTGCGGGCGATCCTGGCCGCCGACCCGGGGATCGAGGTCGTCGCCGAGGCCGCCGACGGGCGGGAGGCGGTGCAGGGCGTGCTGGCGCACCGGCCGGACGTCGCGCTGCTGGACATCCGCATGCCGCGGCTGGACGGGCTGGCCGCCGCGGAGGAGCTGCGCCGCGCGGCGCCCGGCACGGGGATCGTCATGCTGACCACGTTCGGGGAGGACGAGTACATCGTCCGGGCGCTGTCGGGCGGCGCGGGCGGGTTCCTGCTGAAGTCCGGCGACCCGCACGAGCTGATCGCGGGGGTGCGGGCGGTCGCGGGCGGGGCCGCGTACCTGTCGCCGAAGGTGGCGCACCGGGTCATCGGGGAGCTGCGCGGCGGCCGCATGTCGCAGGAGGCCCGGGCCCGGCGCCGCGTCGCCGACCTGACGCCGCGGGAGCGGCAGGTGCTCGCGCTGGTGGGCGGCGGGCTGTCCAACGCCGAGATCGCCCAGCGGCTCCACGTGGTGGAGGGCACGGTGAAGGCGTACGTGAGCGCCATCCTGACGCGGCTGGAGGTCAGGAACCGCGTGCAGGCGGCGATCGTGGCCTACGAGGCCGGTCTGGTCGAAGGGACCACCGCCGATGCCGCCGATGCCGGTGGGGCGGTGGGCCCGTCGGGGCGCGCCCGCCCCTGACGGCCCGGTCCTGACGTCCGTCCGTCCGGTGCCGGGACGCCCGAACCGCCGCACCGTGGTGGACGTGTGCGGCGGTTCGGGCGTCCCGGCCGGGGGATGCTCTTATGGATGTCAAGCGGCGAGTTCGAGATCGTGAGCGGTGATGATCTGGAAGAGCTCGCGTGCGACGTAGCGTTTGAGGCACCGG